>NZ_LLWH01000078.1 GCF_001411475.1 Pseudomonas endophytica | reverse complement strand
CCGGTAGAGTTGTTGGTTTTTACCTGCCTGATGGTCGGTATTTTCCCGGCCCAGACGGTGGGTCCTTTGCTCGCTGCGGCCGCGCAGCCCGTGGTGGGTGGCGAACTGCCTGAGTACAGCTTGGCCATTTGGCACGGCCTGAATGCGCCAATGATCATGAGTTTGGTCGCCATGTCATGCGGTATCTTGCTCTATGTGTTGTTGTGGGCGTCGTAGCAGCACGTTACGTTTGCAAACGCAGCTGTTCCTGCTGGTGTTGGCCGCCGTTATTGCGGGTCTGATCCCAATGCTTTACAGCGGCTTGAGCTGGGGCGACAGGCCGAACATCCCCGGTTCGATTGTCTTTGTGACCTTGTGGGTGCTGGCGATTGCCTGTGCGATTGGCGCTGCTTGGCAAGCCAAATACCACCGTCTGGCAGCCTTGACCATGGTCAGTGTCTGCGGCTTGATGACGTGCGTAACCTTCGTTTGGTTCTCGGCGCCGGATCTGGCCTTGACTCAGTTGGTGGTAGAAGTGGTGACTACCGTTCTGATTCTGCTCGGCCTGCGCTGGCTGCCACGTCGGATCGAAGAAGTTTCGCCATTGCCTGGCACCCTCAACAAAGCGCGCATTCGTCGTCTGCGTGACTTGCTGTTGTCGATCGCAGTCGGCGGCGGCATGGCGATGTTGTCGTACGCGATGCTGACCCGGCAAACCCCTAACCACATCTCCTCGTTCTTCCTCAGCCGTGCGTTGCCAGAAGGCGGTGGCACCAATGTGGTGAACGTGATGTTGGTGGACTTCCGTGGCTTTGACACCCTAGGTGAAATCACCGTACTGGCCGCCGTGGCATTGACGGTATTCGCCCTGCTGCGTCGCTTCCGCCCTCCTAAAGAGAGCATGCAGCTGCCTGCACAGCAGCGTTTGCTGGCCAAAGACGTCGTCACTGACTTGGTTAACCCGCGCAGTGCCAGCGATACCGCCCTGGGCTTTATGATGGTGCCTGCCGTACTCGTGCGTTTGCTGCTGCCGATAGCCTTTTTGGTGTCGATGTATCTGTTCATGCGTGGCCACAACCAGCCGGGCGGCGGCTTCGTCGCAGGCTTGGTGATGTCGGTGGCGTTCATACTGCAATACATGGTCGCGGGCACGCAGTGGGTCGAGGCGCAAATGAGCTTGCGCCCGTTGCGCTGGATGGGCACCGGTTTGCTGTGTGCAACGCTAACTGGTCTGGGCGCAATGCTCGTGGGCTATCCGTTCTTGACCACTCATACCGCGCACTTCAGCTTGCCGGTGCTGGGTGAGATTCACCTGGCCAGTGCGTTGTTTTTTGACATTGGTGTGTTTGCCGTTGTGGTCGGCGCCACGTTGCTGATCCTGACAGCGTTGGCTCACCAATCGGTACGAGCCCATCGTCCCGCCCTCCAATCCAAGACGGGAGCTGCCTGATGGAAGAAGTTATCGCTATCGCTATCGGGGTGCTCGCCGCCTCGGGCACTTGGCTGGTCCTGCGCCCTCGAACCTTTCAGGTGGTGATGGGGCTGTGCTTGCTGTCCTACGGGGTCAACCTGTTTATTTTCAGCATGGGCAGCCTGTTCATTGGTAAGGAGCCCGTTATTAAAGCGGGTGTACCGCAAGATTTGCTCCACTACACCGACCCCTTGCCGCAAGCACTGGTGTTAACCGCAATCGTCATCAGTTTCGCCATGACCGCGCTGTTTCTGGTGGTCTTGCTGGCCTCTCGCGGCTTGACCGGTACCGACCATGTGGATGGCCGGGAGCCTAAAGAATGAATCTGATGTCGCATCTGATTGTCGCCCCAATCCTATTACCGCTGTTTACCGCAGCGTGCATGTTGTTGTTGGGTGAAAAACATCGCCCGCTCAAAGCTCGGATAAACCTGTGCTCGACCTTAATCGGGCTGTGCATTTCGATTGCGTTGCTGCTCTGGACTCAACAACAGAGCAGCCCTGCCTCGATTGGCGTGTACTTGCCCAGCAACTGGCAGGTGCCCTTCGGTATTGTGCTCGTGGCGGATCGCTTATCAGCGCTGATGCTCGTGCTTACAGGTGTTATCGCCAGCTGTGCGCTGTTGTTTGCCATGGCTCGCTGGGATCGCGCTGGCTCCAGCTTTCATGCGCTTTTCCAGATCCAGTTGATGGGGCTATACGGCGCCTTTCTGACCGCCGACCTGTTTAACCTGTTCGTGTTCTTCGAAGTGCTGCTGGCCGCTTCTTACGGTCTGATGCTGCACGGCTCGGGCAAAGCACGCGTCTCGGCAGGTTTGCATTACATTGCGATCAACCTGCTGGCATCGTCATTGTTTCTGATTGGTGCCGCGTTGATCTACGGCGTCACCGGCACGCTGAACATGGCTGATCTGGCGTTCAAAATCCCATTGGTGCCAGAAGCCGACCGAGGTTTGCTGCACGCCGGCGCTGCCATTCTGGCCATCGCCTTCCTCGCTAAGGCCGGGATGTGGCCGCTGAACTTCTGGTTGGTGCCCGCCTACTCTGCAGCCAGCGCGCCGGTGGCGGCGCTGTTTGCGATCATGACCAAAGTCGGGATCTACACCGTCTTGCGTCTGTGGACCTTGCTGTTCTCGGGTCAAGCCGGGGCTTCAGCCTACTTTGGCAGTGACTGGCTGATTTACGGTGGTATGGCGACGATAGTCTGCGCAGCCATTGCCATCCTCGCCGCCCAACGGCTGGAGCGCATGGCCAGCCTGAGTATTCTGGTGTCGGCTGGGATCCTGTTATCGGCGGTGGGTTTTGCCCAGCCCAATTTGATCTCTGCTGCGCTGTTCTACCTAGTCAGCTCCACCTTGGCACTGAGCGCCTTGTTCTTGCTGGCCGAATTGATCGAACGTTCGCGCTCCTCCAGTGAGTCACTGATCGAAGAAGATGCTGAAGCGCTGCCAACTCTGATTGAGCCGCCGCCCCGCGGAAGCAACCTCGACGATGAACAAAAAGTGGTCGTTGGACAGATCATTCCCTGGGCGATGGCGTTTTTGGGCTTGAGCTTCATCGCTTGCGCCCTGTTGATTATCGGCATGCCGCCGCTGTCCGGGTTTATTGGCAAGCTCAGCTTGCTCAACGCGCTGCTGAACCCCGCAGGTTTGGGCACCGACATTAACGCGCCCATTTCAACCGCTGCTTGGTGCTTGTTTACGCTGTTGATCCTCTCTGGGCTGGCGTCCTTGATTGCCTTCTCGCGCATGGGCATCCAGCGTTTTTGGACACCTTTGGAGCGACCATCGCCGATCCTGCGACGCTTGGAATGCGTGCCTATCGTGTTGCTGCTCGGGTTGTGCATCGCGCTAACGCTCAAGGCCGAACCGCTGTTGCGTTACACCCAAGCGGCGGCCGATACCTTAAACAACCCCGAGCGTTATGTAATGGCCGTCATGGGCGCACGCCCGGTGCCTAGCCCTGAAGGCAAAGCAGCGCTAGAGGAGTTCAAGCCATGAAGCGTTTGTTCCCTGCTCCTTGGTTGTCATTGGCCTTGTGGGTGCTGTGGTTACTGCTCAATTTGTCATTGAGTGCCGGGCATATTTTGCTGGGTGCTGCCTTGGCGTTTTTGGCCCCAATCATGTTCGCGCCCTTACGGCCTCTGCCGATCAAAATCCACCGTCCGGGCGTGATCATTAAATTGTTCTTGTCGGTTGGCCGTGACGTGATCGCTTCTAACCTCGCCGTGGCGTGGGGCGTACTCAACCTGCGCAGATGTCCGCCACGCTCCAGATTCATCAAAATTCCGCTCGACCTGCGTGATGCCAATGGCCTTGCCGCTTTGTCGATGATCACCACCGTGGTGCCGGGTACGATTTGGTCCGAGCTGGCCTTGGACCGAAGCGTGTTATTGCTGCATGTCTTTGACCTAGATGACGAAGCGCGGTTTATTGAGCACTTTAAAACGGCTTACGAGCGCCCTCTTATGGAGATCTTCGAATGAGTGCCCTGCTCTCCAATGCCATTTTGATTAGCTTGTTTTTCTTTAGTTTGGCGATGGTGCTGACCGTGATCCGACTGTTCAAAGGCCCCTCGGCCCAAGACCGAGTTTTGGCACTGGATTACCTGTACATCGTCGCCATGCTCATGATGTTGGTCTTAGGCATTCGCTATGCCAGTGACACCTACTTCGAAGCCGCCTTGCTAATAGCCCTGTTTGGCTTTGTGGGCTCGTTTGCGCTGGCCAAATTCCTGCTGCGTGGTGAGGTTATCGAATGAATTCCATCAGCGAGCTGTCTCTGTGGATCGAAATACCAGTGGCTGTGCTGCTGGTGGTCAGTAGTCTGTTTGCCCTGTGTGGCGCGCTAGGAATGCTGCGCCTTAAAGATTTTTTCCAGCGCATGCACCCCCCTGCACTGGCTTCAACCCTTGGTGCTTGGTGTGTGGCACTGGCTTCAATTCTTTACTTCTCGGCCCTTAAATCGACTCCGGTTTTGCATGCCTGGCTGATCCCCATTTTGCTGGCAATCACCGTGCCGGTGACCACACTACTATTGGCCCGGACTTCACTGTTCCGCAAACGCATGGCAGGCGAAGATGTCCCCGCCGAAGTCAGCAGCGGCGGCCGCAGCGAAGGCGGCTCCTGATCCCCATTCTGGACTGCCTTTAAAACTCCGAATAACCCGTAGGAGCTGCCGCAGGCTGCGATCTTTTGATCTTAAAAAGCAAAAGATCGCAGCCTGCGGCAGCTCCACGGTTGCTCGTCAACCAATAGACGCTAGGTGGACGATTACATCCAGCCCAGCCAGCTCCAATACGTCGCACCGAACAGCAGCATCAGCAAGTAACCTATCACTGTGACCACCAGCCCTACCTTTGCAAACTGTTTGGCGGTGAAGGTTTGCGTGCCCAAGCAGACCATGTTCTGCGGGGCGTTGATGGGCAAAATAAAGCCATAGCTCATCACAAAGCCCAGCAGCATGGTCATGCCTAACCGGCTAAATTCACCCGGCAAGGTTTGCAGCACCGCGATCAAAATCGGCAATAAAGCAGATGTCAGCGCGGTGGCACTGGCAAACCCTAAGTGGATCACAATCAAAAACGCCCCAAGAATCGCAAAGATCCCCAACGGCCCGACTTGATCTAGCCCGGTGTTAAGCACCACTTGCCCACCCAACCATTGCCCGGCCTGAGTCGTCAGCAACGCCGTGCCTAGGCTGATCCCCACCCCGAACACAATTACCGTGCCCCACGGGATGCGCGACTGTACGTCCTTCCAAGTCATCACCCCAAAACGCGGTAGCAGCAATACCACCAGCCCGGCGTAAGTGATTGAGGTGGTGTCAAAACTGTGCAACTTGCCTTCAGTGGCCCAGCCCAGCAGCAACGCGATCGACACTGCCATCAACCGTTTCTGCGGCCCTGTCATGGGGCCCAGCTCAGCCAATGATTTTTCTACCGACTCTTTACCCCCTGGGATGCTGTCACTCTCTGGCGGGAGCATTTTAAGCACTACAAACAGCAACACCGCCGACATGATGATGGCCCACGGCGCACCTGCAATCAGCCAGTCGAGCCAGTTGACCCGCTCGCCCAGCATTTTGTCCATAAAGCCAACCGTCAGCAGGTTTTGCGCAGCGGCCGTTTGAATCCCGACGTTCCAGATACTGGTGCCCTGCGCCACGACAATCATGATCCCGGCAGCGATGTTAGAGCGCTTATCAACGCCAAACGCCAGAATCACCCCCATCATAATCGGCACTACACACGCACTGCGCGCGGCGGCACTCGGCCCAACCAGACTGAGCACAATGGCGACCGC
>NZ_LLWH01000077.1 GCF_001411475.1 Pseudomonas endophytica | reverse complement strand
GCCAAATGCCGAATTAGAGCTTGTTCACCATCCAGCTCCGCAGCCGCTTGCTGTAGGAGTTCAGACAGATGCAACACGTTGGTCAGTACGCGTTCACCGTCCGCACGGGTAATCAGGGCTTGAGGCAATTCAAAGTCATGCAGCAAGCGACGCAACATGGCGAGCACGCCTTGCTTTCGCCATATTTCTCGATAGCCGCGGAACTGCATAACACGCCGTTCCCAGACCAACTCATCTTGGTTGAGACGTTCGAGCTCAATCAGCGGCAAGTCTAGGGTGATACAGGCCAGTGCGGCTCGCAGCGGGCGCTCAACGTCCGGCTCAGCGCAGGCTTTGAGCCAAGCCAGTACGTCGTGAGCTTCCTGCGCGGCGTAGACCGAATCCTTATCGGACAAGTAAACACTGCGGACACCACGCGAGGATAATTCACGCCGAACAGCCTGAGCTTCCTTACCGTCACGAACCAAAATCGCAATGTCTGCGGGCAACACACCTCTTAAAGACTGCCCCTCTATGACAAAGCCAGAACGGCCTTGCTGCCCACCATTGAGCAACTCGACAATTTGACTGGCACACACAGCAGCCAATTGTTGGCGATATATCGCACCCGATACGGGCTGCTCGGAAGGTAATTGCCATAGGTTGAAGGCCGTCACCGGCGAGCCATCAATTTGAAGGGTTTCTCTGCGCCCCTGGGATTTAACTGACACAAAGGGGACAGGATTATCAGACCCTTCACGGAATAAAAACGCGCCACGCCCGATATTCCGCAACTCCGCGCGTTCAAACACGTGGTTAACGCCATTGACCATCGCGTGACTGGAGCGAAAGTTGGTATCCAGTGTGTGAAGTCGGCCGCGGGTAGCGTGTCGAGCACGTAAGTAGGTGTAAATATCCGCACCACGAAAGGCATAGATCGCCTGTTTCGGATCACCGATCAAGAACAAGCCGGTATCGAGAGCGTTATCTTCGATGCTGTAAATGGCTTCAAAGATGCGGTACTGCACCGGATCGGTGTCTTGAAACTCATCAATCAGCGCGACAGGAAATTGCTCACGGATTAAGGTCGCTAATCGCTCACCGCCTTCAGCCTGTAGGGCCGCATCCAGCCTGAGCAGCATGTCATCAAAACCCATTTCGGCACGACGACGCTTTTCGGCCTCGAAACGCGCACTCACCCAGCGAGCCGCGTGCTCCAGAAGGGCTGCATCGGGGCTTGGTAATGCATCAAGGGCGGTTTTGAGTTCGCGTATGGCATCTAGCGCTGGATGGTGTGGCGGTTCGTCTTTCCATGCCTCGGCCATGCCTTCAGGTGTCAGGCGGGTGAAGCCGGTGCCTAAATCAAGCTGCTCCTGAGCTTCATCAGCCGCCCAAGCGCTGAGTTTTTCAAACCACGGTTCAAAGTAACGCGCCTGCATTTTCCGACCGTCGACGGCTTTAGCGGCCACGCCTTGCAGGCAAATGTCACGCAGCTCTTGAGCCCACTGCAACCACGGGGCTTTGAGCTGTGTCAGCGCTTGGCGGCGCTCTGGCAAGCAGGCTTCAATGATCTGGGCAGGCGTTTGATCGCCGCTTTCCACAGGCCGAGAACTGCCGAATAAGGCGCGAACACGCGGTAACAAAGCGCCAGGACCGCTCCAATGTGTGCGTACCCAGTTCAGCGCGTCGCCGTGCATGGGGTAGCAAAACAGTCGCCAGTAATCACGTAGCACTTCGCCGAGTAAATCGCTGTGATCGGTTTCGAGGGTTTGGGTGAACAGGCTGCCACTGTCAAAGGCGTGCTCGCGCAGCATCCGCTGGCACCAACTGTGGATCGTCGATACGGCGGCTTCATCCATCCATTGCGCAGCAATGTCGAGGCGACCCGCGCAGGCGGCCCACTGCTCAGCTGGGAATTGATGTCGCAGCTGTTCAACCAGCGCATCCGGCGCATTGATTTCGTCACGAAAGAACCGCGCAGCTTCAGCAAGTCGAGTCCGAATGCGGTCACGCAGCTCTTTGGTGGCGGCATCGGTGAAGGTCACCACAAGGATTTGCGGAGGTAACAACTCGCGACCAAAGCCTGACTCAGTGCCGCCGTGACCCAAGATCAAACGTAGGTAAAGAGCCGAGATGGTGAAGGTTTTACCGGTGCCAGCGCTGGCTTCAATGAGTTGGCTGCCGCGTAGGGGGAAAGCCAAGGCTAACGGTATTTTTTGCTCGCTCATTAGCGGGACTCCTCGCTGTTTAATGAGCGCCAAGGCGCATCAAAGAGTGGGCGATAGAGAGCATCACACCAATCCTCAAACGCTCCATCAGCCATCAATGCCGTGTAATCGGGGTACTGACGAGCCAGTGCTGCACTTTCACGACGCTCGCCGTCGCTATTTTGGCCGTCACCTTCGTAAGCTTTTTGCGCAGCGGCAGTGGCCTTAGCCGGATCGGTGTGAGCGAGCCAAGCGAAAGCCGTTTTAACCGCGATCGGCAGCGGACTGTCCATGCCGACTTTCCAGGCCATGAGTAAATTACCCAGAATATCGCTGGCTTGCTCGCGACTCAGCGGGGCGAGTAGCAAAGTGTCATCCGTCGCGACCAACGCGGTGGACATGTCCAAACCGCTGGCACAAGCGGCTAAGTGATTGACCCACGCGCGCGTCAGTCGATGCCATTTACGGGTTTTGGTCGCGCCAATACTATTGGGAATCGTAGTGACCGACAGTAGGCCGTTGTCACTGCGCTGATGCAGATTACTCAGCCAACCCTCCAGCATCAGCCCGTGACCTTCAAAGCTGACCGCTAGCGCGCTATTGAGCGGCGCTGGCCACAATGCTAGGAGGTTTTGATAGCGCTGCACTACGTCGGGAAGTGGCTCAATAAGTTCGTGTTGCAAGCACTCACCAAAGCCTGCCATGGGAAACAAACCGCTGCCTTGTAGGCTTCGGGCACGGGCCGCTAAAGCCTGTTGCGGTTGTTCCGGCTGAGCGAGGGCCGCTTCAAGCAAACTGTCGCTAAGGGTATAGCGCTGCAGCGCGTCAAGGACGAAAGGCTCTTCATCTTCCAGCGGTACTTGTGCAGCCTCAAAGAATACTTTCAGACGCTGACTGAAGAAATGCCGTACAGGGTGTCGCAAGAAGTCCTGTAACTGGATCAGGTTTATGGGTTCTTGTTGCTCATGCGTGGTCAGCGCCTCGGCCAGCGGGACAGCTATCTTAGGTTCGTGCAATTGCTGCCATTCGCGAGCATAGCTAAATAAATTAGGATCGCCTTCGTGAAAGTAGCGCGTGCTAAAGGGTTGCAACGGGTGTTCTTGGGTCATGGCTTCGAGCAGGTCTTCGCCACTCTGAAGGTGCCAGCCACTGGCGAGATGATCGCGTAGCTGCCCGATCAAGACGCAGGCTGGCCGCTCGCTGTTGTCGCGAATACTTCGCCCTACCCAACTGATATAGAGCTGCTCACGGGCAGACAATAGCGCTTCGAGCAGTAAGTAACGATCATCTTCACGGCGGGAACGATCGCCAGGACGATAGTCACTGCCCATCAGGTCGAAATCCAGTGGCGGCTGAGCGCGTGGGTAATCGCCATCATTCATACCAAGCAGACAGACAAGCTTGAAGGGAATAGCCCGCATCGGCATGAGGGTGCAGAAGTTGACGGCCCCGGCAAGGAAGCGTTGAGACAACTTGCCTTGGTCAAGACCCGCCAACCAAGCCTCCCGGACCACCGTTAGTGGTAACTCTTCTTGCAGACCAACCTGCTCACAGGTTTCGAGCCAAGCCTCACGCAGCTCTTCAAGTTGGGCGAGCAGGTAGTCGTCGTGCTCGGTTTCGGCCGAGAAGAATAGCTGCATCAACGCTTGCAGTCGCTCGCCCCATTGCTGCGGTAACGCAGGCTGTGAAAGCTCTTGGTGGGCGATTTCTAGTGCGTCTAGTAGAGCCACCAGTGGGCCGATCAATACCGCATCAAGGCCACCAATTTCATCGTAAGGCTCAATACCATCACACGCTTGGCCACTACCAACCGCATAGCCAAGCAACATACGGCGCAAGCCGAAACGCCAACTGTTCTGCTCCAACTCCGTTGGCAAGCCTAGCCCTGCTCGTTGCTGCGCATTCAATCCCCAGCGAATACCCGCACCTTCAATCCAACCATGTAGCGTGGGCAAGTCGCGCTCTTGGACATTGAAGCGGGCCCGTAACGCCGGAACATCCAGCAAGTCTAGAATCTCGCTCACCGGAAAACGGCTGTCAGGCAGCTTGAGCAAGTGTTCAATGGCAATCAGCAGCGGGTCGCGGCCACGCTGCCCTTGGTCGGCCAATGTGAAGGGGATAAAGCGTCGGTCGTCGCGATCTATTTGACCAAACACTGCACGGATATGCGGTGCATAGCTATCAATATCCGGCACCATGACGATCACATCACGCGGTTGCAGGTCAGGGTTGTCGCTAAATCGCTTGAGTAACTGATCGTGAAGTATCTCGACTTCTCGCTGTGCACTGTGGGCTATGTGGAAGCGTATTGAGTGATCGCTGTCTAGATCTACGTCAGGCCATCGTTCTCGGGTTTCGTTGAGAGGGCGCAACTCAAGAATGTCGTCTTGCAATTGATTGAGCAGGTTTAGCGGTTCTATTTCACTGAAGAGGTCGATACGCCCATCACGAAAGGCTGCGCGATAGCTGTTGGGGTCGTCATAGCTGTCGAGCAGGTTGATGTAATCGCGGCCTTGTTTACCCCATGCGGCGAGTAATGGGTGTGCGTGTTGATGCAGGATATCGAGATCCAGTGCCGTGGGCATCCCGGCTTTACGGGCTTGGCGCTTGTACTGATGGCGTAGCAGATCTTTATCCGCAACGATGTCAGACCAATGATGCCGACAAGGATTATGCACACACAGAAGGACTTGGCTAAAACGGGCAAGTCCCGCTAAGGCTTCCAGCGCTTGGGCCGGTAATGACGAAATACCGAACACTATCACCCGCGCGGGGAGGCCCGGAGGTGCTTGCTCAAGGCTGTTAATCCTCTCAATAAAACGTTGGTGCACACCGGCACGGCTTTGCGACATGCCCTCCTCGCCGACGTCGAGCAGTAATGCACGCCACAGCTCAGCCTGCCAGCAATTTGCCGGGCTTAAGGCTGGGCTTTCACCCCGCGCATTACGTAATTGATGTCGACCGGCGGCCCAATCTTCCAGCCAGTCAGCGCGATAAACCTGATATTGGTCGAACAGATCGGCAAGACGCTCTGACAGTTGATAGCGCTTGCGTAGATCAGTGTCTTGGGTCAGAAAGCGCTGCAACGGCTCGAAGTGTGGCTGGTCAATAAGGGATGGAAGCAAGCGCATCAGGCGCCAAGTTAGTGGAGCTTTATCGAGTAGAGATTTAGCGGGTATTTGCTCACTGCCTAAAACCATCCGGTAAAGCTGCCATAAGAAGCTGCCGGGCAGTTGCACGTCCACTGCCGCGGCAATACCGCAGCCGCCGAGATCGTCATCCTCTGTATCCTCGGCCAAAGCCAGTTTTAGCCATTGAGCGATACCGTTGCTTTGCACCAGGGCAATTTCATTCTCCAGAGGAGCCAAAGGATATAGCCGCATCCAGCTCACAACCAAGCTGCGTAACTCATCAAGGCGGTTACCATGAACCACCATAAAACCCGCATTGAGGGACGTAGCAACCGGCATGACAGCATCCTTAGGAGAAAGCAAAACCCAAAGGCGAACCTTAACATTGCTCGGCAGAGTTGGCGCATTGCAAGCTGCAAGCTGCAAGCTGCAAGCTGCAAGCTGCAAGCTGCAAGCTGCAAGCTGCAAGCTGCAAGCTGCAAGCTGCAAGCTGCAAGCTGCAAGCT
>NZ_LLWH01000076.1 GCF_001411475.1 Pseudomonas endophytica | reverse complement strand
CATCAAACTGACGCTCAACAACCTAAGCCCTGTGGAGTACAGGACCCGGGCTGCGCAGATTGCTAGCTAACCTGTCCAACTTTTGGGGGGCAGTCCATTGCGTAGGAGCTGCCGCAGGCTGCGATCTTTTGTTTTTAACGATCAACAGATCGCAGCCTTCGGCAGCTACAGAAATTATTGAGCTTCCCAGCCAAACAATTCGCAAGCATTTGCTGTGCTGGCCGCGGCCAACTCGGGGGCGCTAATGCCCATCGCCAGCGCCAATGCCTCGCAAATGGCAGGCAGATGCTCCGGGCTATTACGCTGATTCGGGTACATAGACGGGGCCATGTCCGGCGAGTCGGTTTCCAGCACGATAGACTCTAGCGGCAAATCGGCGATGACTTTGCGTAAACGCAATGCCTGTGGCCAAGTCGGGGCGCCTCCCAGCCCTAATTTGAAGCCTAGCTTTATGTATTCCCGAGCCTCTTCACGGCTGCCCGCAAAAGCATGAATTACCCCGCCACGCTGTAGTCGAAAACGCTTCAAAGTGGCGATCACTGGCGCATGGCTGCGACGTACATGCAGCAAAGCCGGAAGCTTGGCTTCAGCCGCCAGTGTTAATTGTGCTTCGAACACCTGCTGCTGAGCTTCACGATCCAGTTCAGGCAACCAGTAATCGAGACCAATTTCGCCGACCGCACACAGCTGTGGATGCCCCGCCAGACGATCGAGCCATGCCTCAAGCTCACGGACATGCTGAGGCTGATGCTGATCGAGGTACACCGGGTGCAAGCCAAAGGCGGCATAGAGCTGACGGTCTGTTTGGACTAATTCCCACAATCGCTGCCAATTAGCCTGACACACCCCCAATACCACCATTTTCCCCACCCCCAGCGCGCGGCTGCGCGCCAGTACTGACGTGCGGTCGGGGTCGAAATCCGGAAAATCTAGGTGGGTGTGGGTATCAATCAACGGCATATCGGACCTACTGAATGCGCTGCTTAAAGGTTCGGGCAATAGCCTGAATACCTGGTTCATAGCGTCGTTCTTCAATGGCCGCCAACGCGAGATCCAGTGCTTTTGCGGCGATTAACTGGTGCTGTTGGCCCATGGCATTCACTGGCAGCGGCAAGAAATCCAGCAACTGAGTGTCACCAAAGGTGGCGAGGCGCAGAGGCGGTTTTTGGTCTGGGTGCTCAAGCAATGCATCGAACATACCTTGCAGCAGGACGTAAGAGGTCGTTACCAACGCTTCAGGAAAATGCCCCAAACGAGCGAGTAACTCATCAATGATTTGTCGTCCGCATTCGCGGCTGAATGCAGCGCCGTGTTCGATCAGGATATCGCCCTCAAAACCTTCCAGGGCCTGTTTAAAACCGGCAGCACGTGCCTGGCTGATGCTCAGCTCGGGGCGGGCACCGATCAATGCAATTTGCCGTGGCATTGGCTTCAAAAGGCTGCGGGTCAGTTGCAGGCTGGCTTCACAGTCATCGCTGATCACTGAGCAAAAGCGCGCAGGTTCAAGGGTTCGGTCAATCGCAATGATTGGCATGCCCAGATCTTGCAGTTGGCGATAGCTGTCATCCTCGGGTGGCAGGCAACTGGCCACAAACAACGCGTCACAGCGGCGGGCACGAAATAGTTTGAGCAGTTGGCGCTCGCTATCAGGCGCGTCATCGGAGCTGGCGATCAAGAGCTGATAGCCGCGAGCGCGGGCGCCTTGCTCAAGCTGCTTGGCGATGCGGGCATAACTGGGGTTTTCGAGAT
Organism: Pseudomonas endophytica; assembly: GCF_001411475.1. Taxonomy (GTDB): domain Bacteria; phylum Pseudomonadota; class Gammaproteobacteria; order Pseudomonadales; family Pseudomonadaceae; genus Aquipseudomonas; species Aquipseudomonas endophytica. Next base: position 4,350 of record NZ_LLWH01000076.1, on the reverse strand, counting down.
CCGGGAGGATGAACCCTAGCGTGCGCGTGTGTCGGCTACGCAGCCCCGCGGCTTGTGGGTTGGGGGTAAAACCATGCGCCTCGACGACAGCTCGAACACGTTCGACCGTGCTGCTGCTAATACGCTGCTGCTCAGCCTTGCCGTTGATGACATAGCTGGCTGTTGTCACCGAAACCCCTGCCAAATGTGCGATATCACTGAGCTTCACGCCGAAAATTCCTTATTTTTTGTAGTACGTGTCGACATTGTGGTCAATCCTAACCGATTACGGCAGTCGATCATCGCCTGCCTTGTAGTCACTGTTTTTTTTTGCAATATCCTTCGGTTGACTTCGATCAAACCGACAGGTTGGGCTTCAAGCGCGAGCAATTATGAAGTAACGTGCCGTCCTTTCTAGATTAAACGTTTCAGCTTACGTAATTTGTGGTGTTTTCCTACGCCGTCAGGGTGCTTGCCACACACCTGTCGACACACTTAGGGGAGAGCAACCTAAGCTGACATAAATCAAAACAATACCGTGCGCCGTTGAGCGTCGGAAAAGGAGAACGCATGCTCGAGCTCACCATAGAGCAGATTTCCATGGGCCAAACGGCTGTGGATAAGTCTGCGGCGCTGCATTTACTCGCCGATAAACTGGTCGCTGACGGTTTGGTGGCCGAAGGTTATCTGAATGGCTTGCAAGCGCGTGAGGCTCAGGGCTCAACCTTTTTGGGGCAAGGTATTGCTATCCCCCATGGCACGCCTGAAACCCGCGATTTGGTGCACACCACTGGCGTGCGTCTGTTGCAGTTTCCACAGGGGGTGGATTGGGGTGATGGCCACCTCGTCTACTTGGCGATTGGCATTGCGGCCAAATCCGATGAACACCTACGGTTGTTGCAACTGTTGACCCGAGCGCTGGGCGAAACTGACTTAGGCGAGGCCCTACGGCGCGCCAGTTCACCAGAGGCGTTGCTTAAACTGTTGCAAGGCGCGCCGCAAGAACTGGCGCTTGACGCGCAGATGATTGGGCTTGGCGTGTCAGCCGATGACTTCGAAGAGTTGGTGTGGCGGGGCGCGCGTTTGCTGCGCCAAGCCGACTGCGTGAGCAACGGCTTTGCCGCTGTCTTGCAACAAGCAGAGGCTCTACCGCTGGGCGACGGCTTGTGGTGGTTGCACAGCGAGCAAACAGTCAAGCGTCCGGGGCTGGCGTTTGTCACGCCAGACAAGCCAATTCGCTATTTAGGCCAACCCCTCAGCGGCCTGTTCTGTCTGGCCAGCTTGGGCGAGGCCCATCAGGCGTTGCTTGAGCGCTTATGTTCACTCCTTATTGAAGGGCGCGGCCATGAACTGGGGCGAGCCACCAGCCGGCGTGCAGTGCTTGAGGCCTTGGGAGGCGAGCTACCGGCTGATTGGCCGAGTGCCCGTATCACCTTGGCCAACGCCCACGGTTTGCACGCCCGCCCGGCAAAAATCCTCGCGCAATTGGCTAAAGGCTTTGAGGGCGACATTCGAGTACGCATTCTTGATGGCCAAGAAACCAGCGCCGTGTCTGCCAAGAGCTTGAGCAAACTGCTCAGCCTCGGCGCCCGCCGTGGTCAGGTACTGGAGTTTGTCGCAGAGCCGACGATTGCCAATGATGCTTTGCCCGCTATTTTGGCCGCCGTAGAGCAAGGGTTGGGCGAAGAAGTCGAACCTCTACCGCTGCACTCCGAACCTGCACCTGTCGAAGCCCAAGCAGCGAAGATTCTCACCGCACCGATTGCGGGCAGCGTGATTCATGGGGTCGCGGCCTCACCGGGCATTGCCATCGGCCCAGCGCACATTCAGGTGCTGCACGACTTTGATTATCCGTTGCGTGGCGAGTCGGCAGCGGTTGAGCGTGGGCGCTTACAAAACGCCGTCAATGACGTGCGCCAAGACATCGAGACGCTGATCCAACGCAGCCAGTCCAAGGCCATCCGCGAAATTTTTATCACTCACCAAGAAATGCTCGATGACCCGGAATTGACCGATGAAGTCGACTCGCGGCTTAAGCAGGGCGAAAGCGCTGAAGCCGCGTGGATGGCGGTGATTGAAGCGGCTGCTCGCCAGCAGGAGTCATTGCAGGATGCGTTGCTGGCCGAGCGCGCGGCAGATTTGCGTGACATTGGCCGTCGAGTACTGGCGCAGTTATGTGGCGTCGAAACCCTAGTCGAACCCGATCAGCCTTATGTGCTGGTGATGGATGAAGTCGGCCCTTCGGATGTGGCACGTCTGGACCCCGCGCGGGTGGCCGGCATTTTGACCGCTCGCGGCGGGGCCACGGCACACAGCGCGATCGTCGCCCGAGCCTTGGGCATTCCGGCCTTGGTTGGCGCGGGTGACGCGGTGTTGTTGCTGGCGCCCGGCACGCAACTGTTGATTGATGGCCAGCGTGGTCGCTTGCACGTGGCGCCCGATGCGGATGCCTTGCAGCGCGCGAAGGACGAGCGCGACAGCCGTGAACAGCGGTTGTTGGCCGCTGGCGAGTTGCGCCATGAAACCGCTATCACCTTGGACGGGCACGCGGTCGAAGTGTTTGCCAACATCGGCGATAGCAAAGGCGTTGCCAGTGCGGTTGAGCAGGGGGCTGAGGGCATTGGCCTGCTGCGTACCGAGCTGATTTTTATGGCTCACCCTCAAGCACCTGATGAAGCCACTCAGGAAGCCGAGTACCGCCGGGTACTGGACGATCTGCAAGGGCGACCTTTGGTGGTGCGCACGCTAGACGTGGGCGGCGACAAACCGCTGCCCTATTGGCCGATTGAGAAAGAAGAAAACCCGTTTCTCGGCGTGCGCGGCATTCGTCTGACCTTGCAGCGCCCACAGATCATGGAAAGCCAACTGCGTGCCTTGTTGCGCTCGGCTGACAACCGCCCGCTGCGCATCATGTTCCCAATGGTCGGTAGCGTAGAGGAGTGGCGCGCTGCGCGAGACATGACCGAGCGTTTGCGCTTGGAGATTCCAGTGTCGGACTTGCAGTTGGGAATCATGGTCGAAGTTCCCTCCGCGGCCTTGTTAGCGCCGGTGCTGGCTAAAGAAGTCGACTTCTTCAGTGTAGGCACTAACGATTTGACTCAGTACACACTGGCCATCGACCGTGGCCACCCGACTTTGTCGGCTCAGGCGGACGGCCTGCATCCGGCGGTCTTGCAATTGATCGACATGACCGTGCGTGCAGCTCATGCCCACGGCAAGTGGGTCGGCGTGTGCGGTGAACTGGCGGCGGACCCTTTGGCGGTGCCGGTGCTGGTGGGGATGGGGGTGGACGAACTCAGTGTTTCGGCACGCAGTATTCCTGAAGTTAAAGCGCGGGTACGTGAATTGAACATGGAACGTCTTAAAACCCTGGCCGCACAGGCCCTGAGCGTCGGCAGCCCAGACGAAGTCCGTGCTTTAGTAGAGGCGCTGTGATGGCCAGTATTCTAACGATCACCCTGAATCCGGCATTGGACTTGACCGTACGCGTGCCGCAACTCGAAACCGGCGAAGTTAACCGTAGCCAGGCATTGCTCTGCCATGCAGCGGGCAAAGGGCTCAATGTGGCCCAAGTACTGGCCGATCTGGGGCACTCGCTGACAGTCAGCGGGTTTCTGGGCGAAGACAATCAACAAGCGTTTGAGGCTTTGTTTACGCGCCGTGGCTTTGCTGACGCGTTTATTCGTGTGCCAGGCGAAACCCGCAGCAACATCAAGCTCGCTGAAGACGATGGGCGAGTCACCGACATTAACGGCCCTGGCCCGCAGGTCAGTGACTTGGCGCAACAGGCGTTGCTCGACAAGCTCGATCAGATTGCGGCCAGCCACGACGCCGTGGTGGTGGCGGGTAGTTTGCCACTTGGCGTCACTGCGCAGTGGCTACGTGAACTGGTGCTTCGCCTTAAAGCGCTCGGCTTAAAGGTTATTTTGGACACCAGCGGTGATGCCTTGAAGGAAGGCTTGAGTGCTGGGCCTTGGCTGGTCAAACCGAATGCCGAAGAACTCAGTACAGCGCTGGGCTGCACGATCAGCAGCGTAGATTCACAAGTGGCCGCCGCGACTCAATTACAGACCTACGGCATTTCGCACGTTGTGATTTCTCACGGGGCTGACGGTGTGAACTGGTTCAGTCGTGGGATCCAAACCCTGCAAGCGGTGCCACCCAAGGTACGCGTGGCGAGCACGGTTGGCGCGGGCGATTCACTGCTGGCCGGCATGATGCACGGCCTGTTAAGCGGCCATAGCCCGGAGCAGACCTTACGCACTGCCACCGCAATTGCAGCGATGGCGGTCACCCAGATCGGTTTTGGAATCAGCGATACGCTGCAGTTAGCGACGCTCGAAAGCGGCGTTAATGTTCGCGCCTTGGCAA
>NZ_LLWH01000075.1 GCF_001411475.1 Pseudomonas endophytica | reverse complement strand
TTAAGCACTTCAACTGGAGCAGGCTGTGGGCGCAGGAAGTAGAGCGCCCCGCCCCCGGCGAAGACTTCGACGTAGCATTCGTGGGGTGGGAACAGGGGGATAAGGCGGTCGGCGAGACGGCGTTTGCCGCCCATCCAAGGGATGATAGGGGAAGACATAATTTGCAAGACCTTTACTGTATGGATAAACAGGTGTTAGGCTCACTCCGCTTTGTGCACAGAGCAGGAGCCTTGACTGGGCTTGCAGGACAGATCTGCGGGTTTGGTGGCCGGGCTGGATGTTGACGCATCCAGCTTCGGCCGCTCCTTTTATTTCGTGTCTGAGACTTCTTTGGCATAAGCCTGACAGGCTTGCAGCGCGATCAGTCCTTGATCGCCGTCGCCGGTGATTCCGATAATTCGTTGAGCATGCGCTGGGTCAAGTTGGGCTCTACGGGCTGCATGAACCACGCCGCCGGTGCCGGTGGGGGGCTGCATTGCGTCACAACCCGTTGCGGCGGTTGCGTCGAGTAGGACTGACAGCCGCAAGTCAGCAGTAGCAAGGCGATCACGCAGACGTGTTTGATTGGTTTTTTCATCGGTTAAGGCTCGGTAATGGGCTTGGTCGCTGGCTGCCAGCCATTGCTCCAGAGCGAGGCGCTTGCCCTGCTCAGCTAAGATTTGCGCGGAGGTGGCGTTGGCCAGCTCGGTACGCTCGGTTTGGTATTCAGCCTCTTTGTTGGCCAGTTGCTTGCCCTAGGCATTGGCTTGCCACGCCCAAGCGGCCCACGCGCTACCCGTCATGAGGGCCAAGATGATTAGCAGCGCCCCACCCCACTTCACCGCGTCAAGCTTCACGACAACACCTTCAGCGCTCGCGCATACAGCGTCTGACGATCGGCCGCGCCGTTCTGGCCGCCGTTGATTCGCTGGGTGATCTTGTCGAACTGACCCGCATCAGCCAGCGTGTTTAGCCCCTTAGATGCCCAAAACCACGCCGCCGACAGGCACGCATGCTGTGGCTTTTCCAATAGTTCGGGCTGCTTGATCAGGTCAAGGCTTAGCGCCTCGCCGCACGCCATGTAGTTGGCCCGGCCGGTAATCTGGATCAGGCCGCGCCCTCGGTACTTGGAGCCGTCGCCGGCAACGGTGTTACCAAGGTCTTTACGCCCTTCGTACTTGGCTTGGGCGGCCGTTGGGCCCCATATTTCTCTCACGTACTTGAGCTGGCCAGACTCGTGGCCAATCTGCGCGATAAAGGCGGCAGCGCGCTTGGGGCCAATGATTTGGTAACGCACCATCGCGGCATTAAGAACCGGCACAAAAACGCCGGCAACTTGGCCGGAGTTAGGGAGGATCTGTAGGAGTTGTTGTTGGGTAATCGACATACATTGCCCTTACGAAAAAGCCCGCACTAGGCGGGCCGGGGTGGGTGTGTTCAAGTTAGAGCTGAATGACTTTTAAGGTCTTCTCCGGTTTCTTACCTTTGGCCTTCGCCTTGCCCTTCTTACCTGCGTTGCACTCGATCGTTGTTGACCAGCCTGATTGCGTAAACACTTGCTCACGCGAGTCCACTAGGTATTCGCCGTCGAGCCCGTTTTTAAAGCCTTGGGCGTTGATCATTCGCTCGGCGAACAAGTCAGAACGCCCCGGCATTTCCAAACGCACACCGGCGGTCGAGCGGTTGAATGCCGCTAGACGCGCCTTAACTGCCTGCTCGGCGGCGGTCTTGTTCGAGTGAATATGCCGATCGGTATGCACCGGCGGTAGACCGTCCGGGGCGTCGTCGTTGTTCAGGTTGATCACCTTTAGCTTGCCGGTGGCCTTGTCCTGATACTGGGCGCTCACGGCCTTGTGGGTCGAACGATCACCCAGCCGAAAGCTGTAGCGGCTCACGTCCGATTTGTTGATCGTTACGACGCCCAGTGTCTTGCCGCTGGCCGTGACACCGCCCTGACGTGGCATGACGATTAACTTGCCGTTCGCGACCTTGGCTGTGCAGTCGTGCTGCCGCGCCAAGCGGGTAATAAAGTTGAAGTCTGATTCGCCCAACTGGTCAGCTCGGGCTACGATCGTCGCCACCGTACACGCTGGCTCCCAGCCGTTACACCGCGCCACGGTGCTGACGATGGCGGCCAAGCTTTCACCTTCCCAGCTACCGCTACGGGTGGTCTTACCGCTGCCGCGCATGTCGCTAGCCTTGCCGCGTATCACCACGGTATCCGGTGGGCCGGACACCTCGACCTCGTCCACCACATAGCGCCCCTCTCGGGATAAGGTCGACCCGGCATAGCCTAGATAAATCTCAATGCTGGCCCCACGCGAAGGCAGCGTCACGGCGCTGTCGCGGTCGTCTATGCGCAACTCAAAGTCGTCAGATTCCATTCCGGGCTTGTCCGAGGTACGCAGCAACAACAGCCGATCGTTGATCATGCGGGTAATGTCGCTGCCATCGGCAACGATACGAAACATAGGCGTCATATCCAGTCCCAACAAAAAGCCCCGCACAGGCGAGGCTTAGGTTTTAAGGCGCGTTACGCGTAACGCTTAGCTCCAGAGCTGGACGGCTTGTTCATCGCTGGCCAGCGCCACGTCCGGCAACACAATCAACATCCCTCCGCGATACGGCTCAGGCTCGGCGGCTAGTCCGGGGTTGGCTTCCAGCACCGCTTCCACACTGCCGTTAAGGTGGCCATAGGCGTTGTGGCAAATCGTGTAAAGCTTGTCGCCGTCAAGCGTTCTGCATGTCTTCGCCATAGCGCACAAACTCCAGAGTAAAGCCTTGCTTGCGCGGGATGCCGCCTTGCAGCAAGGCGCTTTGATCTTCGTTGATTGAGGTCAAACACCAATCGCCCAGCACATGGCCATACCCCGTGGTTAGCCCCATCGGCAATAACAACGCGCCAATGCTGCGCAGGGTATCCAGTTGCTTAAGCCCGCCTCGGTGGCCCGGAAAAATCGACCCCTTAAGCGTCAGCTTTTCCTCACCCATGCCCACCGATTGCTGAGCAGGCCGACGCGTTAGGCGCTCTTGCGAGGCCCAACGGAAACCGCTTTGTCGACTCAACTCGTCAAAGGCTGCCGTGTCGAGGTTGAAGTAATAAGGCGGGGCTTCATGCTTGTGCGGCTGCATGATCAATAGGTGCGGGAACGGTTTCACCGCCTCAACCGCCGGGGTGGTATCAGTGGCAAAAACACTGGTCGGTAAGATGTTGCCCAAGGCCGGGCTGAGCTTGCCTGCAATCTTGTTGATTGCATTTTTAGCCCGCTCAGCCTGCTCGCCCAGCACACCTAAACGCTCTTTAACCTGCGACACCGCGCGCGTGGCTTGGCTGTAGACCGCGACTACTTGGCCAACCTTGGCCTGTGCGGCGTTGACGGTACGCATCACTCGTTGAAGCTTTTCACCGACGATCGGCCCCACGAACGGCAGCGACTCAAGTTCTGAGGCCGCCCCGCTCATTTCACTGATAGCCCCGTTAACTGGCCCCAGCACCCCATCAATACTTTTACGCCCAGCCTCCCCGGCCGAGGCCAAGTAACTGGCGGCATTTTGCATCTGTTCCATATAGGCCATATCACCGCCTGCTAAATGTGTGGAATGTCATACAGCTTGCGATCGTTAGCCCGCCGGGCGTTGTCTTCCATCTGCCGGGCGAAGTCTTGCAACTGGCCTTGCATCATCGGCTGAAGCTTGCGCATAAGCTCGTCAGGGTCTTTAACGTCACCCTGAATGGTGATGGGCATATGCGGGGCAAAGCTGATGCTCTGCTCGACCGTGGCGGGCTTGGTTTCTGGCTTGAGCTTTAAGGGCGACGGGGCTTGCGTTCTGCCCGTCTGTGCCGACATCGAGCGCACCACGTCACCCGGCTCTGAATCGCTGCCAAACAGTGACTTGGCAAACGACGACTTACCAAACATGCCGCCTACGGCATCGCCACCAATGCCGCCCAAGAACGCACCGACCAAACCGCCGACCGCCGTGCCGATAATCGGCACCACAGAACCAATCGCGGCACCGGCGGCAGCACCGGCCAGCGAACCGGCCAGCCCCCCTGCCGCCCCGCTGTAGCCCTCGGCCTTTTCTTGAGCAGTCTTGGCCGTAGTGTAGGTGTCAAAAGCCTTGATACCCGCCTCAAACACGGTTCCCGCAGGGACTAACTTACCTGCCTTGCCAAGCGTCCCAGCAGCGCCCATCAGTCGCGTGCCCAACCGTGAGGGCATCTGTGGCTGTGCCGCAGGACGTAGCGAACCCGCTCGCCCCCGACGAGCCCGACCGCGACGGTCTGCACCGGCATTTAACCCCCCCATATCTCCGGCGTTAACCACAAAGACCTTTTGCGTGCGATCCAGCCCCGGCATAGCATCGTCGTTCTTGGCTTCGCGAATAACATCGAGCAACTGAGCCCCGGTTTCAACCGGGTCAAGTGTGCTGTCTGACCCTTCGGCACCCGCCTCTTGCCGCTTCAGCAAAGCACCCAGCCCCGCTGTGACCAGAGACTTAACACCCGCCCCCTTGCCACCCGCTAACGCGCCTTTGGCGTTGGTGACAAAGACTGACTGCACACCGGCTTTGCCCCCGCGTGCGCCTAACCCACCCCGCGCCAGATTGAACACGCCCCGGCCAATCTTCAGCGCGCCGATGACACTTGTGATCACGCTGGCCCCAGTGGCTAAGGCCGTCAGGCCCATCACCAGCTTGGGTGATTCGTCTGATAGCTCGGTCACGCCTTTGACCACCGTGGTCAGCCCTGTGGCCAGCGCATCCGTCACCGGGCGAATGGCATCACCCACACTGCGCATCGCATCGTTACCGGCCTGAAACATCTCAGACCACTTCTGTGCAGACGTGTCGCGCCGTTCGGCCAAGTTCTGGTCGAGAATGCCCGAGGCGCTGGCCGCCTCTTTTTTCAACTGCTCATAGAGTTCTTTGTTCTGCACATAAGCCGTGAGTGCTGACTTAACCTGCATGTCGGCAAAAATGTCGCCTGTGCGCAACGCTTGCTCAAGGCTATCGAGCATGGCCTTTGCCTTGGCTGGATCTGCTTCCTTACTGATCTTTGCCGTGGCCTCGGCCATTTTCGCGGCTTTAGCTGGGTCAGTCGCCTCGATGTAACGCTTGGCCAAGCCAAAGCTTGACTCCAACGTCGACATGCCGCCCTGAATGCCGGTGTTGAGTGACTTTTGGTAGTCAATACCCGCGTCTTTATAAGACTTGACCACATCCCCTGAACCGATCTTTTCAATCCAGTTCTTGAGGTTGTTGGCCGCTTCATCGGCGGTGCCCGCAGTTTTCATTTGCACTTGCAGCATTGAGCCCAGTTGCGTGACCGCATCTATGCCCGTGATGCCCTGTTTCTGCATGCCTGCCAATAACTGCGGGAACCAACGGGCCATGTCGCTGGCTTCAAAACTGCCCGCCTGACCTTGGTAGGCCACGGCCTCCAAGGCTTTTTCCAGCTCCTTGGGGTCGGTGATCAAGGCGTTAGTCTGCAATGCCTGAATCATCTTGGCGGTGTCGACACCACTGGATCCCTGACCAATCACGAACTTAGCAGCCACCGGCGCAAACGCCATCGCCTGCTTAAGCTCCATCCCCGCACCAACCAACTCGTTGACCACATCGGCCACTTCGTTACGGCCCATACCGACGTCTTGCGAGGTCTGAATGATGCTGCGCGACATGTTGGACTCTTCTGCCGTACGGGCTACCCCGGCCTTGATCGCAATGTCGCGGATGATTGCCTGATAATCAGCACTGACCTTGGCCGTAACGGCCACCATCCCTGTGGTAACAACACCCTGTGCCACCCCGGCGCGCACCTGCTGCTTGCCTTGATCAATCTGACCAAAGCCTTTTGATTTCAACTCAGCACTGCGCCCGGCGCGGCCCAGCCGGTCATACTCCTTAGCCAGTCGCCCAACCTCTACGCCTTCCTTGCGCAGTACTCCAAGGTTTTTTTCCAGCCGGTTAAGAAGCGCAGCGGCGCCCTTTTCGCCCGCGGTATGGGCCTTCCTCCATTCATCACGCAAGCGCATGGTTTCGCCAATGGTGCTTTGCAGCACCCGCGCCTTTTTACCCTGCTCGCTCAGCTTTTTGACCCGGCCTTCAACGTCCTTGAACGCCGCGCCCACGGTCGAGCTAACGGCCCCGCCAATGACAAGGCCGAGCGCCCT
>NZ_LLWH01000074.1 GCF_001411475.1 Pseudomonas endophytica | reverse complement strand
CGACCTAGTGACCCTGTACCGCGTGGTGCAGAACCATCTGGAAGAATTCGTGCGTCAATTCAAATGGGCCCTCAGCTCGCGGCAGATATTCGAATGGCAAAAAATGACTCGCCCGGAAACCCTGACCGACATCCAGCGCGCGGCCCGATTTTTCTACCTGCAGCACCATGCCTTTGGTGGCAAGGTTTCGGGGCAGAGCTTCGGCACCGCCACAACAGCCCCTGCAATCAACCTGCTGCGCATTGAAGAAAACTTGTCAGCTGCCTGGCAGCGTTTGTCCGGCACCTACGTTGAAAACTTGCCCTGGCTTGAGTGCGCTGAGCGCTACGACCGACCGCACACCTTCCACTACATGGATCCCCCTTACTGGCAGACTGCGGGCTACGGCGTGGACTTCCCGTTTGAAAACTACGAACGCATGGCCGATTTTATGCGGCGCTGCAAAGGCAAGGTTATGGTCAGCATCAACGACCATCCGGACATTCGGCGGGTGTTTGAAGGGTTTCATTTTGAAACGACAGAGATCCGGTACACGACCACGAACCAGCGGCAGGGGAAGGCTGAGGTGACGGGGGAGTTGATTGTATTGAATTGGATGCCGAGTGATCTGGGAGGGCTTTTTTAATTTGCCCTCCGTAACGTGAACTCGGAATGCACCTAAAATCTGGTGTGATTTGCTCAAAAAATCTGTAGTTATGAAGGTGTAAGAGATTAAGCTAGACAATTCATTATTGGTAATATTCACAAAAAGAGAATGTCGATGCTTATTGCTTTTGCAGGACTGCCAAGCTCTGGGAAATCATCTACAGCTAAAGCTCTCGGCCGGCTAATACATGCAGAGGTACACCTCGAGCCGGAAGAATCAGCCTGGCCTGAGTTGGTTAAAGAACGTGCTACTGTCGGAGCGTTCACAGCTTTAACCTGGTTCCGTACCGTGCGTGTACCTCAGTTGTTCAAAGCTGACGACTATAGAAAGAGAGGAGGGATATCTGTAATAGATAGTTATTATGATGTTTTGGTTGACTGTTATTTGGGTGACGTTGCCTTCGAGTGGTTGATATCTAAGCGTGATCCTTATTTTGCAGCCGCACAATCAATGGCTCGGACGGATTGGCTAACACTTCCGAAAGCAGATATTCTAGTTTTTCTCCGGCTAGATGAAAAAGTTTGGCGTGAATTCATGTCGCGGCGTGATCGGGATTTTGATCGTACTGCGGAATTGTGTAAGTACTTTGAAATGCAAGCAATAATGGAAGAAGCATGTAGGAAGGCAGCAAAGGAACATGGTACCCGCTTGATTAATGTTGATCAGGAGTCAGCGACACCGGAAATCACAGCTCGGCGCGTTGCGGATGTAATGGGGATGGTGTTATGAATAAATCAGCAGCACTTACTCTTGCCCAGGCTACAGCGGCTGCTCGTGAGGGGGGGGGTTCACTTGAACTACTTTCATTACCACTTACTCCAGCTCAGTCGGGATGCGCTTTAAGACTTACTCAGGCTGGTGCATTAATAACTTCTGGTGCGGCTAATAGTGCTGTGCTAAACGCAGAGCTTGTAGTTAAAAAGGTGTTTCTGAAGGGTAGTGAGGCAGCATCAATGCTAGGGCGGGCAGCGGACCCACAAACTTTTGAAAGTGTTGCAGGCCGGTGGTTCGACTCTGGCCAACAGGGGGGGGGTTACGAAGTAGCTGCTGGTTACTGGCTTGCAGATGCATTTATAAGAGGTGTGGGACCATCAGAGGCTGGAGAACTTACAAACTTCCTAGCGGGTCGAATACCTCTATACCGGCCACGCAGTAAGGTCTCTGTTAGGCGGTACCCCACTGGTGGGATATCAGAAAAGCAAGCATTAATTCTTCCACCTATAATGCGTGCACTTGCGCGCGAATTTAGTTGGTGCTCTCCTTTTTTGGTAGCTGGAAAACTTGCGCATACCGGAGGGACTCGAGACAAACTTGCGGTGATACCCGGTTTTAAAATTTCCAAGATAGCCGATCTTCCCATGTGGAATGGAGTTGATCGTCCAGTCCGTTATTTCTCAGCAGACGCCGAATTATGCCCCCGTGATGCGATGATGTATCGCCTTCGGGGTGAAACTGGAACAGTAGCAGATACTGGTCTGATGGCATCTAGTATTATGTCTAAGCAAATTGCTTTACCAGCTGATGTAATTATCTTGGATATATTACACGGCCCCACTGCTTTCTTAAAAACTCGCGTAGAGTCTGAAAAATTTGGTGGGATGTGTGAGGCCATAGGGTTAACGAATGGAGTGAAAATCGTTTCGAAACTGAGAGAGTCAAAAAATATTCTTGGCCGATCAGTCGGTTCGAGCACAGAGATTGTGGAGGCTGCCGAGCTTTTGCGAGGGGATATTTATTATGAGTTAGGGGGGGCAGAAATTGCCACTTCTATCGGTTTTATTAGAGTTTTTGCAGAGGAGCTTGGTTTGGATCCTGAGTTGGTATGTCACAGGGCTGAAGTGGCTATTAAAAGTGGAGATGCCTTTGACGCGATGCTCGATTTATTCTTGGAGCATGGGGTTGATAGTAAATATGTTCGTTCTTTTTCCTGTAGTCCACGAGACACTGTTCTTGGAGGTATTGATAAAACAACAATACTCGCCTCCGACTCGGGAACTGTAAAATGGGATGCTATGTCCGTAGCAGATATAGCAAATTATAAAATAAATTCGCCTGCACCAAAAAAATATCCTATTTGCACAGTAAGGCAAGGAGGTGTAGAGCTACTGGCACAGGACGGATCACCAGTTAAAAAAGGTGATCCGTTAGCTGTTATCTACGGAGAAGATTCTGAGTCAGTGGCTGGTTCACTGTCAGTGGCTGTGTCGATTTCGACTTAGCTGTGCTATGGCTCAATTATATCTCCAAGAGCCCAGAGCGCTTCAAAATCTTCCATCTGCCTATTAAATAACCAGCCTCGCCCGAGCTTGAGTGTAAAGGCTTTGGCACTCTTAGCTGAGGCGGGATAGGGGCCAGTAAAAAGCGTTTCGTCAATCCTATAAATCATCATTGAGAGGTGTCGCTTGGATAGCCTCACCTCAACTCCCTTAATGTCCCCAAGAGACTTGAGCAATGAATCCCGCGAACCGGAATACTGTCCGGTTGGTAGTTTTTCAGCTTCTTGCATAATTTTAGAGGAATCAGTATCAGGATCGACCAACAGAATGCGTACCTTTACTGGATTATGTTGCTCGGCGCGTTTCCTAAGCATTTCCTCGTTTTGCTCACTAAACGACCTAAGGGTGTATCCTGTGACGTCAATGACCTTGGCACCTGCAACGAGTGCATCGTATTCTTCCGTTAGGTTTCTCCTAGGGTAAGCTGCAACCAATCCTGTTTCGACGAGATCTCTCATTCTCACTTCTTCACCATTTCTTATCTGGTCGATCCACAAGGTTGCGAGTGAAATCAGCGATCCAGCGATCAAGGAGGTTCCTATTGATAGCTGCAATGAGCCACCGATTAAGACTAAAATCCCCCCCAAAACCATAAACACTAAAAATACCACTACAAGCGTGGTACGTGATCTTAAGAACAACTGGCGCGCATCGGCGTGCGCAAATTTATCCGGAGTAGTTTTCAATGGCGTCCCTTTCAGAAGCTCAATCAGGTTTTCTAGTGATAATCGAGGGTGGTGATGGTCTTGGCAAGTCCACACAGCTAGCAATCTTGAAAAACCAGATCCAGTCTCAAGGACGACGCACAGTGACTTATGACTTTCCCAACAAATCGGGAACGCCTATAGGCCAACTGATTGGCGATTTTTTGAAGGGGCGCTTTGGGCAGGTCACACCAGAGTTTCTAGGGCTCGCATTCGCTGCTGACCGCTTGGTCGCTCGTAAAAGCATCATTGAGGCCCTCAGCACCGGTGCTGTCGTGCTCTGTGATCGATATGTTGCATCGAACATAGCGTTCCAAGGGGCTAAAATACCTGACAATGAACGGCGTGGCGCCTTGGATAGCCTGCTACGCTGGCTTGAATATGAGGTATATGAGTTACCTCGTCCCGATCTTGAGATTGTCCTAACGTCTACTGATAATCACTACGAGGATGGGGCTCACCTCCTGCGAGCAAATGACCCTACTCGAGCTTATACGGAAGACCAAGCCGACATTCATGAAGCGTCTTTAGACCTTCAGCGAGAAGTGAACCTGTATTTTAGACAGTTACCGGAAACATCGAGGCTTAAAAGGGTCGAGATCGAATGCCCAAGCGGGGAAAGACGTACGGTTGAAGAAATGTCAGCACTGATTTTGAATGTAGTAAAGCAAGCAATGCAGTCTAGCCAAAAGGGCTGATTCTCAGCACAATACAACGTTGTGACATTCACGACTATTCGGGAAAAGCAATGAATCAGGAAATCGAGGATCTCATCCGCGACATCTGGCAGTCGGAGAATCCAGTACGCAGAGCAGAGGAGCTTGGCCAAGGACTTAACCAAGGTGCCCAGGCTGGCATTCAAGACATTATCAGCAAGATTAGGGCGCGTGCGATAGCACGGGCGAGTCTTGCTTCGAGTACGGATGCCAATAGCATTGATGAGGGGGCTATTTCGATAGATAACGCATCAAACAAGCATTCCCTGCTCTTGTTGTATTTTGCGATGTATGACTCAGATAGCCTTGCGGATTACTCGGTAGACGCTAGAGAACGCTGCCTAAAGGGCTGGTCAGAGCAGACGGACTTCCCTATTGAAGTCATTCGCGAAGCTGTAATTCTTGGCGTAAATGGCCTTAGATCATTGATATGAGCTTCCTCATCCC
The DNA here is from genome assembly GCF_001411475.1 of Pseudomonas endophytica. Taxonomy (GTDB): domain Bacteria; phylum Pseudomonadota; class Gammaproteobacteria; order Pseudomonadales; family Pseudomonadaceae; genus Aquipseudomonas; species Aquipseudomonas endophytica. The sequence continues at coordinate 1,412 of NZ_LLWH01000074.1, read as the reverse complement.
GTCATGAATAAAAGAGTGCCTGGGGCATCAGTTCTAAGGGATTGACATCCAGGCGTTCAATTATTTGACATGCGCCAATGTAAAGTTCAGCATCCCCACGGAATTGATTGAAGTCTCAGCCTTTAACACAGCTAGAGTACCTGGGCGTGTTAGCACTATGAGCCGATCCTACACTGCGGTGGGGAAGCACTTCTTAGCTGGCCATGAGGGACCTTTGTGTAGATCGTGCCCCCCAAAGTGCAAGGCCCTAGCGAAGCTGATCCATTGGAGCGCGAAACATATCTAGTTATTCGGAAAGTGTAGAAAGCCGTCGCTATCAGTTTTTTGCGGTTAATAGATCGTAGCTCGCTTCAAGTGTTTCAAGAAAGTCCTCTGCAAGCTCAGGCCAGCCATATAAATATGTATCTATGTAAGAAGTTTTGAATAACTTGTAGTTTGGTAGTTCTCCTATTTTGGCTATGCTGACTGAAGGGAACGGCCTGCTTTTAATAATGCTGACGTTCAAGTCGTGGTCGTTGATTAAATTGTATTGATCGCTCGTAATGTCGAGGGCGAGCCCCTGTGTCTCAATCCAGTAGTGTGAAATATTGTTTTCATTGTTTGAGTCTCTTGCTATTCCTGATATGCCATAAACGATTGTGGATGGTGATATTTTTGTTAAATGATAAGCTAATATAATAGAGGCTAGCTTGCAACTCATCACTGGGAAGTCTTGATTTATTAAGGCTATTTCACGGTGTTTTTTATTGTCTATAAGTTGTCTAATTTTTCGAGTTTCCTCAGTTATTTCTCGTATGGATAACAATTAAATAATCCTCATGTTGTATCGCAAGTTTTGAGTTTAAGTAGAAATATATTTTCTGTAAAAATAAGCTTAGAGCAGTATGGCGTAAAAACTTATTCGGAAATTCGCGGCTAATTCATCTTTGTCTAAGATACCCAATTTTTCGAATAAATGCGGGTTTCTTTGTTTCGTAGGATCGAATTGTCAGGACAAGGTATGGTACCAGAATCAATAAACACTACCGCGTAGGACGTGACCTACAGCCAATCGACACTCTCAAAGTATTGGTACCGAAAACGTCCTACTGGGCACGCGCTGTATATGCATACATGGAGGTCTTGAAAACCGCAGGTTGTGACGTGCCTACCGCTGTCCCAAGTCCACTTTCGGCCCAGAGTGTGTAAAAACACTTTCGTAGCCTGGGTTCCTCAGCCCAGTGCTCCTGGGCTAGGCGGTTTATCGAGCATTTGCCACGATCAGCGTCGGTAACGCGCCAGAGCGTTTATGAAGCGCTTGGGCACCTCTTAGAGCAGCAAAAGCTGGGCTTTTTACGCCGTCATCGCCTTCAACAAACCTTCGGTGCCGATGATTTTCATCACCCGTTTCAAGTTGTAGGCGAGCACATTCA
>NZ_LLWH01000073.1 GCF_001411475.1 Pseudomonas endophytica | reverse complement strand
TAGTTGCGCGTGGCAACCCGGCCGTCCGGGCGCACGATGCCCATAAAGGTGTCTTGGTTTGGCGTACTGATGCCTCGCGCATCGACACCAAAGGCGTAATCACGAGAAAAATCGCCCATGGCTAGGTTATGCACGTGCACATGCTGGCCGGCTTTTATCGGTTGGCTGGCGAAGCCAATGATCTGGCCATAACGCCGCAGTGGTTGGCCGACGTCCACGTCGCGGGTTGCGATTTTGTGGCCCGAAGGGATGGCGTCCAACGCTTGCAGACCTTCAGCTTCCAAGACCAAACCTTGAGGGATGGGCTGGCGGGCAATCAGTACATCGTCCAGCGGGTTGAGTCGGATCACGGCATTGGCAGCATTTTCGCTGCCTGTTTTAGTTATAAGTTGCATTTACAGTTACCTCAGTAAAAGCACAGGCTTAGGCCAGTCCGCGTTCACGGTAGTCGATGAGGGAAGAAAACAGCATCAGACCGAAAGCCATGACCACAAAGAAGATCAATGCCAAGAAGTACGAGCCGGTGAACTGCACGATCAAACCAATCAAAATCGGTACGATCACCCCGACCATGTTGCCGCAAAAGTTCATGCTGCCACCCAGCACGCCCGCTTTGGACTTACCGCCCAGAATGGCGGGCAAGCACCAGTACATGCCGCACCAGCGTATAAAAAACAGCGCTACGCAGAGCAACGAAATCACGGTGAAGGCGTCTGGGGTGTACGCCACTAGCAGAATGCACAGCGCAGCAATGGCCGCCGAGCCGCCGAACATGGTGCGCATAACCTTGTTGGGGGCACCGCCTGCGTCTTTCCATTTGTCGGCCAACCAACCGCCGATGAGTTCACCGATAAAACCGCACATGAAGATTAGAAACGTGGCACCGCCCATGGCCTTGATGTCCAGGTTATGAGCTTTGTGCAGGTAGCTCGGCATCCAGGTCAGCAAGCCATAAAACACACTGTTGTAGCAGGCGTAACCGGCAAACATCGCCAGTACCGAACGGCTTTTTAGCAAATCTTTGAGCACGGCCTTACGTTCGCCGTTGGTTCTAGCGGCTTCGGCGTTGGCGTTGGTGATATAGGCCAGTTCGGCGGCGTTCACTTTAGGGTGTTCGGCCGGGTTATTGCGGATGTACCACCAGGCCCAAACGCCGACGACCATGGTCCCGACACCGGCGATGACGAACGCGATGCGCCACGAATCGAACCATGTGATTAACCCCGCGATGATGATTGCACCTAACGCCGTACCCAGTGGCGCGCCACCATCCACCAACGTTGCGCCGCGACCCCGTTCATTGGGGGTCAACCACGCGCCGTTCAACTTGGCACCGGCAGGCATAATCGGCGATTCGGCCACACCCAGGCCAATACGGGTGGCGAGCAAGGTCATCCAGCTGTGCGCGCCGCCTGCGATAGCTTGGAAAAAGCCCCAGCCTACGGTGGCGACACCCACGATGTTGCGTACCTGAAAGCGGTCTAACAGCATGCCGCCTGGAATTTGCATCAGCGCGTACGACCAGAAAAACGCACTCAGCATCAAGCCTTCCATGGCCGGGGTCATTTCAAACTCACTGGAAATCAATGGCAGGGCCACCGACAGTGAAGCGCGGTCGATGTAGTTGATCGCTGACAACAGCAACAGGATCAAAAATATACGCCAGCGTACTGTGGTGGGTCGCGACGCATCCGCAATGCCAGCGGTCTGGCTTGGAGCGGCCGATGCAGTTTTGCTGTTCATGTTTATCTCGCTTTTTTATGTTTTTTTATCAAGCGGGGAGTGGGCTTGCGAACAAACCCACTAAACCTTTTTACAACGTGGCGACTTTGCCGGCAGGCAGTTCAGCGGGACCTGCTTGAATGCCGTTGACCAGCGGTGCACCGAACTCAGGCATGCTGATTTCGAAGCGGTCGCCCTCTTGGGTGTGAAAATTGTCTGCGACTGACAGGGTGGCAGTGCCAAAAAAATGCACGTGAACATCGCCGGGGCGCAGGAATTGCGGGTACTTGAAGTGATGGTATTCAAGGTTTTCCAAGCTGTGACACATGTTGTCTTCGCCGCTCAGAAACTCTTTTTCCCAGACCACTTCATTGCCGCGCAGGATACGGCTTTTACCCGTCAGATGGCGCGGCAGTTCGCCGACGCGCAACTCGGGCCCAAAACTGCAATTACGCAGTTTGGAATGCGCGAGATACAAGTAGTTGCGGCGCTCCATCACATGGTCAGAAAACTCGTTACCCAAGGCGAAACCCACGCGGTACGGCTTGCCATCATCGCCGACCACATACAGACCCGTCAGCTCGGGCTCTTCGCCCGCATCTTCGGCGAACGCAGGTTTGTTGAACGGGCTACCGGGGCGGACCACAATCGAACCATCGCCCTTGTAGAACCATTCAGGTTGCACGCCCACCGTGCCGGATGCCGGGCGGCCACCTTCAATGCCCCACTGAAAAATACGCGCCGTGTCAGTCATTGCGCTTTCATCGGCCGTGTTTTGTTGGTGCATTTTGTCGCGCGTCGAGGCACTGCCCAGGTGCGTCAAACCGGTGCCGCTGATTAGGCAATGAGCCGGGTCGGCATGGTCCAACGGGGGCAACACGCGGCCCTCTTCTAAGGTTTGGCTATAACTAAATGGACTTGCCTCGGTGCCGCGTGCGAGCACTTCAGCCACTAGGCCGTGGCCTTTACGGATAGCATCAAGCGCCAGTTCTCGGGTGGTTTGAGTGGCGATAACCACGTGGATCTGATCGCCTTCAATGACGCCAACATGGCGCTGGCCTTGAGATGTTTCAAATTGGATCAAACGCATGACGTGAACGCTCGCATTGTTGTTATGGCGGGTTATTAACCTCAACTAACGTTCACTTTAATTTTTGTCAGCGTTGCTGCCTAATGACAGGTGCTGATTGAGCGATAACTAATAGTCATCCCCCTATGCTGCCATCCTTAACCACCATCATTTCCCGGCTACGCCTCAAGCAACTGCGGTTGTTGATTGCGTTGGACGAGTTCGGCTCGCTGCACAAAGCTGCCGAGTCAGTGGCTATCACCCAACCCGGCGCCACTAAAGCACTGCACGAAATCGAATCGACCCTAGGCTCAACCCTGTTCGAACGCACGCCTAAGGGCCTTACGCCCAATGATTTGGGGCGGTGCGTGATTCGTTATGCACGCCTGATTCACACCGACGTGGCGCACCTGCGCGAAGAAATGCTCGGCATCATGCAAGGCCATGGCGGGCGTTTGTCGGTGGGGGTGATCATGGGCGCGGTGCCGGTGCTGGTGGAGTGCCTTGCGCAATTGCGTGCGAAACAACCGCAGTTGTCGATCGAGATCGTTGAAGACACCAGTGCCCGCCTATTGGGCTTGCTCGACGAAGGGCGCTTAGACATAGCTATCTGCCGTACCAGCGTCAGCAAACACCCGGCGGCCTATGACAGCCGTTTGCGTGAACAAGAACCGCTGATCGTGGTCGCCAGCACCGCACATCGCTTTGCTTCGCGAGCGTCATTGGCATTAAGTGAACTGGCGGATTCATCATGGGTGGTCTTTCCGGTCAACATGCCCATGCGTTTAACCCTGGAGCGCGAGTTCCGAGAGGCGGGGCTCAACTTCCCGACCTATCCGATAGAAACATCCTCGACCTTCACCACGCTGTCACTGTTGCTGCAAAATCCGCAACTGGTCGCGGTAATGCCAGTGGATGTGGCGCAAATGGCCGTGACCCACGGCATGTTGATACGCTTGCCGCTTGAGTTGAAATCGCGCAGCGAGCCCTATGAAATCATCACCCGCCATGGCGTTGCTTTAACAGTGGCGACGCAATTGTTGATTGACGAGCTGACGCGGCCAAAACAGGTGTAAGCCCTTTTGAGGTTTTTGCAGGCTCACGACCGATGCCAGATCGTTTCGGGCGTTTAAATCGGCGATCAATACCCCGCATTTCATCGCGTCAGCTAGGCTAACCCTTGACCCACAATCAATTAGCCGAAGAGGAAAAACTGATGATATTGCGATGGATGCTGTTAAGCGTGGTTGTACTCTGTGCGGGCTGCCAATACTTCAGTTATCAAGAAAGCTGCACCGACAACCCCAACCAACGTGGTTGCGGAGGGGGCACAGTAGAGTCGCCATAAACAAACTGCGTAGCCCTCCATGCATCACCCTGTAGGAGCTGCCGCAGGCTGTGATCTTTTGATCTTTAAACGCAAAAAATCGCAGCCTGCGCAAACCCGCCTTCCCTCAGAGTCACCCGTTACAAGCTGTTGCGTGTTCAACAGTTGATAAACACATTGCATGCGCTTGAACAAACAATCCTTTGCCGTCCCTCCCTAAACACGTGTTCCTTATCGGGTTAGCGCCCGTGGCATGTTAGGTGCATAGGCCGTGGGCAGTGATAAACATCTCAAGGTGTTTAACGTGCTTGTACTGACTGCCTGCTAAAAGGACCTCACATGCATTACCGTCAACTGGGTAACAGCGACATTAAGGTCAGTGTTCTGGGCCTTGGCACCATGACTTGGGGCCATCAAAACAGCGAAAGCGATGCGCATCAACAGATCGACTTGGCGCTGGCCGAAGGCGTCAACCTGATCGACACTGCCGAGATGTACCCCACGCCCACGCGCAGCGAAACCTGGCGTACCACTGAACGCTACATAGGCAACTGGCTAGCCGCGAACAATGCCCGCCGTGCTGAGATCGTGCTGGCCAGCAAAATCGCAGGCCCGGCCCGTGAGCCGGGCGGTCAATTGCATATTCGTGATGGGCTGACTCGGCATGATCGGGCCAACATCGTCCACGCATTGGACGCTAGCCTCAAGCGCCTGAACACCGACTACTTGGATCTCTACCAACTGCACTGGCCGGACCGCCCGACCAATATTTTCGGTCAGCGTGAATACCCGTATACCGAGGACACGCAAAGCGTAGCCATTGAAGAAACGCTGTCGGTGCTGGCCGACCAGGTTAAGGCCGGCAAGGTCCGCCACATCGGCGTGTCTAACGAAACCGCGTGGGGTGTGGCTGAGTTCCTTAAACAGAGCGAACGACTCGGGTTGCCAAAGATCGTCAGTATCCAAAACCCCTACAGCTTGCTTAACCGTTTGTATGAGGGCGGACTGTCTGAGTTCACCCATCGCGAAGGCGTGAGTTTGCTGGCCTATTCGCCCCTAGCGTTTGGCGCGTTGACCGGCAAATACCTCAATGGTGCTCGCCCTGAAGGCTCACGGCTGGCAGCGGTGTACCGCACTTTCAATCGCTACGACAGCCCGCTGGCGCAAGAAGCCATCGCTGACTACGTGCAGCTTGCCAAAGAGTTCGACTTAACCCCGGCGCAACTGGCGCTGGCCTCTGTGATCAACAAACCCTTTGTGGCCAGCGCCCTCACCGGGCAGACCAGCCTCGCGCAATTGCGCGACAACCTCAGTGCAATCAACGTCACCCTCAGCCCTGAGATTCTGGCGCGTATTGAGACCATCCATCAGCGCATCCCGAACCCTGCGCCCTAGGAGTACCGGCGATGCCCAAGCAACTGCACGTCAACTTATTTGAAATGAATTGCGTGAGCCATATTGTTCACGGCCTGTGGGTGCATCCCGAGAACAACCGGCACCGTTTCAATGATCTGGAGTATTGGACCGAACTGGCGCAACTGCTGGAATACGGCACCTTCGACGGGGTGTTTCTGGCGGATGTCATCGGCACCTATGACCGTTTTCGCAATGGCCCGCACACAGCGCTGCGTGAAGCCATGCAAATCCCCAGTAACGACCCGTTGATGGTGATTCCAGCCATGGCTGCGGTGACTAAAAATCTGGGTTTTGGCGCCACCTTTTCCACCACCTACGAGCCGCCGTTTGCTTTTGCGCGGCGCATGAGCACCCTCGATCACCTGACCAAGGGCCGGGTTGGCTGGAACATCGTCACCTCGTACCTGCCCAATGCCGCCCGTAACTTTGGGCATGCGACGGAGGTGGTGCATGACCACCGCTACGAAATCGCCGATGAATACTTGGACGTGCTCTACAAGTTATGGGAAGGCTCTTGGGACGATGACGCGGTGATCCTCGACCGTGAGCAGCGGGTTTACACCGACCCGCAAAAAGTGCGTTACATCAACCATGTGGGCGAATACTTCAGCGTTGCTGGGCCGCACTTATGTCAACCCTCGCGGCAACGCACGCCGGTGTTGTTTCA
>NZ_LLWH01000072.1 GCF_001411475.1 Pseudomonas endophytica | reverse complement strand
CCTGAACAGCGAGCAGATCAATGGTGTTATCAGAACGAAGTGGTCACCGACGCAAAGTAGGCGCGACCCGATTCGTTGTAGGTCTGGGCCCCGGCTTCATCAGCGTTGCCCTTGCGGTACAGCTGTTTGTCGAGCAGGTTGTTAATGCCCACCCGCACACTTAGATTTTTATTGAACTCGTAACCACTGCTCAGCCCTACCAAACCATACGGATCGACCGACTCCTGCACCGATTTGTCGAGTGGCTCGTTGGCGCGCATGTTGTATTTCGGTGCTTCCTGTTTGCCGTAATAAGTGCCGCTGACTTGGAACGACAACTTTTCAGTCGCGTACCAATCCAACGTGGTGTTGAGCGTGTACTTGGGAATGATACTCAGTGGCTCGCCGGTTTTCTTATTTTTGCTGTCAATCATGTAAGTCAGGTTGGTGTTCCAGTCCAGATCATCGCGCAGCGTGACAAACAGGTTGCCTTCGATCCCTTGCACAATGGCCTTGCCGCTGTTTTCCCACTGCAACACACGGCGCCCATTAGGTAGGCGGAACGCCGACTCATTGCTGGCATCCACCTTGTTTTGGTAGTCGTTACGAAAGTACGTACCGCTCGCACGCCACGTGCCTTTATCAAACGCCAGACCGATCTCTTTGTTGATGCTGATTTCAGGCTTTAGGTCTGGGTTACCGACCAAGTAGCAACCGCCTAAGTTGACCTCGACCGAGCTGCAACCGTTACCGCGGCTGTACAACAGGTAGTTGGGGTTGGACTGGTACAGGTTCGGGGTTTTATAGGCCCGTGCGATACCGCCCTTAAGGCTCAACTCATCGGTGATCTGGTGCGAAGCGTTGAGGCTTGGGCTCCAGTTGCCGCCAAACACGTTGTGATGGTCGTAGCGCAAGCCCGGCGTGATGATGGTCTTGGCCCCGGCCTCAATGTTGTCTTCAACGTAAAACGCATAGCTATTGGCGGTGGATTTGGTTTGGCTGCGATTAGTCCCCGGAATAGTTTCAGAGCCGTCCGCACCTGGGTCCCAGCTTTGCGGACGCAACGAACCTGGATCATTGAGCGACTCATAGAGATATTCGCCGCCCAGTGTCAGCACCTGGTGGGTCAGCATCTCCAGCGGTAAGTTAACTTCCGCTTTAGCACGGGTGTTGCGCAAGCGCGACTCAAAGCTGCCGGCCGATTCTGACGGTGCACCTTCACCGTAACCCGCAAGCCCTTCGTTCAAACGCTGGTTTCGGGTCAAATCGTGGCTCAGCGTGGCGGTGGTTGAACCCCAGTCAAACGAGCCATTGTGGGTGGCCGAGAAGGTGCTGCGCTGCAACACGCTGGTTTCCTTGCCGTACAGGCTTTCAACAAAGTCACCACCGCTGTTGAGCATGGTGTCGCCGGCGTAGATATTGCCTTGGCGGCTGTAACTGGCTTCCAAGTCTAGAGATTGCTCCGGGGTGAACTGCCAGCTCAGCAAGCCGTTAATGTCTTTGTTACGCACACCTTCACGCCCCGCCACCACGCTGCCTTCATACGCCTGTTGAGCGGTGTTGATGCGGGCGTCATCGGCGTCGGTTTTACTCAAACCGCCATACACGCGGAACACCAACTCATCGGTCAACGGGCCACTGAGATTAAAGTTGGTGCGCTTGCTGATGCCTTCGGCGCTGTCATCCGGCGACAGGTAATAGGCGGTCAACGAACCTTGGAGCTTATCTGTTGGACGCTTGGTGATGATATTGACCACCCCGCCCATCGCGCCCGAGCCGTAACGGGCGGCAGCCGGGCCACGAAGAATTTCAATACGTTCAACTTCTTCGGCCGGTACCCAGTTGGTTTCACCACGGGTATCACGGTCGCCACTCCAGCCGTAACGTTGAGCGTTACGCGACGTCGACGGTTTGCCGTCGATCAGGATCAAGGTGTTTTCCGGGCCCATGCCGCGCAAGTCAATCTGCCGGTTGTTACCGCGAGCGCCACTGGAACTGTTACCCGTGAGGTTGACCCCAGGTTCACGACGAATAATGTCGGAGAGGTCATTGGCAGGCGGACGCTTTTTGATGTCTTCAGCGGTGATGATCGACACCCCCGGAGCCTGCTTCAGTTCTTCGGCGGCGGTGCCCAATACGCGGGTTTCTTCCAACTGCAACGCCTGCTGGCTGCCATCTACCGGTAAGTCGCTAGCCGCTACGGGCACTTCATCGCGTTCACGCTCCAGCGCGTCGGCAAGTAAGGTGGGCGAAGCGAGGGCGGCCACGATAGCCAGTGAGAATTGACTGCGTTTGAATCGAGACGACATGTCCAGTTGATCCCTTAACAATGGAGTGTGCTCTGTAGGCCAAAGGCTGGAATGGCGTAAGCATTCTCCCGGCGCTGCAGCGGCGACAATAATAACTATTCCCAAATGAGAGTAAAGCGCGAATGACAATTAAACTCATCTTTTGTTCCATCCTCGCTATTGATCTAGAGCCTTGTCCCGCAAGAAACCTGTAAAAGCGGTTGCTAACTGGGCCTCTTATTGAGAAAAATCCGCCTTTTCCCTTGCCATTGTCTGAGACCACCCACATGAACACCGAACTGCACATCACCGACCTCGTCTTGGGTGAAGGCAAAACCTGCGTCAAGGGTGCGTTAATCACCACCCAATACACCGGCTGGCTCGAAGACGGCACGGTATTCGACTCCTCGTTTGAGCGCGGCAAACCCTTCCAATGCGTGATTGGCACCGGCCGTGTCATCAAAGGGTGGGACTTGGGCCTGATCGGCATGCAAGTCGGTGGCAAGCGCGAGCTCAAGGTGCCCGCGCACTTGGCCTATGGTGAAAGAAGCATGGGCGCGCACATCAAACCGAACTCGAACCTCAGGTTTGAGATCGAACTGCTGGAAGTGCTGACCCGGGACGATTAACCCGTTAGTACACCGATCTACTATTTGGGAGTTAGACGCGAGTGAAACGATTTTTCAGGCAGTTTTTGGTGCTTTCTTTGCCTGTGGTCATAGCGGGTTGCAGCAGCCACAGTACCCAAACGCTACCCAGTCGCACGCCCGCAGAGGCGCGTGCGCGGCTAGTGCAACTACTGCCCGTTAGCACTCAGGATCAGTCAGGTTGGGCCACTGACATTTACGCCGCCTTCGCAGCACAAGGGCTTGAGCCGACTGACGAAAACCTGTGCTCGGTGCTGGCCGTTACCGAGCAGGAATCAACGTTTCAGGCAGATCCGCCGGTACCCAATCTGGCCAAAATTGCCCGCAGTGAAATCAATCGCCGAGCGGGCAAATTGCACATCCCTGAGTTTATGGTTCGCAGCGCGCTGAATATCACCTCGCCGAACGGCAAAACCTATAACCAGCGTCTGGACGCAGCCCGTACAGAAGGCCAACTTAGTGCCATTTTTGATGACTTTATCGGCATGGTGCCGCTGGGCAAGAACCTGTTTGGCAGCCTAAACCCGGTGCACACCGGCGGGCCAATGCAAGTCAGCATTGCGTTTGCCGAACAACATGCACAGGACTACCCCTACCCGATTCCCGACTCGATCCGACACGAAGTCTTCACCCGTCGTGGCGGCATGTACTTCGGTATCGCCCATTTGCTCGGTTACCCGGCCGACTACACGCAGTCGCTGTATCGCTTTGCTGACTTCAATGCGGGCTGGTACGCCAGTCGCAACGCCGCCTTTCAACATGCCTTGAGCCAAGTGTCTGGCATTGATTTGGCACTAGATGGCGACCTCACCATCCCTGGGTCTTATGCGCTGGGCTCGACTGAGCGTGCCGTACGGGTAATGAGCAAACAGTTGGGTTTGAACAACAACCAAATCCGCCAGCAGTTACTTAAGGGCGAGCGTCTGGAGTTTGATCAGACCGAGGTGTACCGCAAGATTTTTGCGCTGGCTGATCGCCAACAGGGCAAGCCGTTACCACGGGCCGTGCTGCCAGGTATTACCCTGAAAAGCCCGAAGATCACCCGCAATTTGACCACCGCTTGGTTCGCCCAGCGTGTTGATGAACGTCATCAGCGCTGTCTACGCAAAGCCACGTCGCTGCCCACACGGTGAAGGGCTTTTAGTTCATATGCGGACAAATTATTTGTAATTATTCAGATGCGGAGTAAGCATCAGGTATCAACGTTTTGGAGGCCATCATGCATTTAGTCGCCCACAACCCTCAGTCCGATGTCACCAGCGGTGATGCGGGCCGCGTGGCCTTAACCTTTTTCTTTAATCTGATGGGGCACTGGGGCTGCACTAAAGATCAGCCCTGATTAACAGCGCGTTCCCACCTATTTCAGTGTTTGAAGACACCCTAGATCCAGCCGACCTAGACATGGCTTTCGCCCTCGAAAGCCTGACCAATGACCGCTTGCGCGACCAAGCCGGCGCCCTCAACCGCATGCATCCGCACGATCGCCTGTGCGGTGAAGGCTCGACCTCGATAATGGCCGCCTTTACTCAAATCGGTCGCGCCAGCCGTTTTACTGATGGCACTTACGGCGTCGTGACGCCTCGATGTGGGGCTTGCTGTACAACAGCGTGCGCCTTGACGGCCATGAGTGCGTGGCGGCTTTTCGCCCACCCGCGCTCTCGATTCCAGTGCAAGGCTCGCATTTTCGCTATGTCTGGGATGACAAACAGCAAGCGATTGCTTGGGTGCTGCAAATGAGCGAAGTCAAGTTCTAACCCGTTTACTACAAAACGTGATGCCGGGGGTTTATTTACCCCTCACAAGTCGCCTATCTTCAGTGCATGGCCGAAGTGGATGAGCAGGACCGGCGCGGGCGCCTTATTAGCCCCCCTTTCTGCCTTAATCCAATAAAAATCGGAGCCACCATGACTGAACGTTGCAACTCTTATTACACAGCCACCCTCACCCACGAAACCGACTACCCGACGTTACAAGGCCAGCACCGGGTCGATGTGGTGATAATCGGAGGCGGGTTCACCGGCGTAGCGACTGCGCTTGAACTGGCAGAAAAAGGCCTGAAAGTGGCCATCGTCGAGAGCAACAAAATCGGTTGGGGCGCTACCGGGCGCAATGGCGGCCAAGTGACCGGTAGCTTGTCGGGCGATGAGGCGATGCGCAAACAGATGCGCCGCCGCTTGGGCAGCCAAGTCGATGACTTTATCTGGCACCTGCGCTGGCGCGGGCACGAGATCATCCAGCAGCGGGTCGAAAAATACGGTATTGACTGCGACCTCAAGCATGGCCATTTGCATGCAGCCTACAAGCCCAGCCATATGCAAGGCTTGCGTAAGGATTACGACGAAGCCGTACGCCGTGGCATGGGCGAAGATGTGTCGTTACTGGACCGCAGCCAAGTACGCGACATTCTGCAAAGCGACCTCTATGACGGCGCCATTAAGAACATGCGCAACATGCATCTGCACCCGCTCAATCTATGTATTGGCCAGGCGCGGGCAGCTGAGAGCCTAGGTGCGTTGATCTTTGAACACAGTGAAGTGCTGGAAATCATCCATGGCGACACCCCCGGCGTGCGTACGGCGCAAGGGCGCATTGACGCCAATCAGGTGTTACTGGCCGGTGACGTTTACCACCGGTTGGAACCGGGCAAACTCAAGGGCAAAATCTTCCCGGCCATGGGCGGGATCGTAACCACCGAACCCTTGGGCGATTTAGCGCGGCAATTAAACCCAGAAGATCTGGCGGTGTATGACTGCCGATTTGTGCTCGATTACTACCGCATGACAGCCGATGGCCGCCTGTTGTTTGGCGGCGGCGCCAACTACAGCGGCAAAGATTCACGGGACATCGCAGCAGAATTACGCCCGTGCATTGAACACACCTTCCCGGCGCTTAAAGGGGTGAAAATCGACTACCAGTGGAGTTGCGCGATGGGCATCGTGATCAACCGGATCCCCCAACTGGGCAAACTCTCGGACAACGTGTGGTACTGCCAAGGCTATTCAGGCCACGGTATCGCCACCACCCACATCATGGGTGAAATCATGAGCCGTGCGATCACCGGTCAGTTAGAGCAATTTGACACTTTCGCTGGTTGCCAACACATCCGCGTACCGATGGGAGACGTCTTCGGCAACCCGATGTTGGCGGCAGGCATGTGGTATTACCAGATGCTTGAGCGATTGCGTTAAGTACCCGCGATCTATAAAAGATCAACAGATCGCAGCCTTCGGCAGCTCCTACGGAGTGTGCGGGTGTTCACGCGGGCAGCTTTGCCATTGGCATTGAATCTGACGAGTACTTGTAGGAGCTGCCGCAGGCTGCGATCTTTTGATCGTTACTTCGTCAGCTCCTGCGCGTCTCTATCAGACGGTGTACTGCTTGAACAATTCTTCTTTGATGATCAGCAGCGCGTCTTCGTAGTAGCGCTCGCCGCGGGCTTCGCTGAGCAATACCGAGCGCACACTGCCTTCACCTACGCTGGGGATGTGTTCGCAGGTGAGGTAGAACTCGGCGGTTTCAGGCTTGAACTCAAGGTAGTAAAACAACTCACGGCCTTCACGGTGCCAATAACCTATTTCTCTGCGCATGGGGTTCCTCGGTCAATAATCTGTGCAATACGCTCCAGCGCCTCTTTTAAGCGCTGCGCACTGGGGGCTGCCGTCAAACTGACGCGTACCGCATTAAGGGCGCTGGATTTAACCGCAAACACCTCCGCCGAGACGACCTCCACGTCTACCTTGCGACACGCGTCAGCCAGTCTGAGCTCACC
>NZ_LLWH01000071.1 GCF_001411475.1 Pseudomonas endophytica | reverse complement strand
CCACGGCCACCGGTATTTCAAAGGCCACGTCAAAGGCGAAGAACAGGGTCATGACGAAAGCAAGGTAACTGCTGATGTCGGTCATCATCGCCACGCCTTCCGGGGTGGCGGCGGCGAAGAATTTGAACACCAGCGGGAAAACTAAGAAGTAGGCGAAGGCCATGCCCGCATAGAACAGAAAGATGCTGGAGATCAGCAGCGGCACGGCAATACGCTTTTCGTGCTTATACAAACCAGGCGCAATAAAGCCCCAGACCTGATGCAGGATCACTGGAATCGCAATAAACAGCGAAACCATCATCGTCAGCTTGAGCGGCGTGAGGAACGGTGAAGCCACGTCGGTGGCGATCATCGTGGCACCCACCGGCAGATACTCACGCAACGGTGTGGAAACCAAGGTGTAGATCTGCTGTGTAAAGGCAAACAGCGCGATGAAGATCAGAAAGATCGCCGCAATACAGCGCAACAAACGGGTACGCAGCTCGGTCAGGTGCGACACCAGCGGCATAGGCTGGTCGTGTTCGTGCTGCTCGTTTTTGGGGGAGTCGCTCATGCGCTTAAGGGGCTCGCGGTGGCAGGGTTGGGTCGTGTGGCGCTGGCGGTTGAGGCGCAGGCTCGGACTCGGTCTTGCTCAGGCTGGTCGGTGCCGAGGCTATTGGCTCCGCGGCGTGAAGCGCAGCGCCAGGCGCTACCTCAGGTGGGGTACCTGATGAAGCAGCAGGCTCAGCGGGCACGACAGGTGGTACGGTCGGGTGCAGAGGGGCCAAAATCTTTTTGGCTTCCTCTTGCATCGACAAAATGTGTTCGTTGTGCAATTGGCGCCGAATATCGTCGGCGCCAATTTCGCGTTCAACTTCCTGTTTGATCGAATTGAAACTGCGTTTCAAGCGTCCGATCCACAGGCCCGCCGTTCGTGCAGCACCTGGTAGGCGCTCGGGGCCTAACACCAAAAGAGCTACCAGACCGACGAGTAGCAGTTCACTGAAGCTGATACCGAACATTAGTTTTGGCTCACACGTCTTTGCGGGTAGGCTCTTCGACTTTTTGTGCCTGCACGTCGATGGTGTGCGGCTCATTCAGGGTCGAAGTAGTGTGTGGTGTTGGTGCGGCCGTTGGCTGTGCAGGAGGCACCACGGGCTCAGCAGGTTTTTCGTCGTCGTTCATGGCTTTGCGAAAGCCTTTAATCGACTCGCCGACGTCGGTGCCCAAGTTTTTTAGTTTTTTGGTACCGAAGACCAGGACTACCACTACCAGAATGACGATCCAGTGTTTCCAGTCAAAAATGCCCATGCTGTGCTCCTTGAAAACAGGGTTTATGTGGAAGGCCGTGAGGCTTTTTCCACGTGTCCAGAAGTGCCGATGCGGCGCTCCAGTTCATCCAGTACGGCCTGAGGATGCTGACCCAACTGGGCGAGCATGATCATGCTGTGGAACCATAAATCAGCTGTTTCATAAATAACATCACTGCAATCGCCACTGATAGCAGCATCTTTGGCCGCGATGATCGTTTCGACCGACTCTTCGCCGACTTTCTCCAAAATCTTGTTCAGCCCTTTGTGGTACAGGCTGGCGACATAGGAGCTTTCTGGGGTAGCGCCTTTGCGCTCTTCGAGCACTTGAGCGACGCGGCTGAGGGTGTCAGTCATGAGAGTGGCCTGCGTGATAAATGGCATTTGGATCTTTAAGTACCGGATCAACGGTCTTCCACTCAGCGTTTTCGTAAACGCGGTAAAAGCAGCTTTGACGACCGGTATGGCAAGCGATATCGCCGATTTGCTCAACCATCAGAATGATCACATCGGCGTCACAGTCCAAGCGCATTTCGTGCAGTTTTTGCACATGGCCTGACTCTTCGCCCTTGCGCCACAGTTTGCCGCGCGAGCGTGACCAGTAAATAGCACGGTTTTCAGCTGCGGTCAGGCTCAGCGCTTCGCGGTTCATCCAGGCCATCATTAGCACGCGCCCGGTTTTATGGTCTTGGGCAATCGCTGGCACCAAGCCATCGTTGTCCCATTTGATCTCGTCCAGCCAGTCTTTCATGTTTGACTCCGCACTCGCGATGCCACAGTTTGCCAGCCTCTCCCGGTCATTGGTATCGGCACATTTCCCAATGTTGACCCAGCCCCTGTAGAAGCTGCCGAAGACTGCGATCTTTTGGCCTTGGATACGTCCACGTTTTAATAAAACGCAGCGCTTACGATCGGCGCACAATCAGATAAAGGCCCACGGCCATCATCACGCCTGCTGGCCAATAGCCGATGCTGCCCAATGGCCCGACAGAGGCCAATAAAGCGCCTGCCACCAAGTGTCCTGCTCCCAACAGTCGCAAGAACCAGCCATCTCGGGACTCACGCATGATCAGTGGCTGATTCTTGGCATGAGGTTCAGACATGCGCTCCAGCAGATCGCGGGTCATCCCCGCCAGATGCGGGATTTGCTCGACCTGGCTGTGCAAGTTACGCAGCAAGGTTTTAGGGCTCACACGCTCACGCATCCAGCGCTCAAGGAACGGCTGTGCGGTCGCCCACAGGTCGAGGTCGGGATACAGCTGACGCCCCAGCCCCTCAATGTTGAGTAAGGTTTTTTGCAGCAAAACCAATTGCGGTTGGACTTCCATATTGAAGCGTCGAGCGGTTTGGAACAGGCGCATCAGCACTTGGCCAAAGGAAATCTCTTTGAGCGGTTTCTCGAAAATCGGCTCACATACAGTCCGAATCGCAGCCTCAAACTCGTTGAGTTTGGTGTTTGCCGGAACCCAGCCCGAGTCGATATGCAACTGCGCCACACGTCGGTAATCACGCTTGAAAAAGGCAAACAGGTTACGCGCTAAATAGTCTTGGTCTTCGGGGGTCAGGCTGCCGACGATACCGCAGTCGATGGCGATGTATTGCGGGCTCCACGGGCTGACCGTGCTAACAAAAATGTTGCCGGGGTGCATGTCGGCGTGAAAGAAGCTGTCACGAAACACTTGGGTAAAGAAAATCTCGACCCCGCGCTCGGCGAGCATTTTCATGTCCGTGCGCTGGTCGGCCAACGCGGCCAAGTCGGTGACTTGCAGCCCGTAGATACGCTCCATAACCAGCACTTTAGGGCGACACCAGTCCCAGTAAATCTGCGGCACATAGAGCAGTGGCGAACCTTCAAAGTTACGTCTGAGCTGGCTGGCGTTAGCCGCCTCGCGCAGCAGGTCGAGTTCGTCGTAAATGGTCTTTTCGTAATCGCTGACGACGTCTACCGGGTGTAGAAGGCGGGCGTCAGCGCTCAAGCGCTCAGCCGTTTTAGCCAGTACAAACAGCCATGCCATGTCCGAGCCGATGATTGGCTTCAGGCCGGGGCGAACAACTTTGACCACCACTTCTTCGCCCGTTTTAAGTTTGGCGGAGTGAACCTGAGCCACCGAGGCCGAGGCCAGCGGGGTAATGTCAAAACGACTAAAAACCTCACTGATTTTGGCACCGAGCTGTTCTTCGATCAGCTTGACCGACAGTTCAGGGTCGAACGGCGGCACGCGGTCTTGCAGCAACATCAACTCATCGGCGATGTCGGGAGGTAGTAAGTCGCGGCGAGTCGAGAGAATTTGCCCGAACTTGATGAAAACCGGGCCTAAGTCCTGCAATGCAAGGCGCAAGGCAGCACCTCGGCTCAGCTCCAGCTTTTTACGCGGGAACCAGCGCCACGGCAGGGCATAACGCACTGACAGTAGCCACCAAGGCAGGGGCAGGGCGAACAGCAGGTCATCCAAGCGGTAGCGAATGACGACGCGCTGGATGCGGAACAAACGGCGTATGGCAAGCAGCTTCATGCGTGATCGCTGGGTTTGAGGGATCGGCTGAGGCGCTCAAAGCGTGCCTCAAGGCGGTCCAGGTCGAGTGTGAGTTGGTCGATTTGCTCAAAGCGCGCCTGCGCTTCGCGTTCGCCGACCAAGGTGCGTGCTTCTTCGCTCAAGTATTCGGCCAGATTCTGATTGAGGCTGGCGAAACCTTGTTGGTACCAGTTGGCACGGCTGCGCAGGTGGCCGCCGATCAAGGCCGTGGGCACCGGGCCAAGCCAGCGCGAGAGTTCGTACTCCCAGTCCAGTTCAAGGTCTTGCAGCACAGCAGCCAGCGCCATCAGCGCTGTGCTATCACCTTCGAGCTCAACCTGAGGGCTATGCAGCACAGCGCTTTTGTCTTTGCTCAAGGCCAGGCGCAGCAGGCTAGAGGTGGGCGCGTACAAGGTGCAGTCCGCTTCGGCGGCCCACTCAGCGGCCAGCAGCAGACCCTCATCGCTGGGCAGAATAAACAGCTGTACCGCAGGGCTTGTGCCGTGAACTGCAATCACCTTGCCGGTCAACGGGCGTAAGCGTGCCATGGCGGTACTGTCCAACCGCAAAATCCGGTTGACGCCGTTTTCGACGCTGGCGAGAAGGCCGCGCAGCAACATCAGGGTTTGATGCCACGGTGCAAAGCGACGATGCCTGAGGTCATGTTGTGATAGGTCACGCGGTCAAAACCGGCCTCAATCATCATCGACTTCAGGGTTTCTTGGTTCGGGTGCATGCGGATCGACTCAGCCAGATAGCGATAGCTGTCTGCATCGTTGAGCACCAGCTTGCCCACCATTGGCATGAAGGCGAACGAATAAGCGTCGTAAACCTTGGACATCAAGGCGTTGGTGGGTTTTGAAAACTCCAGTACCAACAAACGACCGCCTGGCTTGAGTACGCGCAGCATAGAGCGCAGCGCGTCTTCTTTGTGGGTCACGTTACGCAGGCCAAAGGCAATGGTGACGCAATCGAAGTGGTTGTCCGGGAACGGCAGCTTTTCAGCATCGGCCTGAACGAACTCGATATTACCGGCGACACCTTTGTCCAGCAGGCGGTCACGACCGACTTTGAGCATCGAAGCATTGATGTCGGCCAGGACTACATGGCCAGTTGGGCCGACCAAGTGCGCGAATTTGCGCGCTAAGTCGCCGGTGCCACCCGCAATATCGAGCACCCGATTGCCTGTGCGGACACCCGACAGTTCGATGGTGAAACGCTTCCACAGACGGTGCATGCCGCCCGACAGAACGTCGTTCATCAAGTCATATTTACCGGCAACGGAGTGGAAAACCTCGGCGACTTTTTCCGCCTTTTGGCTTTCCGGCACGTTCTTGAAGCCGAAGTGAGTGGTGGGTTCGGCATCGCTGCCTTTGCGCTGATCAGTCATATCGCTGTCACCAGAAGAGAATGCTGGCCATTCTAATCCCGCAGGCCCACTTTGTCTTGGCGAGGGTCAATGTAAGTATAGTGATCGACTTATTGATGAGGAGAGCAGCAATGGCAAACATCAGCGTTGAGCGCACCCATGCTTTGGGGCTTGAACAGGCACGCGTCAAGGCTCGACAAGTGGTCGATAAGCTTGAGTCGAAGTACGGGCTGACCCCCGACTGGTCGGGCGACAAGGTCGTGCTAAAGCGTTCAGGGGTGGAAGCTTTGTTGGAAGTGGGCGAAACCACCGTCAAAGTAGACGTGAAGCTGGGCATGCTAATGACGGCGATGAGCGGCATGATTCAATCAGAAATCGAGCGCTCTCTGGATAAAGCGTTGGTATAGAGAGGGGTGCCGGTGTAATCGACTCCCTTTCGCAAAGACCGGCATCATTGAAAGGCAGTATTGATTAATGCTCATTGTGAGAATAGTCGATGGAGATAGCCCACTTTATTTCTGGGGGGTGTGCGACTTAGTGTTAGTGGTTGTTTTTGTTAGCTTTTAACTTTTGGTTTGTGTTTTAGTCTTTCTAGACATTCAACGTCAGCGACCTACGCTTGTCATAAGGGCCTTGTATTACCCGCTCGGTAATACAAGGACTATGACCTAGCGCTTAACGTTATTTGCGCAGTATTAAACTCTGAACAGGATGTTCATATATGGCTAAGGAAATTTACATTAAACGCGCTCACGCGCTGGCGTTAGATGAAGCGGTTAAAAGGGCTCAGGCTCTGGTGGCAAAGTTGGCCGATGAGTATTCACTTTCTCATAAGTGGGCCGGGCCTGTCGGTAGCATTAAGCACGGGATGACGGGCGTGACCGGGGGGATCGAAATCTTTAAAGATGCGGTGGTTGTTCATGTGGACCTAAGCTTTTTTTATCGAACTTTCAAAGGCCTCATTGAATCAAAAATTCATGAAGCGCTGGACCAAGAGTTAGGTCCTGTTTGACGGCCAGTGAGTGTGTCGAGCGTCGATGCCTTGATACATGAAGAATTAACGTCTAAACCTCATTGAGATGAGCATTTTGTTCATCTTGATGACTCGACGTTCTTACTTGCAGACGTCGCGACTCAACATTGAGGGGAACACGATGGCTGTTAAAAAGAGCAGTGCAACGACAGAAAATCATTCTTGGGTCGGAAAGGTAGAAGAATACTCCCGCAAAATTTGGTTGGCAGGTTTAGGGGTGTATTCGAAAATCGACTCAGACGGCAGCAAATTATTTGATGCGTTGGTCAAAGATGGTGAAAAAGCTGAAAAACTCGCCAAGAGTGCGGGCAGTAAAATTGTCAATGAGGCCAAAACAACCACGTCGTCTGCTCGTTCGCGGGTTGAAGATGTTAAAGATTTGGCGTTGGAAAAGTGGGGCGAGTTCGAAGAGGCTTTCGATAAGCATTTGGGGAGTGCGATCTCTCGTTTGGGCGTGCCGAGCCGTGAGGAAGTCAAAGCCTTGCATGCCCAGGTAGAGGTGCTGACTAAACACATCGAAAAACTGACAGCGGCAGCCGCAAAAGTGGCGGCCACCAAAGCTCCTGCGGCGAGTAAGCCTGCCCCCGCTAAAGCGACAGCGGCCAAACCTAGCGTTAAACCTGTCGCCAAATCTGCTGCGGCAAAGCCCGTTGCCAAGCCTGCGGCTAAAAAGCCCGCAGCGGCTAAAAAACCACCCGTAAAGAAAACACCTACGCAAACTTCATAACCGCTGGCGGGCACAAATAACCAAGGAGCTGAAACAACACCGGTTGTGGCCGCAGCAATGCACGTGACACAAAAAACATCACAACGATGGGCTGTAGGAGCTGCCGCAGGCTGCGATCTTTTGTTTTTAACGATCAAAAGATCGCGAGCGAGCTCGCTCCTACAT
>NZ_LLWH01000070.1 GCF_001411475.1 Pseudomonas endophytica | reverse complement strand
CTTGGAACGGGCTGTCGGTTGTAGGGCACAGCTCAGGGGATGGCTTTAGCGCGTGCAGTGTCATGCGTAACCTTTACCGTACGGAGAGCAGCATGAGTTCGAGTAGGCAGGCAGGTGAAGGTACGGGCTCGCTGTTACCCGCAATGTTGGACATTCAAGCACTGGTGAGGGCCGAGCATCCGGACCCGTTTTCAGTGTTGGGGCCGCACGCCGATGGCCAAGGCGGCCAGTCTATTCGGGCTTTTTTGCCGGGTGCTGTCAGTGTTCAAGTACTGGCGCAGGAAGGCGGTGAGTTGCTGGGCAGTCTTGAGCAGGCACAGACTCCCGGTCTGTTTGTAGGCCATTTTTCTCACCCAAAAGCGTATCTGTTACAGGTCGATTGGGGAGATGTTCAGCAAGTCAGTGAAGACCCTTACAGTTTTGGTCCGTTATTGGGCGAGATGGATCTGTATTTGTTCGGGGAAGGTAATCATCGAGACCTCAGTCGTTGCCTCGGTGCGCAGTTGACCCATGTTGATGGCGTAGCAGGGGTGCGCTTTGCCGTGTGGGCGCCTAATGCGCGCAGGGTGTCGGTGGTGGGTGATTTCAATGGTTGGGACGGTCGCCGCCATCCGATGCGTTTGCGCCACCCAAGCGGGGTGTGGGAGATTTTTGTTCCGCGCTTGAACGCGGGCGAGGCTTATAAGTACGAAATTCTGGGGGCTGAAGGCATTCTGCCGTTAAAGGCTGACCCGATGGCGCTGGCGACTCAGCTACCGCCTCAAACCGCGTCCATAGTTGCGCCTGCGCTGCAGGTCGACTGGCAAGATGCCGACTGGATGCACGCCCGTGCCCAGCAGCATCGTACTGATGCAGCGCTGTCTATTTATGAGTTGCATGTGGGGTCTTGGCAGTGTGAGGTCGATGACGTGGGCGAAGTGTCACGTCAGTACGGTTGGAGCGAACTGGCTGAACGCTTGATCCCTTATGTACAGGAGCTGGGGTTTACCCATATCGAGCTGATGCCGATTATGGAGCATCCGTTTGGTGGTTCGTGGGGCTATCAGCCGTTGTCGCAATTTGCGCCCAGCGCACGCTTTGGCTCACCCCATGACTTCGCTGAGTTTGTAAACGCCTGCCACGTGGCCGGGATTGGTGTGATCCTTGACTGGGTACCAGCCCACTTCCCGAATGACGCCCATGGTTTGGCGCAGTTTGACGGCACCGCGTTGTATGAATATGCCGACCCGCGTGAAGGTTTTCATCAAGATTGGAACACTCTCATTTACAACCTAGGGCGCACAGAAGTGCACGGGTTTATGCTGGCGTCGGCTCTGCATTGGCTCAAGCATTTTCACGTAGACGGCTTACGGGTCGATGCGGTGGCGTCCATGTTATACCGCGACTATTCGCGTAAGCCCGGGGAATGGGTGCCGAATATCCATGGTGGTCGCGAGAACCTCGAGACGATCGACTTTTTACGTCATCTCAATGACGTGGTGGCGCTGGAAGTACCTGGGGCAATGGTTATTGCCGAAGAGTCAACGGCTTGGCCTGGGGTGACCCAAGTGACTGAGCAGGGCGGTTTAGGGTTCTCGTACAAATGGAACATGGGCTGGATGCATGATTCGTTGCATTACATCCAGCAAGATCCGGTGTATCGCGCCCATCATCACAATGAGTTGAGCTTTGGCTTGGTCTACGCCTGGCACGAACACTTTATTTTGCCGATTTCCCACGACGAAGTGGTACACGGCAAACATTCACTGATCGACAAAATGCCCGGTGATCGCTGGCAAAAGTTTGCCAACCTGCGGGCTTACTTGAGCTTTATGTGGGCGCACCCAGGCAAAAAACTACTGTTTATGGGCTGCGAGTTTGGTCAGTGGCGTGAGTGGAACCATGACCAAGAGTTGGACTGGTACTTGCTGCAATACCCTGAACACCGTGGTGTGCAGAAACTGGTCAGTGATTTGAACCGGCTGTACCGCGACGAGCCAGCACTGCATGAACAGGACGATGTGCCGCAAGGCTTCCAGTGGTTGATTGGGGACGATGCAACCAACAGTGTTTACGCGTGGCTGCGTTGGAGTAAAGCGGGTAAACCCGTGTTGGTGGTCGCCAACTTCACCCCGGTGCCTCGTGAGGGTTACCGCGTGGGCGTTCCAGTGGAGGGCACATGGCACGAGATACTCAACAGCGACTCAGCACTGTATTCCGGGTCCAATTATGGCAATGGCGGGGGCGTGACAACTGATCCGCACCCAAGCCATGGGCAACCAGTGTCTTTGGCATTGAACCTGCCGCCGTTAGGGGTCTTGATCGTGAGGGCTGAATAAACTGGAGCTGCCGCAGGCTGCGATCTTCTGCTTTTGAAGATCAATAGATCGCAGCCTGCGGCAGCTGCTACGAGGTAGTCCCCAAGCCATGGGCAGCCGGTGTCTTAGGCATTAAATCTACCGCTGTTGGGGGTGTTGATCGTCAGGGCTGAATAAACGCGGTCGCACATGTTTTGTAGGAGCTGCATGTTCAGTGTTTTCGCCTTCATGGGTTGGCCTTCTAAACATGAACCTCAACGGCCAATGGCAAATGATCCGATAAGTGCGTCCAAGGTTTGTTACCCAGAATAAGCGGGTCATGCCCTGTCGCATTGCGCAAATAGATCCGGTCCAGACGCAACAATGGCCAGCGTGCTGGATACGTTTTGGCTAACTGACCGTGGTGACGTTCAAAGACTTCGTGCAGGTCATCACGTTGCGCCAAGGCTGCGTTGCCTTGCAGTTTCCAGTCATTGAAATCACCAGCAATGATTACCGGCTCATGGGCTGGCAAGGATTTAAGCAACTGGTGAAGCAGCACGATTTGCAGTTGTCGATGGCTTTCAAGCAAGCTCAAATGCACACAAATCGCATGCACGTTTTCATGCCCCGGCACTTCCAGCACACAATGCAGCAAGCCGCGCCGCTCAGGCCCGGTGATTGAAACGTCAAGGTTGCGCGACGATTTGATCGGGTACTTGGACAGCAACGCGTTGCCGTGATGCCCATTCGGATAAACCGCATTGCGGCCGTAGGCAAAATCGGTCCACATGCTGTCGGCGAGGAATTCGTACTGTGAGGTTTTTGGCCACTCTTCGTAACGCGAGGCGTGTTTTTCATGCTCGCCGAGCACTTCTTGCAAAAACACCAAGTCGGCCGATGTGCTGCGTACTGCTTCGCGCAGCTCAGGCAGGATGAAACGGCGATTGAAAGCGGTGAAGCCCTTGTGGGTATTGACGGTTAATACTTTGATTCGGTGGACGGCAGGCTCTGACGCCAACGTCTTGGGCGCCTGAGGGTTGCCGATTACATCAATGGTCATGTTCGCTCCTGTCCTTTTAGGCGGCATACCGCATCTTAATCAGATGTTTATAGCGTAAGGGTTGGGGACGCGATGGATGTTTATCAACCTCGCTGGAGTGAGCCACGCACGTGTTTGGCACGGCGTGGCTGAAGGTTTTATGACGGTTGGACGCCCTGCAACTCAAGCAAGACCAACGAACGGCCGGTCACGCCGTAAGGTGTTTTGAACGCCATAGGTTCTGAGGTTTTTTTCTCAGGGTCAGTGGTGTCGAGAATGCACAACCAACTGCTGCCGTGAGCGACTTCGGGCAAGCTGAAGTCTAGGTTGTCGTGACCCGCATTGACGATGATCAGCAAGGTGGCGTCGGCCCCGGCGCGTTGTACGCCAGAGATTTGGGTGCGGCCATCGAGCAACATACCCAAGCAACGGTTTTGCGGGTCTTCCCATTCTTGAGGGGTCATCTCGCTGCCCGACGGCGTAAGCCAAGTGACGTCCTTGACCTCGGGGTTCTCACTGCAATGCCCTTCCAAAAACACCCCGCGGCGCAAGATCGGATAGTGCCTGCGCAGCTTAATCAAGCGCTTGACGAAGCTCAGCAATGACTCTGCGGGCGCGTCCAGCTCCCAGTTGACCCAGCCGATTTCGCTGTCTTGGCAGTACGCGTTGTTGTTGCCGTGCTGGGTGCGGGCAAACTCGTCACCCGCCACCAGCATCGGTGTGCCTTGGGCCAGTAGCAAAGTGGCCATGAAGTTGCGCATCTGGCGCTGTCGCAGCGCATTGATCTCGGGATCGTCGGTCGGGCCTTCGACACCGTGGTTCCATGACAGGTTGTTATTGCTGCCGTCCTGGTTGTTTTCGTCGTTGGCTTCGTTGTGCTTGTCGTTGTACGAAACAAGATCGTTGAGCGTGAAGCCGTCGTGGGCGGTAATGAAGTTGACCGACGTATAAGGGCGGCGTCCGCGTTGGTTGAACAGGTCTGCGGAAGCGGTCATGCGGCCAGCAAATTCGGCCAGTTGGCCCTCGTCGCCTTTCCAGAAAGCGCGCACATTGTCTCTGAAACGATCATTCCACTCGGCCCAGCCTGGAGGGAAACCGCCCACCTGATAACCACCGGGTCCACAATCCCAGGGTTCGGCAATCAGCTTGACTTGGCGCAGCAGCGGGTCTTGTCGGCAAGAGACTAAGAAGCTGTGGCGCTCGTCGAAGCCTTCGTGATAGCGGCCCAAAATGGTCGCTAAGTCGAAACGGAAACCATCGACGTGCATCTCACCGGCCCAGTAGCGCAGGGAGTCGGTGACCATCTGCAAGACGCACGGGTGACTGAGGTCCAGCGTGTTGCCGGTGCCGGAGTCGTTGATATAGAAACGCTTGTCGTCGGGCATCAACCGGTAGTACGAGGCGTTGTCGATGCCGCGCATCGAGAGGGTCGGGCCTTGTTCGTTACCCTCGGCGGTGTGGTTATAGACCACGTCCAGGATCACTTCGAGCCCGGCTTCGTGCAGGTGCGCGACCATTTCTTTGAATTCGGCAATTTTGCCGCTGGCCAAGTAACGCGGGTCGGGGGCGAAAAAGCTCAGGGTGTTGTAGCCCCAGTAGTTGGTCATGCCTTTTTGCAGCAGATGCTGATCATTGACGAACGCATGGATGGGCAGCAACTCGATACTGGTCACCCCCAAGTTGCGAATGTGCTTGATGACATCGTCGACCATCAGCCCAGCGAACGTTCCACGTACCGCTTCGGGCACGGCCGGGTGGCGCATGCTGATACCGCGCACATGGGTTTCATAAAAGACTGTGCGGTCCCATGGCACGCTGATGCGGTGGTCATGGCCCCAGGTATGAGCCGGGTCGATGACTTTGCACTTGGGCACAAACGGCGCGCTGTCACGCTCGTCAAAACTGAGGTCGGCATCTGGGTGGCCGATGGTGTAACCAAATAAGGCTTCTGACCATTTAAGTTCGCCCACCAACTGCTTGGCATAAGGGTCGATCAGCAGTTTGTGATGGTTGAAGCGATGGCCGTTCTCCGGGTCGTACGGGCCATACACCCGATAGCCATAGACTTGGCCGGGGTGTGCGTCCGGCAGGTAACCGTGGAAGGTTTCATCGGTGTACTCGGGTAACTCAATGCGTTCCAGTTCGACTTCGCCCGCAGCGTCGAACAGGCACAGTTCGACTTTGGTTGCGTTGGCTGAAAACAGCGCAAAGTTGACGCCTAATCCATCCCAGGTTGCCCCTAACGGAAAGGGCAGGCCCTCACGAATGCGCGAAGGCAAAGGTGCTTCTGAAGTGCTGGTGCTCATAGTCGATCCTGCTAAATAGGGAAGAGCAAACAAGTGCGCAAAGCTGGAACGGATTGCAGTGTGCAGCCTCTTCTGTAAGCCGCGATGAAAGCCGCAGAACCTTCACGTTTAAATTAAGTGCAAAGGTGCAGCCCATCGCAGCGTTCGGCACGGCTACAGGGCTAAGCTCAAGACGCCGCTGGCTTGCGCGGGGCGCGGGGCTTTTTCTCGGCGGGTGCTTTAGGCTTGGCCGCTGCTTTAGGTTTTGCAGCCTTGGCCGGTGCCAATGCCTCGGCTTGGGCCAGTTTGCGGGCCATTTCCCAGTGCCGATCATGTTGGCCTTCAGGCCGATCTTCGGACTCCCAAATTTGGTAGGCAAACTCACGTATACGCTTATCGTCATGACTCATAGCTGTGGCTCCTTAACTCAAGATGGATTGATCGGCAGTGTCAAACAGCGCTTCGAGCGTCGCCGCCCTCAACGTCATGTTTAAGTGACTGCGGCGACGTTCAAATGTCCCTTAAATTTTTAGTGATATCCGCCTGACGGTCATTCAATCTCGTGTCGCTGATTAACGATCCCGCTCATGGGCCTGTAAACGCGCGCACGCCAGCAATTCGAAGCGCCGTGTTGCATCAATTGTGTCCAGCACGGTCGAACAATCTCCTGGCAAACGCCGACACCAATTAGGGTGGCCGCTGACGGTGCCGGGCAGGTTGGGTTGCTCCTCAAGACCTAGAGCATCTTCGATGGGTAGCAGCACCAAGGGCGCGCGGGTGTGCCCTAAATAACGGATGCTTGCGTCCAAGGTCGGTGCGTTGCCTAGAGCCTCTTCCTGAAAGTTTTGCGGGTCTTGGCGCAAGGCTTGGTCCAGACCTTCACACTCGCGCTGGCGTTCACGCCGCCAGTCATTGGCTTTGATCGGGTCAATCAGGTTCAGCCGTTCATTCCAGTCGATATCGCGGCCTTGCAGCCAGCCATTGAGTGTTGGCAAATCGTGGGTGCTGGTGGTGGCCAAGGCGTCATCTGGCCACGCCAGAATGGGTTTAAAGTGTGCGCCGTAATCTTGCTCGAACAACAGCACGCGGATGCCGAGAATGGCCCGCTCACTAAGCTTTTCACGCAACCCTTCGGGGACGGTGCCCAAGTCCTCGCCCAAGACAATCGCTTGATGGCGCACAGACTCCAGCGCCACTAAACGCAACATGTCATCGACCGGGTAGTACAAATAGGCACCTTGGTCAGGTGAGGCGCCCAACGGAATGACCCACAAGCGTTGTAACCCCAACACATGGTCAATGCGCAGGCCACCGGCGTGCGCAAAATTGGCGCGCAGCATCTCGATAAAAGCCCGAAAGCCGTTACGTTTTAGGCCCTCGGGAGAGAAAGCCGAAATCCCCCAGCCTTGGCCTGCACGGTTGAGTAAGTCCGGCGGAGCGCCTACGGTCAGGTGGGCCAGCAGTTCGTCCTGTCGACACCACGCTTGGCTGCCCGCACCATCGGCGCCTACGGCCAAGTCAGCAACCAAGCCAATCGCCATGCCGCTGGCCCGTGCTGTGGATTGCGCACGGTCTAATGCCTGCGCGATCAACCAC
>NZ_LLWH01000069.1 GCF_001411475.1 Pseudomonas endophytica | reverse complement strand
GCGGCCGTCGCGCATCACCAGCGTGCGAGAAATAAAAGCCCGGTCGCGGTAAACGACCGGATAAACAGGCTTGTCGACCGTTACGGTTTTGCTCGTCATCGTTTCCTCTAGGCATAAAAATGCCCGCGCGCGGCGGGCTTATTGGATCAAAGATCATCTCTTGAGCTGCTCTGTGTCGTCGGGCACACTTCGGTTGCTTCATCACCCGAAAAAAGGAGTTTACGGATGCCATTCCCACCGAAGGAACACGCTGCATTGCTGGCACTGAAAGGCGTAGGGCCCACAGTGATTGCTCGTCTTGAACAGATGGGTATTGAATCCCTCGCAGAACTAAGCAAAGCCAATATTAATGACATCCTGCAACAGGCGTCGGCGGCAGTGGGATCGACTTGCTGGAAGAACAGCCCTCAAGCTCGAGCAGCTATTACTACAGCCGTTCAGTTTGCCAAAGACTCTCAGACGAATACGTCTAATGCTTAATGATGACCTGGCTCGTCTCAATGCTTATGGTTGGGCGTGTTGCCGCTGGTGTCGATGATTGCACCGCCACCGTTGATATCGCCCGTTACGCGTAACGCGCCATTGATTTGCACTTCTCCATAGATCGTTACATCGCCATCGAGCGCGATTGCCCCGGACGTGACGACCACAGCGTTATCCGTAACGGTGGCCGATGAACTACCCACCTTGATATCCACCAAGCCGGTCGGTAGCTCAATGCTGTAGCTCTTGGCCTGCCAGTCGTAAGTCAGCGACCCGCCATCCTCGAACGACCAACGTTCGACGTGATCGCGGGTATCCGGGGCTGGCCCGGCATCGCCAAATAAACCCGGCACAAAGGTGCCTTGTGACACGTCACCGCTCGGACTGAGCAAAGTACCCTGCTCTCCCATGCTGGGCACCCGCCAGTGCCGCGCCTCGCCCGCCGCCTGACTGTGCCAGCGAATCCATGCACTGACCCACTCCCCATCCGATACCCGACACATAGGCGGTTTGGCCGTCAGATCCAGCGCGACCACGTAGCAAGCCTTACTAAAATGTACTTTCCAACGAGCCAAAACCCGAGCTGTAAAAAAGCTGAGTCGGGCTCTAAATACACGCCAGTTGCGGAAACGATCTGAAAAGATGCGGAAACGATGGGGTCAGACGCTGAGAGTTTCCCAAACCCCAGAAACGACAAAGCCCGTCTAGGACGGGCTCTGTCGGTGTAGCAATATGGCGGAGGCGTAGAGATTCGAACTCTAGGACCTGTTACAGTCGACGGTTTTCAAGACCGTTGCCTTAAACCACTCGGCCACACCTCCTATCGTTGTTGCGGGCGCCATAATACCTGAACGAAACACATTGTCAAACTCTCTTGATCGCTAGTTTCAGAGCCTCTGCTATGATCTTTGCTACTTAACATTTCAAAACACAGGAGTATCGCCATGCGCGAACAGGAATACGCCGTTAATCACAGCGTGCAGGTCGATCAGCTAGAGGTTAGCCGCGTCCTGCGCAACACTTACGGTTTACTGGCTCTAACGCTCGCTTTCAGCGGTGTGATGGCATATGTCGCACAGCAGATGCGGGTCGGCTATCCAAATATTTTCGTTGTACTGATCGGCTTTTACGGGCTGTTCTTTTTGACTAACAAGCTTCGTGATTCGGCTTGGGGTCTGGTGTCTACTTTTGCCTTGACCGGCTTCATGGGCTTTTTGCTAGGTCCAATCCTCAACCGTTACCTCGGCATGCAGGGCGGCGCTGAGGTTGTAAGCTCGGCGTTTGCTATGACGGCACTGGTGTTCGGCGGTCTGTCGGCTTACGTGCTGATCACTCGCAAGGATATGAGCTTTCTAGGCGGCTTTATCACTGCTGGCTTCTTTGTTCTGCTCGGTGCCGTGGTAGCAAGCTTCTTCTTCCAAATCAGCGGCTTGCAACTGGCTATCAGCGCTGGTTTCGTGTTGTTTTCGTCGGTCTGCATCTTGTTTCAGACCAGCGCCATCATCCAGGGCGGCGAGCGTAACTACATCATGGCAACCATTAGCCTGTATGTTTCGATCTACAACCTGTTTATCAGCCTGCTGCAAATTTTCGGCATCATGAGCCGCGACGACTGATTTACTCCCGCAACATGAAAGCCCGCTTCGGCGGGCTTTTTATTGCCTGCTGCAAGCATCTTTGGGCGTCTGGCTTTATGATTGCCAAAGATTTGCTGACAGAGCCCATCATGAAATTTGCCATTGCCCTTTATTCAGCAGCCCATGCGCCCTCTTCTCGCCGCGCCCTACGTTTTGCCGAAGCGGCGCTGGCAGGCGGTCACGAGATCGTGCGGCTGTTCTTCTATCAAGACGGCGTTCATAGCGCCTCAAGCAATGTGGTCGCACCGCAAGATGAGCAAGACCTCGCACAACAATGGGCCACGTTCGTCAGCCAGCATCAGTTGGATGGTGTAGTGTGCATTGCCGCCGCTCTACGCCGCGGCATCTTGAATAAAGATGAAGCGACCCGCTATGAACGCCAAGCGATTAATTTGCAAGCACCGTGGGAGCTGTCTGGGCTTGGACAGTTACACGACGCCATTCAATCGGCTGATCGACTGATCTGCTTCGGAGGGCCTTAAGATGCCTAAGTCGCTGTTGATAATCAGCCGCCAAGCCCCGTGGTCAGGTCCAGGCGCCAAAGAAGCGCTGGATATTGTATTAGCAGGAGGGGCGTTTGATTTGCCGCTTGCTCTGATGTGTATGGACGATGGTGTATTCCAGCTTGTG
Organism: Pseudomonas endophytica; assembly: GCF_001411475.1. Classification (GTDB taxonomy): domain Bacteria; phylum Pseudomonadota; class Gammaproteobacteria; order Pseudomonadales; family Pseudomonadaceae; genus Aquipseudomonas; species Aquipseudomonas endophytica. Next base: position 4,534 of record NZ_LLWH01000069.1, on the reverse strand, counting down.
CCTGGACAAAACCCTACAGCTCTTCAACAAAAAAACCTTCAGTCCAACCTGCAAGCCTTGTCGCTGTTCGGAATTGATGACGTGTTTGCCTGCGAGCACAGCTTGATCGAGCGCGGGCTTTTACCCGTAAACTTGGCAGTTGATGATGTACAAGTACTGTCATCTGATGAAGTTCGCGCCCTTATTGACCGTTTTGACCAAGTGATAACCCTCTGATGACGACGCTACACGTCCTGAGCCACTCGCCTTTTTCAGACACACGCCTAAGCAGTTGCCTACGCATCTTGGGCGCTCATGACGCACTGTTGCTAACCGGTGATGCGGCCTACGCATTACAGCCTCACAGCAGCCTGTTCAAAGCGCTCGAAGAACAGAGTGCAACACTGAAGCTGTTTGTTCTTGAAGAAGACTTGCTGGCACGCAACCTAGCTTGCCCGACGTGGGTAACGGCGGTTGACTATCCGGCCTTCGTCGAGCTGTCGATACACTATGACAAGGTCAACAGCTGGCTATGAGTTCCCTCCTGATTAACGGTAAACCTATAGCGTTGGATAAAGACGGCTATTTACTTGATCTTAACGATTGGTCAGCCGAGGTCGCGCAAGCACTGGCCGCGCAGGCGCAGATTGAGCTTAGCCCCGATCACTGGGAGATTCTTGAGCTGTTACGCAGCTTCTATCAGACCTTTGAGCTGTCGCCTGCAACGCGCCCGCTGATCAAGTACACCGCGCAAAAGTTGGGGCCGGAAAAAGGCAACAGCCTGCACCTCAACCGTCTCTTCAACGGCACACCCGCCAAACTCGCTGCCAAGCTGGCAGGCCTGCCAAAACCAACGAATTGCCTATGAATATGCCTACTGCGCTGACCCTCGAAACACCTGCCGAACACCCTTTCGCACACTTTGTGCGCATATTGGGAAAGGGTAAACGCGGAGCTCGCAACTTGACCCGTGAAGAAGCTCGCGAAGCGATGGGTATGCTGCTCGATGGAAAAGTCGAGGACACGCAGCTCGGGGCTTTTCTGATGCTCCTACGCCACAAAGAAGAAAGCCCCGAAGAGTTAGCCGGTTTTACCCAAGCCCTACGCGAACGTCTGAGTGCGCCCGCGATTAACGTCGACATCGACTGGCCGACGTATGCAGGCAAAAAGCGCCACCTTCCTTGGTATCTGCTGGCAGCCAAATGCTTGGCTCAAAATGGTGTGCGCATTTTGATGCACGGCGGCGGCGCGCATACCGCGGGGCGACTGTACAGCGAGCAACTGCTCAACGAGTTGCACATCCCGCTGTGCCGTGACTGGCAAAGCGTTGAAACAGCACTGAACTCAGACAACCTGGCGTTTATCCCCCTACAAGATTGGGCGCCATCATTACAGCGCATGATTGACCTTCGAAACACCTTGGGGCTGCGCTCGCCAATCCATTCATTGGCTCGCATCCTTAACCCGCTCGGTGCCCGCTGTGGCCTGCAAAGTATTTTCCATCCGGGTTACCAAAGCGTGCATCGCGAAGCCAGCCGCCTGCTGGGCGACACCAGTATCGTGATTAAAGGCGACGGCGGCGAAATCGAAATCAACCCTGACGCAGTCAGCCATCTGTATGGCACCACGGCAGGCGTCAATTGGGATGAAGAGTGGCCAGCGCTGTCAGTTCGACGGCATGTAAAGCCGGCAACACTTGACCCTGAGCACCTTAGAGCGTTGTGGAGGGGCGAGGTTGAAGACAGCTACCCGCAACTGGCCCTTCTCTCAACGATAGCCTTGGCATTACGAGGACTGGGCACACCACGAGAACAAGCGTTCGAGTTGGCCCAGCGCTATTGGGATAACCGCGACAAATCGAATTAACCGATCTTTTATGCCTAGGTTTTGCGCTTTTCGTCCGAACTCAGGCCAGTAGACTGAACTCCAAAGCAAAACTGCCAAGGAGCCTTCTATGGGCCTGTTGATTGATGGACACTGGCACGACCAGTGGTACAAAAGCAGCAAAGACGGCGCCTTTGAGCGTGAGCAAGCGCAACGCCGTAATTGGGTGACTGCCGACGGCGCTCCCGGCCCAACAGGTACTGGCGGTTTTGCAGCACAAGCAGGCCGCTACCATTTATACGTGTCCCTCGCCTGCCCATGGGCCCACCGCACGCTGATCACGCGCCAACTTAAAGGCCTTGAAGGATTAATCGACGTATCGGTTGTTAGCTGGCTAATGCTGGAAAACGGGTGGACCTTCGATACAGCGCATGGCTCAACCGGTGATCACCTAGACAATCTGCATTTTTTGCATCAGCGCTACACGCTAGACACGCCCGATTACACTGGTCGAGTCACAGTTCCCGTGCTCTGGGACTCGCAGCGCCAGTGTATTGTCAGCAACGAGTCTGCAGATATCATTCGCATGCTCAACAGCGCCTTCAATGAGTTGACCGGCAATACGTTGGACTTATACCCACCGGCGCTGGCCACAGATATCGATCGTTGGAACGACCGCATTTACCCGTCACTGAACAATGGGGTATATCGAGCCGGATTTGCCACGTCGCAGTCTGCTTACGAGCACGCCTATGACGACGTCTTCAATACGCTTGAGGCGTTAGAGACACATTTGGCCGAACATCGTTATCTGGCTGGCCGGTATTTGACCGAAGCTGATGTACGACTATTCACGACGTTGATTCGTTTTGATGCGGTGTACTACGGCCACTTCAAATGCAATAAACGTCGGATTGCCGATTATCCGAACCTGTCCAACTGGTTGCTCGAGCTCTATCAATGGACGGGTGTGGCGCAAACCGTGGATTTCACCCACATCAAAGGGCATTACTACGCCAGCCACCAAACCATTAACCCTACAGGAATCATTCCTAAAGGCCCGGCGTTAGACTTTTCCCACCCCCATGACCGTGGTCAGTTAGCAGGCGATGGTATCTGGCAACACTAGCCGCGCAGAAATAATCAGTACCGGGTGAAGTGCTAGGGCTAGCCGTACCAGCCTCAGGCCAGTAGCATCCCCGGACTGATTAAGAGAACGCCACATGCTTATTCCTTACGACCAGCTTGAGCCCGACACTCTCACCCACTTGATTGAAGACTTTGTTAGCCGTGATGGAACTGACAATGGTGATGACACACCTCAAGAAACACGGGTTCTGCGGGTGCGTCATGCCCTAAGTAAAGGGCAAGCCGTCATCTTCTTCGATCCCGAAAGTCAGCAATGTCAGTTAATGCCCAAACATGCCGTGCCTAAAGAGTTCTTTGATTAAGGTCGTCTTGTAGGATCCAGGGGTAAATACCCGAGCGACTGCTTTTTGATGCGTTGATAAATCTCGGCCCGATGGACACTCACGCTTTCAGGGGCATCTATCCCTAGGCGCACGTGACTCCCTTTAACGTCAATGACATGAACGACGATGTCTTCGCCGATCAAAAAATGCTCACCAATGATGCGTTTTAGTTTCTGCATGGCTCTCATCCTTTTAGGTGGGTGCCACAAAGACTGAACCGCACAAAACACTACTTCAATCCTCACAAAACAATTCAGCTGTAGCTTACTCTCACTAGTCTTACCCCCTACAAAGAACAAATAAAAGCCCTACACAGCGACTGAGGAATATTCCTAGTCATTCGCTTATTGGCTCACGGCGTCGAAAAGCGCGGCCCCAACAAAATGATCGTTGCCCCAATTACGCAAAAGCCGAGTCCAATCCAATCTGAACTCAGCGGGCGTATGCGCTCCACAACCGCCAGCCAAGCAATCGAGGTCACGATATAAATCCCGCCGTAAGCTGCATAAGCGCGCCCTGCATAGGCCGCTTCAACCTTGGTTAAGAGCAAAGCAAAAACGGCTAGGCTCAATACTGCGGGCACAACCCACACCACACTTTTGCCTTGGCGAAGCCACATCCAGAACCCATAACACCCAGCAATTTCAAACAGTGCGGCCAAAAAAAACCAGACGTAATTAAGCATAAAATGTTCCCCCTCCTAAGCAAGCGAGCACCCTACTCGCGCGCCCATGCGCAGGCAATGCTCAGTTTTAAATCAGCCCTTAATAATAAAAAGTTGAATTTTCCTCGTTCCTCACAAGTCGGACTTATTAAGAGCGCACGTCACAGTGGTTTACACCCCCACTGAACGCCGTCCTTACTGACATTAATCCATGAGGAAATAGTCATGACCCTGATTCTACTGATCATCCTGATCTTGCTGCTGGTGGGCGGACTGCCAGTTTTCCCTCACTCAAGAAACTGGGGCTATGGGCCATCCGGCATTATCGGCACCGTGCTGGTTGTGCTGTTGATACTGCTCTTGCTCGGCAAAATCTAGCAGCAAAAAAAGAGGCCAAATGGCTAATGCCAGTCAGTTAAGCTGACTGGCATTTTTATTTCTGATCGGATACTTCGGTGATTTGAGCCGGATGGCGCCGCTTGCGAAGGGTCGCCAGACCGGCCTGTTCAAGGGCCTGCTCGACCAAAGAAGGATCGAGTAAAGAATCCAGTCCCTCGATTGAATTGGGAGTGGAGGCGATGTTGTGGGTCAGTTC
>NZ_LLWH01000068.1 GCF_001411475.1 Pseudomonas endophytica | reverse complement strand
AAGGTTGCGGCACCTTGTCAACGTGGTTACCGTGGATCACGATAATCGGCGGGTTAGCACCGCCCAAGTGGGCATAACGCAGTTTGATCCGGCGGCTGTTAACCATCGGCGGCGCGTGCTCACTGACCGCATCTTCTAGGATCTGGGTCAGACGGTTGGTCGGCCAGCGTGTAACCGCCGATTTGAAGGAGTTTTGCACCGACTGGTACAAGTTACCCACGCCCGTGCCGTGCAACGCCGAGATGAAGTGGATGTCAGCGAATTCGACGAAGAACAAGCGACGCGTCAACTCGACCTTAACGTAGTCGCGCTCGCTCGGGGTCATGCCGTCCCACTTGTTGATCGCAATAACCAGTGCCCGACCCGCTTCAAGAGCAAAGCCCAACAGGTTTAGGTCGTGATCAACCACGCCCTCACGGGCGTCCATTACAAAGATCACCACGTTGGCATCTTTGATCGCTTGCAGGGTTTTGACCACGGAGAACTTTTCGACTTCTTCGTGGATCTTGCCGCGCTTGCGCACACCGGCGGTGTCAATCAGCGTGTACTTCTCGTCGTTACGCTCGAACGGGATGTAAATACTGTCGCGGGTAGTGCCGGGCTGGTCGTACACGATGACTCGGTCTTCACCGAGCATGCGATTGACTAGCGTGGATTTACCGACGTTTGGACGACCAATGATGGCGATTTTGATACCGTCTTTTTCGCTTGGGCCAGGAATGCGCTTGGCTTCCTCACCTTCGAGAACGACTTCTTCTTCGCCTTCTTCTGGCTCTTCAGCGTCACGCGGGAAGCTGCCCAAGGCAATTTCCAACAACTGCGTGATACCACGGCCATGTGCGCCAGCGATCGGTATTGCGTCGCCCATGCCCAGCGGTGCGAATTCAGCGCGAGCCATGTCTGGGTCGATGTTGTCGACTTTGTTGGCTACAACGTAAGAGCGCTTGTTACGTTTGCGAAGATGCTCACCGATCATCTGGTCAGCGGCGGTGAAGCCCGCTTTAGCATCTACCAGGAACAGAACGACATCGGCTTCTTCGATGGCCAGCAACGATTGCTCGGCCATTTTTTCGTCCATACCGTGCTCGTCACCGGAAATACCACCGGTGTCGACCAAAATGTAGGAACGCCCTTGCCACTTGGCCTCACCGTATTGGCGATCACGGGTCAGACCGGACAAGTCGCCGACGATGGCGTCACGAGTCCTGGTCAGGCGGTTGAACAAGGTGGACTTGCCGACATTGGGTCGGCCCACCAGGGCGATTACGGGAACCATGCGGCTCTCCACTTCGTTATTTCAGAAAATACAAAAGCCGCTGCAAGGCAGCGGCCAGAGTTCGGAACAGCACAAATGTGCCGCAAGCCTTGCAAGAGCAAGGCTGCTTGAGACTCTAGAGTCTCAAGCATAGACGCCTTAGCGAATGGTCAGGGCTTCCAGTTTGCCGCTGTTACCAAACACGTAAATCATGTCACCGACCACCAGCGGACGCGCCCGAAGGCCGTCGCTGTCAATCCGAGTACGGCCAACGAAACGACCATCAACCTGGCTCAACAGGTGCAGATAGCCTTCGAAGTCACCGACGGCAACATAGCTGGAGAAGACTTCTGGCGCCGACAACTGACGACGTGCCAGAGCATCATTGCTCCACAGTTGGGTGGTCGAACGTTCGTCAACGCCTTCTACAGTGCCGGAAGCCAGGCTGATGTAGACGTTGCCGAACCCTTGCGCGACACCCGCGTAGCTGGAAGCATCACGCTGCCAAAGCACGCGACCGCTCTCGAGTTCCAAGGCCGCCATACGGCCCTGGTAGCTGGCGACGTACAACGTACCACCCGACAGAAGCAGACCGCCGTCAATATCGACGATACGCTCCAGCTCCGAACGGCCTTGTGGGATCGCTACGCGCGATTCCCACACCGGCACACCATTTTGAATATCAACGGCCACAACTTTACCGGTCGAAAGACCTGCAATCGCTAGACGGTTGGTCACCAACGGAGCACCAGTCCCCCGTAACGTCAGCACACCCGGAGTGCTGTCATAGATCCAGCGCTGATCACCGGTTGAGGCATCAAGGCCAATCAGGTGATCATCTTGGGTCTGAACCACAACGATATCGCCGTTGTTGGCAGGAGGTGCAAGCACTTCACTGTTGACGCGAGCGCGCCACTTTTCTTCGCCAGTGCTGGAGTCCAGGGCAATCACATCGCCCTGCAAGGTGCCGAGCATGAGCAGGCCATAACCAGCACCCACTGCGCCGGAAACAGGCAGCTCGAGGTCTTTCTTCCACTGAACGTCGCCGTTCATGCGGTCCAGAGACATCACAATACCGTTCACATCAGCGGCGTAGATCGTATTACCTTCAACCGCTGGCGTCAGCAGGGTGTAGTTTTTACCCTGACCATCACCGATCGAACGATCCCACTGCTTTTGCAGAACGACTTCCTCTTTGAAGTCGGTCAGTTCCGCTGGTGGCAGTTCTTTTTTGCTGTTGCTGCTGCAACCCGCGGCCAGAACGACCAGAGCCAGCAATGCCGCATGTTTCCAACGCATCACTTCACGCATCCCCTTTGGCCAGGTCATCGAGCTTGATTTGTAAGCCACCCACCGCCGCCTCATCAGACAAAGCAGCTTTGGCTTTTTCGTAGGCAGCACGCGCGTCATCGGTGCGACCTTGCTGAACCAGCAAGTCGCCTTTCAGTTCTTCACGGCTGGCCAGGAATGCTTTGTCCGAATCACCGCCCAACAGCTTCAAAGCCTCATCAGCTTTGCCTTGCGCTGCTAAAACCTGAGCCAGACGCTGACGCGCCACTTCACTCAGGGTCGGGTTAGCTGGCTTATCGACAATGGCCTTAAGCTCAGCTGCCGCGTCATCCAGCTTGCCAGTGTCTACGGCTACTTTAGCGACAAACAGACCACCAAACTGTGCGTACGCAGTGCCGCCATACTCACTGTTCAACTTGTTGGCCAATTCGGCCACGCGAGTTGTGTCTGGCTGCCCGTTGGGCGTCAGTGTGGTTTCAAGCAATTGTTGGTAGAGAATCGACGCGCCCTGCGACTGATTCGCCTGATATTTGTGCCAAGCCTGCCAGCCGAACACCACCACCAGCGCCAGCACGCCGCCAGTGACCAGGGGTTTGCCGTTGCGCTGCCACCAGTCTTTCAACTCGCCCAGCTGATCATCATCGTTACTCGACACCCCAACACTCCTTATTCGATAAATCGGCTGTTAAACAGCTTCAACCCTGCACGATGCAGGTGGCCAAGTGCTCGGAAAGAGCATCCCAGGCAATAGTTTGTTGTTCGCCTTGGCCACGCAGGGGTTTAACGCCCACCACTCGCTGGGCCAGTTCGTCTTCACCCAGAATCAGTGCATACAACGCACCGCTCTTGTCAGCCTTTTTAAACTGACTCTTAAAGCTACCAGCACCCGCATTGATTTGCAGACGCAGGTTTGGCAACTGATCACGAACACGTTCGCTCAAGGCCAAAGCAGCCAGTTCAGCGGCCTCACCGAAAGCGCACAGGTAAACGTCCACCTGACGCGCAATTTCTTCAGGGATTTGCTCCAGCGTTTCGAGGAGCAGAATCAGACGTTCGATACCCATTGCAAAACCAACACCGGTCGTTGGCTTGCCACCCATTTGTTCAACCAAGCCGTCATAGCGACCACCAGCACAGACAGTGCCTTGGGCGCCGAGCTTGTCGGTGACCCATTCAAAGACGGTTTTGCTGTAGTAATCAAGACCGCGCACCAGCTTAGGGTTGATCACGTAAGGAATACCGGCAGCATCCAAGCGAGCCTTGAGGCCCTCAAAGTGCACACGGGATTCTTCATCGAGATAGTCGGCCAGCTTAGGCGCGTCAACCAGTACCGCCTGGGTGTCGGCGTTTTTAGTGTCGAGCACTCGCAACGGATTGGTTTTCAATCGACGCTGGCTGTCTTCGTCAAGTTCGCTCAAGCGCGAAGACAGGTAGTCAACCAGCGCTGCACGGTAGCGCGCACGCGCCTCGCTAGTCCCCAAGCTGTTGAGCTCAAGTTTCACTGCATCACGAATACCCAGCTCACCCCACAGACGCCAGGTCAGCAAGATCAATTCGGCGTCGATGTCTGGTCCATCAAGGTTGAACACTTCAACCCCAATCTGATGGAACTGACGATAACGGCCTTTTTGCGGGCGCTCGTGACGGAACATCGGGCCGATGTACCACAATTTTTGTACCTGACCACCGCCCGTGATGCCGTGCTCAAGCACAGCACGCACGCACGCGGCGGTGCCTTCTGGGCGCAAGGTCAGCGAATCGCCATTGCGGTCTTCGAAGGTGTACATCTCTTTTTCGACGATGTCGGTCACTTCGCCAATCGAGCGCTTGAACAGCTCGGTGAACTCGACGATTGGCATACGGATTTGCTTGTAACCGTAGTTATCCAGCAAACGCGCAACCTTGCCTTCGAAGTAGCGCCATAACGGCGTTTGCTCTGGCAGGATGTCATTCATGCCACGAATGGCTTGCAAAGACTTGCTCACAAAAAATCCTTTATTCGTTTGGTTAGCCGCGCGCGATTACGGCTGCGTCAGCTTCGACCTTATCGGCCGCCTTCTGCCGGATCAGTTTTTCAAGCTGATCCACCAGGTTTTCATTCGTCAATTTTTGTGCCGGCTTGCCGTCGATGTAAATCAGGTTAGGCGTGCCACCGGTCAACCCTACGTGAGCCTCTTTGGCTTCACCGGGGCCGTTAACCACACAACCAATCACGGCCACATCCAGCGGTACCAGCAAGTCTTCTAGCCGCACTTCCAGCTCGTTCATGGTTTTCACCACGTCGAAATTCTGCCGGGAGCAGCTTGGGCACGCGATAAAGTTGATACCTCGCGAGCGCAAATGCAGGGATTTAAGGATGTCGTAGCCGACTTTTACTTCCTCAACCGGGTCTGCTGCCAACGAGATACGAATAGTATCGCCAATTCCCTCGGCGAGCAGCATACCTAGGCCCACCGCAGATTTCACTGTGCCAGAGCGTAAACCCCCTGCTTCAGTGATGCCTAAATGCAGCGGCTGAACGATTTCTTTGGCCAGCAAGCGATAAGCTTCAACGGCCATAAATACATCGGAGGCTTTAACGCTGACCTTGAAGTCCTTGAAATTCAAGCGCTCTAGGTGCTCAACGTGGCGCAGAGCCGACTCAACAAGCGCAGCCGGTGTAGGTTCGCCATATTTTTTTTGCAGGTCTTTTTCCAGTGAACCGGCGTTAACGCCGATACGGATCGGAATACCGCGATCACGTGCTGCATCAACTACTGCACGCACGCGGTCTTCACGACCGATGTTGCCCGGGTTGATCCTCAAGCAGTCCACACCCAGCTCGGCAACGCGCAGCGCAATGCGGTAATCGAAGTGGATATCAGCGACCAGTGGCACTTTGACCAACTGTTTGATACGCCCAAAGGCCTCAGCCGCGTCCATGTCCGGCACCGAAACCCGAACGATATCTACGCCCGCTGCTTCTAGCCGATTGATTTGAGCGACTGTGGCTGCAACATCATTGGTGTCACTGTTGGTCATGCTCTGTACAGCAATAGGGGCATCGCCGCCCACCGGTACCGAGCCGACCCAAATTTTGCGCGATTCGCGACGTTTGATTGGTGATTCGCCGTGCATGACTTATTGACCTAACTTCAGGCGAGCAGTCTCGCCACTGGTGAAAGGAGCCACATCCACAACCTGGCCGTTATAGGTCACTTGCGCGCCACGGGCATAGCCCAGACGCAGGCTGAGTGGAGGCTTGCCAGTCACATCAAGCGTTTCGCCTTTGCGCTTAAGGCCACTAAACAGCACTTTGCCAGTGCTATCAGTGACTTGGGACCAGCAATCAGCGGTGTAGTTGATAGTGACCTTGCCAGGCCCCGTGGTGGCCGCCGCGGTGTCTGTTTGCGGGGTCGCAGGCACGACAGCTGGGGCAGCTGGAGCTACGGCTGCGGCTGGCGTAGTTGGCTGAGTCGGTGTGCCTGATGTTGCAGGCGCTGTGGTCGGCGCTGGAGAGGCCGTAGGCGCTATCGGTAAAGGTAGTTCGGTGCTGCCGGTCGCTTCAGGGGCAGGTTGCGGGGCTATATCACCTTGTGCATTCGCTTGAGCGACGGCTTGATCTTCCGGCTCGTCGAGCGGATGGATCTGGGTCGTGCCATCAGCGCCTTCAACTTCGACGTGTTCTGGCGTCAAGCCAATGAGATCTTTGGCCCGCATGGACGCTTGATCCTGCCACCAGAAAAAACCGCCAAACAGCACAGCAATCAGCAGTACTAAGCTAACGATCCGCAAAATGGTATGCGAAACACGCACAGGCTCTTCGATACGGCCCAAGCTGTGCACATTGCTACCGTTGGCATCGGTGCCGGTATAGACGTCGAATTCATGTACCAGGCGGGTCTGGTCCATGCCCAGCAATTTAGCGTAGGCACGTATGTAGCCGCGGGCAAAGGTATGGCCTGGTAGTTTGTCAAACGCACCCGACTCAAGATTGCTCAAGGAACTGGCCGTGAGATTGAGTTTCAGGGCGACTTCAGCCAAGGTCCATCCATTGTTCTCACGGGCCAGACGCAAAGTCTCACCGGGATTGACACGAGTCGCTGCTAGAACTTCGGGTTGCGCCGCTTTCATCATTGCTCCGACAGGTATTGCTGATATTCCGGCGTGCCGGGATAAAGTCGTTTTAGTTGCTGGCCATAGTTGGCTACTGGAGTGCGATCATCGAAAACAGTCGCCAGACGCGCACCGAGCAATAGACTACGTGCATTTTGCCCGCTAAGCAGGCTAAAACGATCGTAATAGTCTCGTGCGGACACATAATGCCTGTCTTCGTAAGACATCTCAGCCATTTCAAGCAGGGCACGAGGTTGTTGGCGGTTTAAGCGCAGCGCTTTTTCGAGCTGCTGACGTCCGACATCACGTTGCCCCAACTTGAGTGAGGTCATGCCCAGATTCTCATAGACACGCGAGCGATCAGGGTAAAGGTGGTCTGCCGAGGCTTTCAGAAACTGGCTGTAGGCGTCCTGATAGCGCTGTTGCTCATACAGGAAGCTGCCATAGTTATTCAGAATTCGCGTATCAGCAGGTCGCCCGCTCAGCGCTGTATTAAACGCCCGCTCAGCTAGCTCTGGCTCCATTTCGGATTGAAACACCAAGGCCAGTGCGGCGTTGGTGTCTGGGTCTGTCTTGTCGAGCTCTAGGGCTTTACTGAGGGGGATTTTAGCTTGCTCGGTCATCCCTTGCTGGAGGTAACCAAGCCCTAACTGAACATACGCTTGACGCGCCTCAGCACGCCCTTTGTCGCTGCTCAACGGATGTGAATCACCCGATGAGATACAGCCAGCCAAGAGGCCGACCAAGAGGACAGAGAGCGCAGCGCGCAAGATCATAGGTTTCCTCTCTCAGGGCTGAGACGCAGCGTTTTGCGCCTGATCAGTCTCAGCATTGAGTTCACGCGCAGCAATCAGTCGCGAGCTACGGCGGGTACGGTCATTTACCTGACCTACCAACTGCCCACAGGCCGCATCGATGTCTTCACCACGAGTGGTACGCACAGTCACGTTATAACCCGCTTGCTGTAGCAGCTCTTGGAAACGGCGAATGGCGTTGTTGCTTGGACGCTCATAGCCCGAGTGCGGGAACGGGTTAAACGGAATCAAGTTGATTTTGCACGGCGTGTCTTTGAGCAGTTCGATCATTTCTAGCGCATGATCGACATGGTCATTGACGCCTTTGAGCAAGGTGTACTCAACGGTCAATACGCGCTTTTCGCCCAAGCTCGACATGTAGTTACGGCAGGACTCAAGGAGCATTTTGAGCGGGTACTTTTTGTTGATCGGCACCAACTGACTGCGCAGTTCGTCATTAGGTGCATGCAGCGACAACGCCAGTGAGACGTCGATGTGCTTAGACAGCTCATCAATCATTGGCACCACGCCCGAGGTCGACAAGGTCACTCGGCGCTTGGAGATGCCGTAGCCCAAGTCATCCATCATCAGATGCATGGCGGCAATCACGTTATCAAAATTGAGCAGCGGTTCACCCATGCCCATCATCACCACGTTGGTGATGGCGCGGTCGATGGTAGCCGGAACGCTGCCAAAGGATTTGTTGGCAATCCACACCTGACCAATGACTTCGGCCACGGTGAGGTTGCTATTGAAGCCTTGCTTGCCGGTGGAGCAAAAACTGCAATCCAGGGCACAGCCAGCCTGGGACGAAACGCACAAAGTGCCACGTTTGCCCTGGGGAATATAAACGGTCTCGACGCAGCTGCCGGACTCAACGCGCACTACCCACTTACGGGTGCCATCGCTGGAGATGTCCTCGCTGACGACTTCAGGTCCACGAACTTCAGCAATGGCCTTGAGCTTGTCGCGCAAGGCTTTGCTGACGTTAGTCATGGCGTCGAAATCATCGACGCCAAAGTGGTGAATCCACTTCATGACCTGACCGGCACGGAAACGCTTCTCCCCGATTGAGTCGAAGAATTTCTCCATTTCCGGCTGAGTCAGACCCAACAGGTTAGTTTTGCCAGTCGTTGCAATCATGTCTTCACCCTCACTCACAAGCCAATGCTTAGCGAGTGGTTACTTCAGTAGCTGCGAAAAAGTAAGCGATTTCGCGTGCAGCGGCTGCTTCGGAGTCGGAGCCGTGAACAGCGTTAGCGTCGATGGATTCAGCGAAGTCAGCACGGATGGTGCCAGCAGCGGCTTCTTTAGGGTTGGTAGCGCCCATCAGCTCACGGTTCAGAGCGATAGCGTTTTCACCTTCAAGAACCTGAACAACCACTGGACCGGAGATCATGAAAGCAACCAGGTCAGCGAAGAAGCCGCGCTCGCTGTGTTCAGCGTAGAAACCTTCAGCTTCAGCTTTGGACAGTTGCTTCAGTTTAGAAGCTACAACCTTCAGGCCAGCGTCTTCGAAACGGGTAACGATCTTGCCGATAACGTTTTTAGCAACGGCGTCAGGCTTGATGATGGAGAAAGTACGTTGAACAGCCATGGTGTAACTCCAGAAACAGTGATTTAAGCGAAAAATTAAACCCGCGAATTATACGCGGGTTCTTGGGTATTGCATAATTACGAACGTTGCGGGCTTAGTCAGCCTCTTCGATCCACAAACCCTGAATAGCTTCGAGGACTTTTTCCCCGCCACGATCCGGGATGTCATCGAACTCCGGCAACGCCATAACCAAATTACGCAGCTTGACGAAGTTCACCGAGAGCGGATTGACATCCGGGTGAGCTTCAGCCAGCTGTATAGCAATTTCTTGTACATCAACCCATTTCAGACTCATGACAGTTCCTTGAATCAGTGCGGCGCTTCGGCAGCATGGTTGAGTGAGTATTTCGGGATTTCTACAGTGAGGTCATCCTCACCGACAATCGCCTGGCATCCTAGGCGTGAATGTGGCTCCAGGCCCCAAGCCTTATCCAAGTAGTCTTCTTCGAGCTCATCAGCTTCATTGAGCGAATCGAAACCTTCACGAATGATGCAGTGACACGTCGTGCAGGCACAGACGCCGCCACAGGCGCTTTCCATCTCGATATGGTGCTCATGCGCCAGATCAAGGATCGAAACCCCAGGCTCAGCTTCTACAACTAACCCTTCCGGGCAAAACTTCTCATGGGGCAGAAAAATGACCTGCGGCATCGTTATTCCTCAATCTCATTCAGGTTGCGCCCCGCCAGAGCGGCTTTTACCGTTAGATCCATACGGCGGGCAGCAAAGGCATCGGTGACTTGCGACAAACGTTTAGTCTGTTGCTCGATAGCATAGCCATCGGTGCCTTTTAACAATTCGGCTAACTCTTGCATTTGCAGCTCAATGACCATGCGCTCTTCGGCGTCCAGCAAGCGCTCACCATCTACCTCAAGCGCAGCCTGTACTGCCTCGATCAAGCGCTGACCATCCACTTGCTGCTCTCGCAGCACACGCGCTACTTTATCGTCACCGGCGTAGTGGAACGAATCCTTGAGCATTTTGGCGATTTCACCATCGGTCAGGCCGTACGAAGGCTTGACCTGAATGCTGGCCTCAACGCCTGATCCGAGTTCACGCGCCGAAACACTAAGCAAACCGTCGGCGTCTACTTGGAAGGTCACGCGGATTTTCGCAGCCCCCGCCACCATCGGTGGAATACCGCGTAGCTCAAAGCGCGCCAACGAACGGCAGTCGCTGATCAGCTCGCGCTCGCCTTGCAGGACATGAATCATCATGGCCGTTTGGCCATCTTTGTAGGTGGTGAAGTCTTGCGCACGGGCCACAGGAATCGTGGTGTTACGCGGGATGACCTTCTCCATCAAGCCGCCCATGGTTTCGAGACCCAGGGACAATGGAATCACGTCCAGCAGCAACAACTCACCACCGTCACGCTTGTTACCGGCCAACGTATCAGCCTGAATCGCAGCGCCAATGGCAACCACTTGATCCGGGTCGATGTCAGTCAACGGCTGACGACCAAACATGTCAGCAACCGCCTCGCGAACGCGCGGCACACGGGTCGAACCGCCAACCATAACCACCGCTTGAACATCTTCAAGCTCAATATTGGCATCGCGTACAGCACGGCGGCAGGCCTTGAGACTGCGCGCAACCATTGGCTCGATGAGCGCATTGAATGCTTCACGGGTCAGTTCAGCCTGCCAATCGCCATAGATAACAGCCACAGAGGACGCATCTGTTAGCGCCTCTTTGGCGGCACAGGCAATTTGCAACAGTTGGCGTTGAGTACCCGGATCTAGATCAGCAGACAAACCCGCCTGGTCAACGATCCAGCTCGCGATAACATGGTCAAAATCATCGCCACCGAGAGCACTGTCGCCCCCCGTTGCCAAGACTTCAAAAACACCGCCCGTCAACCGCAAGATAGAGATATCGAACGTACCCCCACCCAAGTCATAGATCGCGACAACACCTTCTGCGTGCTGATCTAGACCGTAAGCCACTGCGGCAGCCGTCGGCTCGTTGAGCAAGCGCAATACGCTCAGCCCGGCCAATCGAGCAGCGTCTTTGGTGGCTTGGCGCTGAGCGTCATCGAAATAAGCCGGAACGGTGATCACCGCACCCACCAATTCTCCGCCCAAAGCCTTTTCGGCACGCTCGCGCAACACTTTCAGGATATCGGCCGACACTTCTACCGGGCTTTTAGGGCCCTGTACTGTGTCAATGAACGGCATATGCGACTCACCGCCAACAAAACGGTAAGGCAGTTGCTCGCCCAGTTGCTTGACGTCGGACAGACCGCGCCCCATCAAGCGCTTGACCGACAACACGGTATTGAAAGGATCGCTGGAGGCCGCCAAGCGAGCAGAATCTCCCACCTCGACGCGGTCTGCGTGATAACGCACCGCAGAGGGCAGAATGATTCGGCCTTCGGCATCAGCCAGCGGCTCGCTAAGACCACTGCGCAATGCAGCGACCAGCGAATTGGTAGTGCCCAAGTCAATCCCCACAGCCAGACGACGCTGGTGCGGTTGAGGACTTTGGCCGGGTTCGGCGATCTGCAGTAGGGCCATCGTTATCAGGACTTATCTGTATATCAGGCGTGCAACCGTAGCGGCACTGGGTTAATCGTCGAGGCGCTCTTCTAACTGGCGCACTTCGTAAGAGAGTTTGTCGAGGAACTGCATGCGGCGCATCAGGCGCTCGGCCTGCTCACGCTGCGCTGCATCATCCCAACAGGCTGCGAAGTTGTCGTTCAATTGATCTTGAGCGGCTTTTAAACGACGTTTGAATACGGCAATACCGGCCGTATCGGCGTCGTCCTGCAAGTCTTCAAGCTCTTCGCGCCACTGCATCTGCTGCATCAAAAACTCAGGATCATGCACGGTTACTTCAAGCGGCATGTCACGCCCACTCATCGCGAGCAAGTAACGCGCACGTTTTGAAGGGCTTTTGAGCGTTTGATAAGCCTCATTGAGGCTGGCGGATTGCTCTAGCGCCAGTCGCTGCTCACGCTCTGAGGCGTCAGCAAAACGGTCTGGATGAACGCCACGCGCCAACTCACGATAACGCGTGGCCAACTGATCGAGATCCAGCTTGAAGCTCGGCTGCAGTTCAAACAAAGCAAAATGACAAGGAGTACCCACGACTGGCCTCAGATGTTGAAGCTCTCGCCGCAGCCACATTCGCCGCGCACGTTGGGGTTATTGAACTTGAAGCCTTCGTTCAAACCTTCCTTGACGAAATCCAGCTCAGTGCCGTCAAGGTAAGTGAGGCTTTTTGGATCAATGATCACTTTTTCGCCATGAGTTTCGAAGACCTGATCGTCTTCACCCACTTCATCGACAAACTCCAGCACATAGGCAAGACCGGAACAGCCCGTGGTGCGAACACCCAGACGAATCCCCTCACCTTTGCCGCGCCCATCAAGGGAGCGGCGAATATGCTTGGCCGCCGCCTCTGTCATGCTGATAGCCATCGTGACTCCTTACCTTTCGCCAGTATCATCACCAGCCCACGCCTTTGGGCACGAGCCAACCGGATCAGATCAAACCTTTCTTCTGCTTGTAATCGTGAACGGCCGCCTTGATGGCGTCTTCAGCGAGTACCGAGCAGTGAATTTTCACAGGCGGCAAGGCTAGCTCTTCAGCCAACTGAGTGTTCTTGATGGTCTCTGCTTCGTCCAGAGTCTTACCTTTCATCCACTCGGTTGCCAATGAGCTGGAAGCAATGGCCGAACCGCAACCATAAGTTTTGAACTTGGCATCTTCAATGATGCCCTGCTCGTTCACCTTGATCTGCAAACGCATGACGTCGCCACAGGCCGGTGCACCCACCATGCCAGTGCCAACATCTGGATCTTCCGCGTCCATCTTGCCGACGTTGCGTGGGTTTTCGTAGTGGTCGATGACCTTTTCGCTGTAAGCCATGGTACTAATCCTCACTCATCAGAGTCGCTCTTCAAACGCTGTAAAAAGCTATTGACTACGTTTTACAGCACTTGCTTGCGGCGACTTAAGTTATTAGTGCGCCGCCCATTCGATTTTCGAAATGTCGATGCCGTCTTTGAACATATCCCACAGCGGCGATAAAGCGCGCAGCTTGGTAACAGCCTCGCAAACCTTCTGCGCGGCGTAGTCGATTTCTTCTTCAGTGGTGAAACGACCGAAGGTAAAACGGATCGAGCTGTGCGCCAGTTCGTCGTTGCGGCCAAGGGCACGCAATACGTAGGACGGCTCAAGGGAGGCGGAGGTGCAAGCAGAACCGGACGACACGGCCAGATCCTTGAGCGCCATGATCAGCGACTCACCTTCAACATAGTTGAAGCTCAGGTTCAGGTTGTGCGGAACACGGGCTGTCATGCTTCCGTTTACGTACAGTTCTTCAAGGTGCTCGACCTGTTTGAAGAAGCGATCGCTCAAGGCTTTAATACGGACGTTTTCGGCGGCCATTTCTTCTTTGGCGATCTGGAACGCTTCGCCCATGCCCACGATTTGGTGGGTGGCCAAGGTACCCGAGCGCATGCCGCGCTCGTGACCGCCACCGTGCATGGCCGCCTCGATACGGACGCGAGGTTTACGGCTTACATACAGTGCGCCTATGCCTTTAGGACCGTAGGTTTTGTGGGCCGAGAAGGACATGAGGTCAACTTTCAGTTTGACCAAGTCGATTTCAACTTTGCCCGTCGACTGAGCAGCGTCCACATGGAACAACACGCCGCGCGAGCGAGTCAGCTCGCCAATGGCTGCGATGTCGTTGATGGTGCCGATTTCGTTGTTCACGTGCATGATCGACACTAGGATTGTGTCCTCACGCAGAGCAGCCTCAACCATAGCTGGTGTTACCAGACCATCCTCACCCGGCTCGATGTAGGTCACTTCAAAGCCTTCACGCTCCAGCTGACGCATGGTATCGAGAACGGCCTTGTGTTCAATCTTGTCGGTGATCAGATGCTTGCCTTTAGAGGCATAGAAATGGGCAGCACCTTTAATTGCCAAGTTGTTGGCCTCGGTAGCACCAGAGGTCCAGACAATTTCACGCGGATCAGCATTCACCAGATCAGCGACCTGACGACGAGCGTTCTCAACAGCTTCTTCAGCTTTCCAGCCGAAAACGTGAGAGCGCGAGGCCGGGTTACCGAAGTTCCCGTCAACCAGCAAGCAGTCGCTCA
The DNA here is from genome assembly GCF_001411475.1 of Pseudomonas endophytica. GTDB lineage: Bacteria > Pseudomonadota > Gammaproteobacteria > Pseudomonadales > Pseudomonadaceae > Aquipseudomonas > Aquipseudomonas endophytica. The sequence continues at coordinate 44,945 of NZ_LLWH01000068.1, read as the reverse complement.
TCTTTTGGGCAACACGCGGATCAACCGGGGTGGTAGCTGAGTAATCAAGGTAAATTGGCAATTTCATGGACTATCTCCTAAATCAGGCTGGCTGGCGCACCGTCGTTTTTATGCAATCACTCGACGGCGGACGCTTCGATCTTATCCAGGTGCGGCGCTTTGCTATTACAGCGGCGCTGATCCTGACGCTGGGCTACTTCTTGCACCTCACGGCGAGTCACAAGGTCAGCCAAGCTGATACCGCTGAGAAACTCGTGTATCTGCAGACTCAAATCGCACCATAGGTGGTGAGTCAGGCACGTGTCGCCAGCATGGCAATCACCTAGCCCTTGGCAACGCGTTGCATCGACCGACTCGTTGACCGCATCAATGACTTGAGCGACCTGAATACCTTGCATGTCGCGTGACAGCTGATAACCACCACCAGGGCCACGAACGCTGGACACTAAGCTACTGCGGCGCAATTTAGCGAACAGTTGTTCAAGGTAAGAAAGAGAGATGCCTTGGCGCTCAGAAATATCGGCCAGGGACACAGGCCCGTGCTGCGCGTGCAACGCTAAATCAAGCATCGCAGTAACGGCGTATCGGCCTTTTGTAGTCAGTCTCATGGACAGGTACCACGGAATTCGGAATGGGGGCGAGTATGCTATTCCCGACTATTTAAGTCAACTATTAGACCTAGTGCTTTAGTCGGGTTTACCCGCAAAAGAGCGGCCGCATTGTAGCAGGGTCTGCGGCGCAATGGCACATGCCGACGTATGGCCGACCAAGCTGCGATGAAATCTGCGGGGACTTCAAGGGAACGGCTTGCTCCGAACCTTTCGCAGCCTGCGGCAGCGACTAGGCATACTGCACGCTAGACCGTTTTGTTTTCGTCCTTACCCTGGACGCAGGCGAAGTCTTCTTCGCGCAGTTCTGGCAGCTCTTGGGCACAGTAAGGGCTACCCAAATCTTTCAATGCCCCGCACATGCCGTCCAGCTTGCCGTCCACAGCCTGCAAGTGGTCCAGCAACTGGGCAATGGCGCGCGCCACCGGGTCTGGCATGTCTTCGCTCACGCCGTAGGCATCAAATCCGATTTTTTCTGCCATAGCCTTACGCTTGGCTTCAGCCTCATCATCACTTTTGACGATGATTCGACCAGGAATACCGACCACCGTTGCGCCCGCAGGCACGGCCTTGGTCACCACCGCATTGGAACCCACCTTAGCCCCGGCCCCGACGGTAAACGGCCCTAAAACCTTCGCCCCCGCCCCCACAACCACGCCATTTTCCAGCGTCGGGTGGCGCTTGCCTTTGTTCCAGCTAGTACCGCCCAGCGTTACACCCTGATAAAGGGTCACGTCATCACCGATTTCGGCAGTTTCACCGATCACAATGCCCATACCGTGATCAATAAAGAAGCGACGACCGACCTTAGCCCCCGGATGAATTTCGATTCCGGTCAGCCAACGACCAAAGTTCGACACCAACCGCGCCAGCCACTTCCAGCCCGCACCCCACAATAAAGCAGAGAGACGATGAAGCCAGATCGCATGCATCCCCGGATAACAGGTCAACACCTCGAAAGCATTGCGAGCCGCAGGGTCACGATGAAAAACGCTTTGAATATCTTCACGCAGACGCTCGAACATCATTAATCCTTGCGCTTAAGCAGCTCGCCACGGGCTGCTTTTTGAGTTTCGGTGAGAATGCCACGCAAAATATTCATTTCTGCACGACTGACCGAGCTGCGCCCATAAAGTCGACGCAGGCGCGCCATCAAATGCCGCGGCTTTTCTGGATCCAGAAACTCGATCGCCACCAACGTTTGCTCCAGATGCTCGTAAAAGCGCTCAAGCTCATCCATGGTCGCCAGCTCTCCACTTTTAGTGGAGGCCACTTCTTCTTTTTCCATCTTGCTCGGCTGGCCTTGAGCAGCCAGCCAAGACATACGAATTTCATAGCTCAACACTTGTACAGCAGCACCCAAGTTCAGAGAACTGAACTCCGGGTCCGATGGAATGTGAACGTGAAAATGACAACGCTGTAACTCTTCGTTGGTCAGGCCAGAGTCTTCACGGCCAAATACCAGCGCGATTTCAGCGCCTTGAGTAACACCTTCAACCACCTTGCGCCCACATTCACGCGGGTCCAGCAGCGGCCAAGGGATACGCCGATCTCGCGCACTGGTGCCCAGCACCAAATTACACCCCACCAACGCCTCTTCTAACGACGCAACAACCTGCGCATTTTCTAAGATGTCGCCCGCCCCTGAAGCTCGAGCATCAGCCTCGTGATGCGGAAACACCCTCGGTTCAACCAACACCAACCGCGACAGCCCCATGTTTTTCATGGCTCGCGCAGCACCGCCAATGTTCCCGGGATGGCTGGTATTGACTAGAACAACACGAATATTAGACAGCAATGGGAGTGCTCACAGACCGGTAAAAGGAAGCAAATCTTACCTAAGCCAATCACCTTAAGCTACGCAAGCGAACGCAAACCTTCATCTGCCAAATTTTTCTGTTAGAATGTCCGGCTTTCTTTAACGACCTAGGTGAAACGTCCATGCAGCCCATGCTGAATATCGCGCTGCGCGCCGCCCGCAGCGCCAGTGAATTGATTTTCCGCTCCATCGAGCGCCTGGATACCATCAAGGTTGACGAAAAAGACGCCAAGGATTACGTCTCTGAAGTCGATCGTGCTGCCGAACAGAAAATCATAGACGCCTTACGCAAGGCTTATCCGACACACGGTATTCTCGGCGAAGAAACCGGCTTGCACGCAGGCAGCGGCGAAGGTGAAGACTACCTGTGGATCATCGACCCACTTGATGGCACCACTAACTTCCTGCGCGGCGTTCCACATTTCGCCGTCAGCATCGCTTGCAAATACCGTGGCCGCCTCGAGCACGCTGTGGTTCTCGACCCGGTTCGCCAAGAAGAATTCACCGCCAGCCGTGGCCGCGGCGCCCAATTGAACGGTCGTCGCCTACGTGTCAGCGGTCGCACAAGCCTTGAAGGCGCCCTGCTCGGCACCGGCTTCCCATTTCGCGACAACCAAATGGACAACCTAGACAACTACCTAGGTATGTTCCGCAGCCTTGTTGGCCAAACCGCCGGCATCCGCCGCGCAGGCGCTGCCAGCCTAGACTTGGCCTACGTTGCAGCAGGCCGTTTTGATGCGTTCTGGGAGTCAGGCCTGTCCGAATGGGACATGGCAGCTGGCGCACTGCTGATTCAAGAAGCAGGCGGCTTGGTCAGCGATTTCACTGGCAGCCACGATTTCCTTGAAAAAGGCCACATCGTTGCTGGTAACACCAAGTGCTTTAAAGCGGTGCTGACTGCCATTCAGCCACACCTACCTGCCTCGCTGAAACGCTAAGCGAACATCAGGTACAAAAAAAGCACCTTTCGAGGTGCTTTTTTGTGCCTGCTTTTTGATCTTCGCGCAGCTCATATTTGTGTAGGAGCTGGCGCAGCCTGCGATCTTTTGATCTTCTACCGCAACATCAAAAGATCGCAGCCTGCGGCAGCTCCTACGCGGGATAGTTGTTTGCCAACAAATCAGCGGATCAGTTCAGAATCAATTTACCCTGCTTATCCACAGCAATTTCATTGCCTGGCTCGCGATCCATTCGCACCTTACCTTCTTTGCCATCTAGCGAGTAGCGCACGTCATAGCCGACTACTTTCTCACTGATGTCGTTGACGGTATTACACCGCGTTTGCGTCGTGGTGTACGTATCACGCTCCTGCATACCCTCCTGAACCCGATTACCTGCGTAACCACCACCCAATGCACCCGCCACGGTAGCAATTTTTTTACCGCTACCACCGCCAACCTGATTACCTAATAGGCCGCCCGCCACCGCACCAATCACGCTACCGGCAATCTGATGCTCATCCTTGACCGGCGCGCGGCGTGTGACGGTAACGTCTTTGCACACCTCACGCGGGGTTTTAATTTGCTGCTTGACAGGCTGAACAGCCAACACCTGAGCAGACTCAGGGCCTTTAACCAGACTATAGGTAGCAACAGCACCACCGGCAGTGACCCCGACAGCACCCAACACAGCACCTACCAGCAAAGACTTGTTCACTTGAACCTCCAGACCATCACAGGTGGGAAGATTCCCACATCCATCAACCCAGTCTTGGAGCATAAAAAAAGGCGCGAGTTCAATACTCGCGCCTTTTGATGACTACCACCGATAACTTTTCGTTATGGGCGGTCGTCGATTTCCTTCTCGCTCGCCGCAGGAGGAATCAGATCCTCTGCACTGAGATTGAGCCAGATCAACACCACGTTCGCGATGTAGATCGACGAGTAAGTCCCCGCCAATACACCCACGAGCAGCGCAATTGAGAAGCCCCACAGGTTGTCACCACCGAAGATCAACAACGCAGCAATCGCCAGCAAGGTAGACACCGAGGTCGCTACCGTACGCAGCAAAGTTTGCGTGGTCGAAATGTTGATGTTCTCAACCAGAGAAGCTTTGCGCAGCACCCGGAAGTTCTCACGAACCCGGTCGAATACCACAATGGTGTCGTTGAGCGAGTAGCCGATAATCGCCAGCACCGCCGCCAATACCGTCAGGTCGAAGGTGATCTGGAAGAACGACAGCACGCCCATGGTCACGATCACGTCGTGAACCAGAGAGACGATTGCGCCGACCGCAAACTTCCACTGAAAGCGGAAAGCCAGGTACAGCATGATGCCGCCCAGCGCCATCAGCATGCCTAGACCGCCTTGGTCACGAAGCTCTTCACCGACCTGCGGGCCGACAAACTCAACGCGCTTGATCACCGCCGGGTTGCTCGTATCAGCCTCCCCCAGCGCCGCGGCTACTTTGTTGCCCAACAGCGGATCATCGCCCGGCATACGCACCAGCAGATCGGTCGTCGCACCAAAACTCTGTACCACGGCATCATTGAAGCCTGCCGAAACAAGCTCGCCCCGCACCTTGGTCAGATCTGCAGGCTTCTCGTAGGTCAGCTCAATGAGCGTACCACCGGTGAAGTCCAGTCCGTAGTTCATACCCTTGTGGAACATGCTGAACAATGCCAGCACGGTAAGCAGCACAGTGACGCCGAACGCAACGTTGCGGACGCCCATGAAGTTGATTGTACGTAACATGGCAGCCCCTTAAATCCACAACTTCTTGAAGTCCCGACCGCCGTAGATCAGGTTGACCAATGCGCGGGTCACCATAATGGCCGTGAACATAGAGGTGAAGATACCGAGCGACATGGTGACCGCAAAGCCTTTAACCGGCCCGGTACCCATGGCAAACAGAATCCCGCCGACCAACAGGGTTGTCAGGTTGGAGTCGACAATCGCCGAGAATGCGCGACTGAAGCCTTCATTGATTGCCCGTTGCGGTGTCATACCATTCGCCAGCTCCTCACGAATACGCGAGAAGATCAGGACGTTGGCGTCGACCGCCATACCCATCGTGAGAACGATACCGGCAATACCTGGCAAGGTCAGCGTTGCACCCAAGATCGACATCAAGGCCAACAGCAAGACCATGTTGCCTGCCAGCGCAACCGTCGCAATCACACCGAAGAAGCGGTAGATCGCGATGATGAAGATCGACACAAACAGCATGCCCCACAGAGAAGCATCAACACCTTTGGCGATGTTGTCTGCACCCAAGCTCGGGCCAATGGTACGTTCTTCGGCAAAGTACATCGGTGCAGCCAGACCACCGGCGCGCAGCAGCAACGCCAACTCGGACGCTTCACCCTGACCATTCAGACCAGTGATCCGGAACTGACTGCCCAGCGGCGACTGAATGGTCGCCAGACTGATGATCTTTTTGTCTTCTTTAAACGTTTGAACCGGCACATCTTTTTCAACACCGCCAACCACTTGCTTGGTGTAAGTCGTCACCGGGCGTTGCTCGATGAAGATTACCGCCATGCTGCGGCCTACGTTGCTACGCGTCGAGCGACTCATCAGCTCGCCACCATGACCATCAAGCTTGATGTTCACTTGCGGACGGCCTTGCTCGTCAAAACCCGCCTGAGCATCCGTGACCTGGTCACCCGTGATGATCAAACTACGCTCGATCTGCGCAGAAGGACGATTACCTTCGCGGAACTCGAACGTCTCGGACGTGGCTTTCGAAGCGCCTGGCTCAGCAGCCAGACGGAACTCAAGGTTGGCCGTCTTGCCCAGAATACGCTTGGCTTCGGCGGTGTCTTGTACGCCTGGCAGCTCAACCACAATACGGTTGGCACCCTGACGTTGAACCAGAGGCTCGGCAACACCCAACTCGTTAACCCGGTTACGGACGGTTGTCAGGTTTTGCTTGATGGAATACTCACGGATTTCCGCCAGCTTGGCCGGGGTCATCGCCAGACGCAGAACCGGCTGACCGTTGAGGTCTGCAGTGGTCACGTCAAAGTCTGTAAAGCTCTTGCGAATCAGATTACGCGCTTGCTCACGAGTGGCTTCATCACTGAAACCTAGCTGAATCGCCCCGTTGAGTTGCGGCAGACTGCGGTAACGCACTTTATCTTTACGCAGCAGGCTTTTGACATCGCCTTCATACACTTTCATGCGCGCATCAACGGCTTTGTCCATGTCCACTTCCAGCAAGAAGTGCACACCACCTGACAAGTCCAGACCCAATTTCATTGGGTGAGCGCCCAAGCTACGCAACCATTGAGGTGTCGTCTGTGCGAGGTTAAGTGCGACGACAAAGTCATCCCCCAACGCCTTGCGTACGATGTCCTTGGCTGGCAACTGATCGTCTTTTTTGGCCAGACGCAACAAACCGGTTTTACCGCCTTGAACCAAAGAAGAGCCTTTGACGACGATACCGTCATCAGTCAGCGCCTTGCTTGCGCGATCCAGATCAGCTTCAGTCACCTGCAATGCCGTGCTAGCACCCGACACCTGAATGGCCGGATCATCCGGGTACAGATTGGGAGCGGAATAAATAAAACCGATCGCCAGCACTGCCAGGATCAGTATGTATTTCCACAGAGGGTATTTGTTCAGCATCAATCACGCCGCCCGCTTAAAACGCGGGGCGCCTTGCGCGCCCCGTCGATTGTTAAAAGTTGAAACTTAGATCGCTTTCAGCGTGCCTTTAGGCAGCGTGGCTGCAACCGAGCCCTTCTGAATTTTCAGCTCTACCGTGTCAGACACTTCGATAACAACAAAAGCGTCGGAAACTTTAGTGATCTTGCCAGCGATGCCACCGGTGGTAACCACTTCGTCACCTTTTTGCAGGTTACCCAACAGGGCTTTCTGCTCTTTGGCGCGCTTGGCTTGAGGACGCCAGATCATCAGATAGAAGATAACCAGGAAGCCGACCAGGAAAATCCATTCAAAGCCGCCGCCCATAGGGCCAGCAGCGGCAGGTGCAGCAGCGTCCGCGAAAGCGGAAGAGATGAAAAAGCTCATTAAGCACTCCAGTTGCATTGTTAGATCTTAAAGATACGGAACTCAGTCCAAGGGCGGCACAGGCAGCCCGCGCTTGGCATAGAAGGCGTCGACAAAGGTGGCCAATGTACCCTGTTGAATAGCCTCGCGCAAACCAGCCATCAGCACCTGATAGTGCCGTAAATTGTGGATGGTATTGAGCATGCTACCCAGCATTTCGCCGCACTTGTCTAGATGATGCAGATAAGCGCGCGAGAAGTTCTGGCAGGTGTAACAGTCGCAGGTCGGATCCAGCGGCGAATCATCGTGGCGATGGAACGCGTTGCGGATCTTTAAAACACCCGTGTCGATGAACAAATGCCCATTGCGGGCATTGCGGGTTGGCATCACGCAATCGAACATGTCCACACCGCGGCGCACACCCTCCACCAGATCTTCTGGCTTGCCAACCCCCATAAGGTAACGAGGTTTGTCAGAAGGCATCATGGCTGGCAGATAGTCCAGCACCTTGATCATCTCGTGCTTAGGCTCACCGACTGACAGCCCGCCAATGGCCAAACCGTCAAAACCAATTTTGTTTAGACCCTCGAGCGAGCGCTCGCGCAGGTTCTGGTGCATGCCGCCTTGAACGATACCGAACAAGGCCGCCGTGTTGTCACCATGCGCGTTCTTGGAGCGCTGAGCCCAGCGCAAAGACAACTCCATGGACACCCGAGCGACATCTTCATCAGCCGGATACGGCGTGCATTCGTCAAAAATCATCACCACATCAGAGCCCAAGTCGCGCTGAACCTGCATCGACTCTTCTGGCCCCATAAACACCTTGGCGCCATCGACGGGAGACGCGAACGTCACGCCCTCTTCTTTGATCTTGCGCATAGCCCCCAAGCTGAACACCTGAAAACCACCGGAGTCAGTCAGGATCGGGCCTTGCCACTTCATAAAATCGTGCAAGTCGCCGTGCTTTTTAATCACCTCAGTGCCTGGGCGCAGCCACAGGTGAAAGGTGTTGCCCAGAATCATCTGCGCGCCGATAGCTTCAATATCACGCGGCAACATGCCCTTAACCGTGCCGTAAGTGCCCACAGGCATAAACGCCGGGGTTTCAACCACGCCACGCGGAAAGGTCAGGCGACCACGACGAGCTTTGCCATCAGTGGCCAGCAGCTCGAAGGACATACGACAGTTGCTCATGCTTGATCCTCTGGGGCCGGGGCTGGAGCCGTCGGCGCAGGATTACGGGTGATGAACATTGCATCACCGTAACTAAAGAAGCGGTATCCATGCTCAACCGCAGCCTTGTAGGCCGCCATGGTTTCGGGATAACCGGCGAACGCCGAAACCAGCATCAACAGCGTGGATTCCGGCAAATGGAAATTCGTCACTAGGGCATCGACCACATGAAACGGGCGACCAGGGAAGATGAAAATATCAGTGTCGCCACTGAACGGCTTAAGCACGCCGTCACGCGCCGCGCTCTCCAGCGAACGCACGCTGGTGGTCCCCACCGCAATCACCCGCCCACCACGCGCACGACAAGCCGCCACGGCATCGACCACCTCTTGACCTACCTCCAGCCACTCAGTGTGCATGTGATGGTCTTCAAGACGCTCAACGCGAACAGGCTGGAACGTACCCGCGCCTACATGCAGCGTCACAAATGCCGTTTCTACGCCCTTAGCGGCAATGGCCTGCATCAGCGGCTCATCGAAATGCAGCCCCGCCGTCGGCGCGGCTACCGCACCAAGACGTTGCGCGTAGACCGTTTGATAGCGCTCACGGTCCGAACCTTCGTCCGGGCGATCAATATACGGCGGCAATGGCATATGCCCGACGCGATCCAGCAGCGGCAACACCTCATCGGTGAAGCCCAGCTCAAACAGCGCGTCATGACGTGCCAGCATCTGTGCTTCGCCGCCACCGTCAATCAGGATCGTAGAGCCTGGTTTGGGCGACTTGCTCGAGCGCACATGCGCCAGCACCCGATGACTGTCGAGCACACGCTCAACCAAGATTTCCAACTTACCGCCCGACGCCTTCTGGCCGAACAAGCGGGCTGGAATCACCCGGGTATTGTTAAACACCATCAAATCGCCTGGGCGCAAATGCTCAAGCAAATCAGTGAATTGACGATGTGCCAGTGCTCCACTCTCCCCGTCCAGGGTCAGCAGACGACTGTTACGGCGCTCCGCCAAAGGATGGCGTGCGATGAGTGAATCTGGGAGTTCGAAGGTAAAGTCAGCAACGCGCATGATAGGTTTCGTCTAGCAGGGCCGGGGAGTTTAACGGACTTAGTAAAAATAGACCAATAAGTTGTTGACCGACCTAAAACTCATCTCTATACTTCGCCGCCATTGAGCCCTGATGGCGGAATTGGTAGACGCGGCGGATTCAAAATCCGTTTTCGAAAGAAGTGGGAGTTCGAGTCTCCCTCGGGGCACCATATAGCAGTACCTGCAAGTCTCTACCAAGACTTGCAGCACAGAGAAACCGGCCCCCGAGCCGGTTTTTTTGTGCCTGACGATCTACCTCTGTCTCTCCCTATCCGTTGTATCCCTGTATCCCCACTTGTATCCTGAGAAAAATACCGAACTTTGGGATACAAGGATGAAGCGCGCAGACATCAAGCGCCGCCCCCTGGCCGATACCACGCTGGCCGGGCTGGAGGCAGAGTCAAAAGAATATCGAGAGCTTGATGGGAGCGGTCTCTACTTCAGGGTAAAGCCTGACGGCGGAAAATCATGGCAACTGCGCTACAAACGCCCGGCAGGCAATTGGGCTTGGATGGGGCTTGGGGGTTATCCAGAGGTAAGTGGTGCCGTGGCACGAGAGAAAGCTGCTGAACTACGCAAAGTAGTGAGTAGCGGTGCCGATCCTCTGGAACAGAAACGTTCTGCCAAAGCTGCCATCGACATTGCCAAAGCCCGCACTTTTCGCGCAGCCGCTGACGCATGGCTCAAGGCCAAAGAAGAAAAAGGCCTGGCACCCTCCACCCTCAACAAGATTCGCACCTACCTCGACAAAGACATACTCCCGGCACTTGGCGACAAACCTCTCGACGACATCACCCGCACCGATTGCGCCGACCTACAGGCCAGTATTGAGGCCCGTGACGCCCACAACGTTGCAGAGAAATGCCGCACTTGGGTCAATCAGATCTTTGGCCGGGCCATTGGTTTGGGACTGACAGAGAACGATCCAGGGAGCCGCTTGAGGGATATTGCCGCGCAAGCTCCCAAGACTCAGCAACACCCTCACCTCCTCGAGCATGAGCTGGGTGAGTTTCTTCAGGCACTCAAAAACACCCCCAGCAGACTCACCGCTCGGACAGCGGCATGGCTTTGCCTGTGGACAGCCTCAAGACCGGGCATGGTCCGCTTTGCTGAGTGGAAAGAAATAGACCTTGAGAAAGCCCTGTGGACCACACCGGCAGAGAAAATGAAGATGCGCAGGGATTTTGTAAGCCCTCTACCCAAGCAAGCTATAGAGGCACTGAAGGAGCTGCAGTCATTAACAGGTCGTAGTCGGTGGCTATTCCCAGGAGTCGGCGCGAAGAACCCGACCATCAGCGAAAACACCATCAACAAAGTGTTCTCCACGATTGGTTACAAAGGTCGCCTTGTAGGTCATGGCACTAGACACACCGCGAGCACACTCCTGAGAGAGCATGGCTGGCCAAAAGAGCATGTGGAGGCTCAACTGGCACACAAAGAACAAGGCATCTCCGGGATTTACAACAAGGCACAGTATCTCGATAACCGCATCAAAATGATGCAGTGGTACGCCGACCACCTTGAAGAGCTGAGCGCTGGGAATGTGGTGCACGCAGACTTCGGGAAAGCGATATGAATATACAATCCCTACCTTCCATAAAATCCGGTGTTACGTGTGTAACTCGTGTAACGAAAACAACCAAGCACATGAAAATAAAGGATTTTTTATTCGTAACACTCTCTACACACACAAACTCAGCAACGTGTAACGCGCCCAATCTGTGTAACAGCAGCAGCTCACAAACCTACCTGCAGGTGCTCACACCCCGACACTTCTATCGCTGGTTTCATGCTCAAAAATGGGGCTCGGGGCAATCTGAATGAATTTCGAATTTGGAGTGGATACTGATGATCTAGAGATTGCAGGCTACAACGTGAAGTACTTACTTTGGGATATGGACGAAGCTGAAGCAGCTGTGCACAAGCTAGCGCTTTACCCCCAATTCTACGATCACTTCTATGAAGCATTTGATGTAATCAACATAGCCACCTCGTTCTGGCTCGACGAAGGAAGCTATACAGAATGTGCCGAGTCCACGATCCAATCAGTTTTTCATCTTCGCGACGTGATCGTGCAAGAAGCCAGCTTTATGCAGGCAGCATCCCTTCCAAGGGCTGTTCGCAATGTCATAGGTGTTGATCACCCTGCGACTGATTCACAGCTCACTGCAACCGTGGCACTGGTCTACAGCGTGGAAGCAGTGGAGATCTTGGCCAACTGGCTTTTCAACCTCGAAATCATCGTCGAGGGGATCGACGCAGAGCTAATTGAACAATTGAAAATGAGGCCTTCGCGGGAGTACCTGGACCTAGTTGAGAGACAAAGAGATCTCAACAGCGGCCTGGAAATCTATGCCCGGGAACAATTCGCCATCAGAAAAGGGGATGCTGAAAACGCCCTTCAATTGGCTGGCCTTTATCAGCAAATTGAAAACATCGATGTTTCGGTTAAGGGATTCAATGTTTCAAGCGTACTGCACGACATCGTAAGCACTGCGTTCTCTTCCAAAGCCTCGTTACGGTCAAGTGCAGCTGGCAAAGGCAATAAATCTCCTGACTCTGTTAAACAGCAAGAATCTCAGGATTTAAAGGACAGGATCATAAAGTCAGCCAAGCGGCACCTTCAAGCCAATGCCCAAAGCACAAAAACAGAACTCGTGAAAGCCCTTCATGCGGATGGCATTGCATCTAAACCGACTATTCGAAAGTACGTCGACGAGGGTAATTTCTTTCCTAAATTAAAATGAATAGCCAAGAAAGCAAACCATGTTTGCTTTCCGTTGCGTTCGTACCCTGTGCTGACTCTCTCTTGCTAGGCACAGCTATGACGGACTATCTCACTCCAAAATCAAAAGCCCTTTCTCTCCGCGATCCAGGGACAACCTTGATCCGAATCACCGAAGTAATGGCCATCGTAGGCCTTGCTCGCCCCACCATCTACAAGCTTATGCAGCAACCCGAAAGCGGCTTCCCCACTCCAGTAAAACTAAGTAACAGCAATGCCCGCGGCGCGCCTGTTGCTTGGGTACTAGGGGAGGTTCAGAGCTGGACTCGCGCCCGTATCGCTGCACGTGACGGTGAGGCCGCATAGATATGGGCCATCATCTAAAAGTAACCATCTGGCCATTCCGAGTACTGCGAAAAATCGGCTTTTCGGCATCCCGTATCACTCGTCTTGAACGGTTGCGTCGACGCCATGAAGCACTGGGCCATGCATTGATAGTAGTGAGCTGGCCCGACGGTGTTTGGTGCGTGCTGATCCTGCACACAGAACGCTTTGGCGCAGTCGCCCTTGATGAGCCAGAGAAGCTTTACGCCTATCACGAAGCTCGCCAAATGGTCAGTGAAAGCATCGTTCCAATTCTGCATCTGCGTCACGAAATCCATGCCTGAAACGAAAACGCCCCCGGGAGCGATCCGGAGGCGTTGAGGTATATCTACATGCCAGCTCAATTTATGCCGCTTCGAAAAAATGCGCAAGACCTCCACACGGTTGCACTTTCCAAAATGGGACGGTACTCTCTCGCCGTCGCTGCAAAATCAGTGACCGGGCTTGGTAACCCGTTGAACAATAGGCGCAACAGCGCCCCCATCTCGATTGCAGGCGCTTTTTTTGCGTCCGCATATTCGTTTTATGGCGGCTGTGCGTGGGAGACCTTCGGGTCTGCCGGGTTCCTATTGTCCCGGTTTACCAACCTGCGTACAGCTGCCACCCATTCGCTTGGTAACGAACGTGGCAGCTCCTCAACAATAGGAGTTTCGCCAGATGCACGCCCTCAATCCGTTCAAAAATCGCGCCGCAGCTCATCGAGCAATGGCTCTCGCCGCTTTACACGCAAACTCCAGCCTCGCTACACGTCTCGCCCGCTACAACGCTCACATGTCCAAAGCTCGCTCCCTCGAATCTGCAGGGGGTGCTCGATGAAAAGCCTGTTGAGCTTCGCCCTGCCCGAAGACCTCCTGTGCGTCAGCAAAGAGGCCGAAGCCGGTATCCCGATTGACGCCATCACCTGCGCCATTGATCGCGCCTCGTCTGTGCTGACCCTACTGGAAGATCACTTTGAAGGTGACACCCCTCGCCTCTCCAACCACATCATCGCGTCCGTGCTTTGGGATGTTCGCGGCACGCTGGGCTTAATCAGAACGCTGGCCATGCATGCTGATACGGCATCGAACCAGAGTGATTCCTCTGGGGGTGCAAAATGAATACTCCCCCAAAAGGTAATTCACGCCGCCCAACTTTTGCCCAAGTCAAAGCCGCAGCTCTGCGCAACATTGATCGCGTACTCACTCAATGCCTACCCAACGGCAAGCGTGTAGACGGCGGTAAGGAATACACAGCACCCAATCCAACCCGCACCGACAAGCGCGCAGGCTCACTCAAAATCAATCTGAGCAAAGGCACCTGGGCTGATTTTGCGACCGGCGATAAAGGCGGCGATCTGATTGATTTGGTGCGCTACCTGGATGGCGGCACGGACGTAGAGGCCTGCAACAAACTTGCGGATCTGCTTCGGCTGAACGCTGAGGATTCGCCATCAAAACCAGCACCGACTAAAAGTCCAGCACCTGAGTGGAAAGCAATTCAACCGATCCCAGCGGAGGCCATGAATAAGTGCCCTGCCAAGCATCGGCAGCACGACGCGCCATCCAAAGTCTGGATCTATCGCGATACTCAGGGCCAGCCCCTTATGGTGCTTTATCGCTTTGACCTCGGCCCAGACGAAGACGGCAAGCCCAAGAAAGTCTTCGCCCCGCTAACGTGGTGCCAGAGCTCCGATACCCAAACTACTCAATGGCGCTGGCAAGGCTTGGCCGAACCTCGCCCACTGCTTCGACTGCACGAACTCAGCCTGCAAGCAGGTGCAACAGTGGTGCTGTGCGAAGGTGAAAAGGCTGCAGATGCTGCCGCCGAACTCTTCCCAGCTTACGTGGCTACCTGCTGGCCAAATGGCTCGAATGCCTGGCACAAAGTTGACCTGTCCCCTCTCAAAAATCGCACTGTCGTGTTGTGGCCCGATAACGACCCGAGCGGTACAACCTGCATGGATGCCGTTGCTAAAAAACTGGAAGCAATTGGCGCCGAGTCAGTTCGCGTAATTGCGCTGGAAAACTTCAAACGCAAACCCACCCTCAAAAATGGCCTGCCCGGTTTCACCAAGGGCGGCATGTGGGAGCAAGGCGACGATGCCGCGGACGCACTCGCCAAAGGCTGGACGTCGAGCCACATTGCCGAGTTGGAGTGCACTGGCGAACTGTTTGGTACTGCGCCTGCTCCGACTGTAGAACCCAAGGTAAAAAAACCGGCAAAGCGTGCCTCGAAACCCAAAACCGACACTCTACCCAGCGGCTTTCGCCTGACTCACGAAGGGGTGTTTTATTCCGGTGAAGATGGCGAGTCACGTCCTGTTTGCTCGCCACTGGAAATCCTCGCTCGCACCCGTGACGCCAAAGGTCATAACTGGGGTTTGCTGGTCGAGTTTGACGATCCTGACGGCGCAAAAAAACGCTGGAACATTCCGGCGCGCACCATGACCGGCGACTTCGGAAAAGACGTTCTAGGTCCGCTGGTAGATATGGGGTTGCGACTTGCTGGCACGCGCTCCAGCCGCAATGCACGCAATGACTTGCAGAGCTACTTCCAAGGTTTCGACAGCGCACAGCGCGCCCGCTTGGTCACTCGACTGGGTTGGCATGACAGCGCCTTCCTACTGCCAGAGCAGCAGGTCGGTTCCCACACAGAGCACCTGCACTTCTATGAAGCAGGCGCCCAGCTTCCGCCTATCAGTGAAGCTGGCACCCTGGAGCAGTGGCAAGAGCAAATCGGCGCCTTGTGCGTTGGCAATCATCGCTTGGCATTTGTGGCCAGTGTGGCATTTGCTGGACCGCTACTGCACATGCTCGGCCATGAGTCAGGCGGCTTTCATCTGTATGGCGACAGTTCAGGCGGTAAAACCACCCACCTGCAAGTCGCCGCCTCGATCTACGGCGGTCCGCGCTTGGTGCGGTCTTGGCGCTCGACCGATAACGCCTTGGAGTCCATCGCAGCAGCGCACTCGGACGGCCTTCTGGTACTCGACGAAATAGGTATGTGCGACCCGCGCATCATTGGCGAGACCGTGTATATGCTCGGAAACGGCACCGGTAAAGCCCGCGCTAATGATCGTGGCCAAGCGGGCCGACAGGTTCAAGAGTGGCGTTTGCTGTTTCTCTCCACCGGCGAGAAAACCTTGGCGCAACACATGGCCGAAGCCAACAAAGAGCTCAAAGCAGGCATGGAAGTACGCATGCTCGCGGTGCCTGCAGATGCCAGTAAAGGACTCGGCATGTTCGATGAGTTGAATGGTTTCGAGGACGCTGCCGCCCTTTCAGACGCACTCAAGGCCCGAGTATCCAAGTACTACGGCACACCACTCACAGCCTTTCTATCAGCGTTGTGCGAGCCCGGAAAAATGCACGGTTGGGCGATAGTCCTGCGCCGCACCCTTGAAGGTTTTATTGCCAACTCCCTGCCCGCCTCAGCGAGCGGTCAAGCCCATCGTGCTGCCCTGCGCTTTGGCCTTGCGGCTACAGCCGGTGAGCTGGCTACCGCACTGGGCATCACAGGCTGGCCAGACGGAACCGCGACCACGGCAGCCCGTGTATGCCTCAACGCATGGCTGAATGAACGCGGCGGCGCCGGTAACTATGAAGGTGACGCCATCGTTGCTCGACTCCGCCAAGTCATCGAGCGCTTTGGTGAAAGCCGCTTCACTCGCTGGGAGTCTGCCGCCGCCAAGATCGATGAGCATGGCCCGCGCACCATCGACCGGCTGGGCTTTCGTAAATCGTTGGAGCATGGCATGGGCGACGAACTGCATACCACCAACACCTACTACGTGTTACCCGAGGCTTGGCGCTCCGAAGTATTCAAAGGCATGAACATCAATGCCGTGAACAAGGAGTTACTGCGTCGCGGAGTGCTCGAACCGGGAAGCGATGGTAAGGCGTCTAGCCTCGTCCGCCTGCCGGGACTAGGGCCACAACGCTGCTACATCGTAAATACGGTTCCGGGGACAGATGAGAGCGAGGCCAGGGCTGCCTGACTTTTGCCCATTGATCGAGGTAGTGCCGGCTCATTCCCGGCCTCGCCAGCCGCTCATCCAATCCCAAATCCAATATGAAAGGAACTAGAGACGTGAACGAATTCCAAGCATCCGCCCAACAACGTGAACTACAGAGCAATAAACAGGAAAGCCTTGAGATCACAAACCTTGCAGAGCCTATTTCTGACGCTAGTGAAAAAACTGAGCAATGTGAAAAAAGGCGTCTTCTGCTGGATGAAATCGAAAAGCTGAAAGTCTACCGCGACGAACACTTGAACGAAGCCGAACAACTCTATGCCGGTATGTCTCCTCTGGAAGTGCTATTGGAGGGCAACGAGGTAATGGACGCTGCTCGCGAATATGAAATCCGGAAGCAGTACAACGAACTTAAAATTCCTTATGACTCTCGAAAGCTTCAAGCCAACATTCTGAGCAATCAGATTGCTCGTCGCGAGAAGCTCGTTAATCACGAAACCTTGATGGCGGGCTACACCGAGTCGATGGATAACTGGAAAGCCGACGAGCAAGAACTAAATGAAAAACGGGACAGCCTCAGTACCCGTTTGAAACAAATTCAGCAGCAAGCAAACGAGGACATGGCAAAAGCCCGTCAAGCAGAAACCGATGCAGCAACCGCCTATGCTCAGGCCGTGGCATGGGGCGACACCGAGGGTGAGAAAAAAGCCGACGCGGACGCGCAAAAGCATGCAAAAAACCTCGCAACTGCAGTCGAGCATAATCGTCGCCAACATCTGATTATTTCCGCACTGGAACAGGAACTGGTCATCGTCGATCAACACATCGTCGAGGCAAGAAAGGAATACAACGCGATTGAAAGGCAGGCCCTGCTCCTGGCTCATACGGTGCTGGAAGAACAATGGAACGAAAAAGCTAAGGAGCTTTTGGATATGGGAGGCAAGCTTTGGGCTGCGTATCGACTGATAGATCGCGATCAAATCAGCCTAAGGAAGCTACAGCTTCCTGAAGAAGGCGAACGATTCTATAGCTGGGACAGTAGTGATTTGTCGGAACGCTCTTACAAATACACCGTCCAGGACGTCCTTGCAATGTAACCCCTCATCTCTCCCGAAACGGCCTAATGCAGGGCCGTTTCGGTCACCCAAGAGGCTCAACAATGAGCGCAGCCATACAAAGCAAAATCAGTTATTCAGATACCCTGAAAGCAAGAAAAGCCCACCTGAGCGGACTGATCAATCTCGTAAAGCCGAAGTCAGGGAAAACAACAAAAATAGAAACCATGACGATTGCAGCAATCAAGGCAGAGATTAGCGTCATAGAACAACAGCTCGCAAAGCGGAGTTAATACCAAGACGGAAGCCATCTAGGCTTCCGTCTTAGTCTGAGCTTCAAGCTTCTTCTAACAGCTCTTCATCGGAGATATTTATACACTCTGTCGAAGCGACGCATTTGAGCGATTGAAGACCTACGCGACAGGCCTCTATCGGCCAAAAGGAGCCAATCAGGTGCACCCTCCCAGGGTCAAGCTCTGATATTGGCAGAGCTATATCCTTAAAGCTTGCGGCAGAGGGGCGGGGTCGGTTTGCTATGACTCTCATGACCGGATGCAAGACCTAGTCGCTACGACGAAGAAATCGATACCCACACGAATGCATTGACAATCAAGCGAGGTGGCAAGGCCAACTTCGCTCGTGCGGACGCGGGCTTGACAGCAAATGTCCGAGTTTTTGTAACCAAGTAGTAGGAAGCTTCGGCCGTTTAGGCATCATGACGAATAACGCTGCCGTCTTCACTGGCCTGAAGACAATACGGGAGAGGAACGAGGCAAGAATCGACCCCTTCGACCCTAGCCCATTGCTTTGAGCAGGTTTTCAGCTGCGAGCTGAACTCTGTCCTTACCAGGTCAAATGTCCCAATAATTAATGTGATAATGTCCTTTATCACCATAGGAACGGACACCTTCGATGAAGCTCGACAAAGACTTGGTTCGCGAAATTCTGCTGGCCATCGAAGCCAGCGACAAAACCCCTGACTCGTGGATTAACCTCGCTATCGAAAGCCACAGCAAGGATGAGGTTTCCTATCACGTGATGCTGCTGCATGAAGCGGGATTAATTGTGGCGCAAGATCTTTGCTCAATGAGCGACTTTGATTGGCGACCACAACGACTGACGATCAGAGGCCATGAGTTCCTCGATACCATTCGAGATAGGGAGGTTTGGCGTCTGACCAAAGCCGGCGCGGAGAAAGCCGGTGGAGTAAGCTTGGCGGTTATGCTGGAAATAGGCAAAGCATATGGCAAGCAAGTGCTCAAGGATCGCTTAGGGATCGATCTTCCATGAATAGCCCATTTCTACGAACCTGGCCATAGCGCGTCCCGACGCTATTTAGCTAAGCCTGCGAGCGGGCCCATAGGCGAGAGTTATTATTATAGAACACGCCAAAATCAATCATTAAAACTGGCAAAATTCAACACTAGGCTAGTGATTTTAAAGATAGGCGCACCCCATGACATTCGACACAACTGATAAATATGCAACAGACTTAAATCATAAAGGGCTCGCTCCACCTTCCGATTCTATATTTTTTGACAGATCATGAAAAAAGCCAGAACTTATACAGGCGACCAAATCTGCAGATCACTACTGCAAAAAGCTATTCGGCGGGGGGCCGTAGATGTAGCAGAGAGCGCAACAATCCACCTTATCCAAAAGGGAGAAACTGCATGGCTTAAAAACAGATTAGGCGTTATAGCATTTGAAGAAACTTGGGCATTCGCAGCAAAACTTCAATTCACAACAAATGAAGAGCTACTCATAAAGCAATACAAGGAACTCGCAAGCTCCTCGAAGAATAAAAATGCAGCAGGCTTAGGAAGTTTAGGGTACGAGCTTTCTAAAGGAGCCGGGTCAATATTATTAAAAAATGAACCAACAAATAAGCACATTAAAATCATCGCCGAGGCAGTTAGACGCCCTGATGATTTCTGGCGTTGGGTAAGACAGTTAAAATCAGACCAAGAGGGACTAGAGTTCTTAGAAAAAGCTGAATCCGGATTTAAGCTGGCGGGATGGCCATGGGATAAAGCATTTGCCATTGCAAGTGCCTACTTATTTGTAACGGATGATGTGCCAGTAGTAACAAGGTTCAATTACTCGACACCTGTTAGCTTCCCGTTTTGGGTGGCCATAGACAAGCATACAACCATAGGGAAAAGAGCCTTAGCAAAATGCGCAGAAAAATTCAATCTCGATAAAGCTACTCTTGGGTGGGTTCAGTTTTATCTTGAAAGTGCGAAATGCGCAAACCTTCAACCTTCTCCATGGTGGGAAAGAGAAAAATCATGGCGATTCGAAACAGAAGGCGTAGGTCGCGGCAAAGCCGAAATTATTTGGCGTGACAGTTCAATTTTTTTACATGAATTACTAGCCTCTCAAGAGGCTGCATTAAAGATTGAGTTAGAGCACTCCTCAAACGTGTATCAATCAACTCTAAAAACCCAAGGCAATCTCATCTAGCAGGGAGCAAACCATGTCAATAAAAGACAAAACAGAAATTGAAAAAATTGTAACATCATTAGAAGATCGAAATGCTTTCTTATACCATGCTTGCCAGCTTAAAGACTTCAGATCATACATCCGCCTAGGAGGAGTCCCTTCCAGAAACAAACTTCTGAATAGCAAATTAGATTTTACTGTATTCGACACTGATAAAATTGATAAAGAAAATGATGTATGGGATAAAGTTTTCGGGAATTTTTCAGATTTCGGTCGAGAGTTCACAAAAGAAAAGTCGAACTCTCAGCCTAATCCGTACGGACCTATTCAAATTGTGTTCAAGCCTAATGCTTTGCGATCCACGTCCGACTTATCTATCTCATTGAGATCAGCAGGTGCTCGTGACTTTGACAGAGTCAAAGAATCCATAAAGAACCCTCAAGAATTTAATATGATATTTCAACACATCGACCCCGAACAGGCACCGAGTGCAAGTCAAAAGAAAAACATTGCCTTTGCAAATGAGTTAAATGCTCGTTTCAACAGGAACAACTGTTTTTCACCAGAGTTCAATTGTGTAACCGCCAACGAAACATTAAGCTTTGACGACGCGATTTATATCGTGGTGGATGCATGCCAGTATAAAGGTCAAGATCTATTTGATGAGATTAATTCTTTGACCAACAAAAAGGTATTCGCCAGAGACTATAGCTGCCAAAAAAAGAAAGCAATAATTACAGAGCTATCGACACTTTCAGCAACAAGGAACTGCACCAAACAAGCCCTTTTATCTGGAGATTTTGCAAGTGAAAAACTCAAAGAATGGGTTAAAGCTCGCAATGACTTCCACTACGATAGATTCATTACCTATCTGACAAATGGAACAACGCGAGCGTAGAGATTAACAGCTGATAAACTAAGACGCAGTTAGCTTTCTCTCACCGAAATATCAGGGTGCATACCAAGTTGTTAAGACCTCACAGTTCATGGTCTCACCCTGATCGCTCTGCACGCCTAGCCACTGTGGCCGATAGCGGCGATCATTTATGGCTGCTTGCAACCAGAATAAACACATGGACATAGAAATAAAAACCCACGCTTTGCCGGGGTATTTTTTAAACCGTCAGGCGCTACCAGGAAGAAGTTAAAGCCATCAAACCAGCAGCTATCTTACATTTTAGCGTTGATGTTTTATTTGAAAAAGATCAAGTTGAAGATCATCAGACCCCCTCTCCTGAAATAAGTAGAATTTAGCCTCCTCAACAGTCTTCCAGCGAGACGAAACACAATAAGAAAATAGCTCTTCTTCTTTTTTTTGCATATAGCGAAGAGCCTCTTCATCTAAGTACTCATTAATAAAGCACATTAATCGCTCACCAGGAACTAACTGCCATAAAACCAATCTTCGAATGGCTCGAACAAGATTCCCCATAGGGGATGGGTTAGGCCGCAAGTTAATTTCAAGCGTTTTAGTTCTTAAGCGCTCAAGGTAGTCATCATGACATATCAACTTTCTTTCCCACAAGTCATACGCAACCGCATCCCAATCAAAGAATGTACCAAGTAAAACATCTTCCAGTGTTTGCATGGGTACATGCTTTTTTGCCCACGTAGTTTCTAGAGCCCAAAAGTCAATTTTCCAAGGCCCACTCTTATATCCGTAGCCTCCAAATCGATTAGGCGTCGCCCTAAGCTTTTCAGCCAAAAGCGCTACTTCCTCTTTAGAGTCGTGAATCACTAGATCTACGTCAGATCTAAAACCTGTTCGCCCCTCGCGAGCAAAATCACGGACTAGCCCCCCGATGACCGCGACTCGATCAAAGGACCGAAAGTTAGACTTCAAAACGGCCTGCAAAGCCTCCATCTCTCCAGACCTGTTGGCCCAAAGATATCGATCCAATCGGCGCTTTAAAGCTGACTTATTAGGCGCAATTGACATCAGGCATAACCTCAATATCTTTCCAGAGACGCATGGCAAAAGTATCAGTCATTCCTGACACCATATCTGTAAGCAGACGAAGCTCACGATAGCGCAACACCGAAGCGACCGTTGATGAACTTATACACTTGTCAGCTTGCTCAATATAGTTTGGACTTATCAACGAGAATACATACTTAGCACGAGCCCCCATTCGCTTTGATCGAATTTCATCAAAATTTTTACGACATGAGATAGCCTCCCATAGCACAGTCATCAAACCATCGATGGCCTGTGAACCTAAGGCCTCCATACGCAGTACAGATGAATGATTGAAAGCATTTTGCTGCGCAATTTTCTTCAGTTCATCGCAAAGCCGACTGTCATCCATCAAAGGTTTTATTGACTTAAAACCAAAGATTGCAGGCACATTTTCTACAAATGTTTTGCTCGCGTGTCCAATCAAACTTTCTATAAGGTAAGCTCGTAGATACTCAATCTTAATATCGCGTTGAATTTCCGGAGAAAACAGACGGGACTCAATATCTCTAAATTTCTCTTGAATTTTACCAATCACGCCATCGATTCTAAATTTTTGGCGAAGTATAACGAGCACATCATCTGGAGACATAATCCCTTTTTTGAGGACATCATCAACATCCAAGACGGAGTAAGCGATATCGTCACACGCCTCCATAATCCAAGTCAGCGGATGACGCTGCCCTTCCTCCAACCCGGTCTGTTTTCTAATCCAGTCAACCAAGTCTTTTTCCGACTCGAAATAACCACCTTTTTTTCTAACTGGATCATCTTTATCTCTGTTTAAGTAACTTACAGGATATTTCAGTCCCGCGGCCAAAGTCGCAGCAGACAAGTCAAGACCAAGTCCGTCAATATGTGTCTGAAGTCTGGTTAATAGACGAAGGCTTTGTGGATTTCCATCAAACTCAACAAACTCAGGCCAGTACTCCTCTGGAATTGGAGCTTCCAGAAGATCCTCATCCTTCTTGAGTTTAGTAAAAATCCAGTCTTTGCGTTGCTCAAACCAGCGACCAATAGCAACCTCACCTTGGTGCCCAAACGGAGGGTTACCTAAATCGTGTCCAAGACCTATCGACAGCAGCAGAGGGTTAATCAACTCAGCGAGACTATCGTCACCACAGCCATTCTGCCTGAAAGCGTCACGAGCGCCCTTGTACGCGCGAGCGCCAATCGAGCGTGCTAGGTTGGAAACCTCATGGGAATGCGTTAAACGAGTACGCACTCCATCATTCTCTTCCATGGGCCAAACCTGAGTTTTATCAGCCAAGCGACGAACCGGAGTGGAGAAAAGCAAACGATCATAGTCTTGCTGAAACACCGAACGATGTGTGACCGCGCTAAGGCTGGATGAATCGCCCATAAGCCCTTGCTCAGTGGTCTCTTTAGCCACTCCGTCAGCCACTGCGGAATGTGTGCGAGGACGGCGAGATTCGGACCAAATGCTTGGGGTTACTGGTTTTTCTTCCATGGATACTTTTTCCAGAAGGCTACGGTCAGGATTGCGGCGAACATTACCATACTGAGCCCCCCAGCCAAGCGCGCAGATACCCTAACCGACAAGCTGAAGCGCGAGGGCGACCGCCCTTCCTATTTCGAGCATAAATTGAGTGTAGATTTTTATAGCATATCTTCCCGTTTTTTGGTCGATAGCAGCTCTTCGCTCCAAACTGGTTCGTCGCTCTACTCCTAAGTTATGCGACGATTCGCTCGCACCGCTGGATAAAGTTTTACGATGTCGCGTGAGTCTGTCGCAGGCGCTCAATTTTCTGCGACATGAAATGCAATAGGTGTGGCTCTGCGACAGATTGTGTGCAACTCCGATACGCTCGCCATTTTTCAGGGCAGGGATCAGCAACCGAAGCCTGTCACACTGGCGATTTTATGCCTGCCACGAATGTCTCGACATGGCCGGTTTCGGCCTGTCGTCACCGGTAACAGTCAACCCATGGCTACCGGTAGTGGAGGGTAGCTAACGGCCAAAAGCAGTTATTCAATGTGCCTACAAAAATAGAGTCGATTCAATTGGGCAAATAGTGCCGGATAGACCTAAAAAACCCCAAGCGGCCAGAGACTGGCGGCTTGGGGTTCATCCCACCCCATACCCTTTAGGTTGATGGCGTTTCGGCTAATCAGTCTCCCTTTCGCCTAGCCTTCAAAGGCCGCAATCAACCATCCTAAAACGGCCTGAATCGCGCAGTGAAAGCAACAGGCTTTTCACGGGGCTAACCTCGAAGGGTGTACAGGCCAACGCGGATATACCGCAGTGAGGGCTTTAAGGCGCCCTCGTTCCTATTGAGGTTCAATCAACCTACCAGACAGCCGGGTACTCAACAACACCGTCCACAGGAAAGCCATGATTCAACAGCGCCTGCCGAAGCAAAAATGGCAGTGTGAGCCCAAAGCATTTGTACTTTTCACTAAGGTCATGGGCGAGGCCATCAATCCAATCAATGAGTTCAACGCTATTCAGTTGATCCAATACTGCTGATGACCACAGCGCATCCTCTGTATTGCTTACAGCGAGCTGGCTAGGTGAATTGAATACAACTCGGTTCTGAAGCACAACTCTGAACCTATCGGCGCCTTGATGGTGAACGACCAATTTCAATACAGGTAATTTTTGGATTGCCTTTCCGTGGGACTCTTTAAGGTCAAACACCACCTCGGTAAACACCACCTTCCCTTCAACCCGAAAGAATGTCTTTGCTTGCGTGGTCGAGTCGAGTGCCCAATACACACGGAATGTATTTCTTCTTAACTTATGCCCGAAGAGCTCGAGCAGCGGCATTAACTGCGTTTCAGTCGCGTACTTGACCCCCTTGCTCCAGGCACTGACAGTGGACTGCTGGGTACGACACTTTTCTGCAATTTCACTCTGCGTCCAGCCATTATTGAGCGCGAGACGTATCAGCTGTCGCGTCAGCTTGAAAGGCTTTTTTCTCGCATTTTTTCCTTTATCCCTCTCGGCCTGATCTTCCATGTTTCCCCCAAAAAGAGGGGAGCGGAGCTCCCCTTAACACATAACTATTTTTTCCCCTGATTACGTGGGTTTTCAGGGTTCTTTAGCCAGCCTGTATTACCGTGGTTTTTGTCCCAGGTTTTGTTGGTGCCCTTGCTACCAGGGTTACTGTTGTGGGCGTTTGATTTGTCATCATTCTGCTTGGTCATGGTGGTGCTCCTTACCTCTGTGAGTAGAGGAGTCAGCCTAACAAGCGAAAAAAACAGCACCACTGATGGTTTAGTGATGAACCGTGATAATCGGTGATATTTCACCATCGCAGGGTTATGCACAAGCCGCAGCCAAATCTCGATGCAGGGCAGGGACGGGGCTAGGCGGACTCCAAGTGAGTGTTTTATCCAGCGAAAAGTGTCCGCTTTGGCCGATTGCTGCCTCAAGCCAACTTCAAGCTTGGGTCGATAGCGATCATTCCTAGAGGACGTCACGTGTAACACCCGCAATTCTTGTAACACTTCCCTAAGAGTGCTACTCCGAACGATGCAACAATCATATAAACCCTTTAAAATCATGAACTTATAATTATTCGTAACACCTGTAACACTCGTAACATAGCTTTCTAGAGAACATCCCCTAACCCCATGATTGGTGGAGCCTTCAGCGATAGGAGCGGGAGCACTTCCCTGCGCGTCAAATGCACTGGGGCCCCTGGGACTTATTGCTAAGTACGGGGCAGGAAACCCGCACGAAATCGTTAGTGGCTGGGTTCCAGAGTTGGTTGACCACACTTGACTGGTTGACCCAGTTGACTCGGCAATCTGTTCAGTATCGACAACACAGCCCGTGACCACTTCAGACCCGATGGCCACCTCCCCTTCACTCCACAACCTTTCACCCTACCGACACGCGCGCCCCACTGAGGGTCTGGCAGTTCCAAATCCATAGTGCATATGCACAGGTGAACTGCAGTTCACCCAGTTCACCAGTTAACTAAGCTGTGAACCCATCCACTAACGTAATCCCGCGGGTTTCCTGCCCCGTGTGCATCGAAAATCCTCAGGGGCCCCGCCTACTTGCAGCAGCCCGGCCGCTCTAGCGCTTCGCCTCACCCTACGTTAGCCTCACCACTAGGCCAAAGGATGTTGAACCAACGACAAGCGGCTCAAGGAATGTCACCAGGATGAAAACGAACAAACGCATAACACGCGCTTACTGTGTCGAGCTCGACAGGGAAATGTCGATTGTCGCTGCCCGGCGGGAGTACCTTTCCCTTGAACCACCACGCGAGAGGTTCACGTTCCTTTGCACAAATGAAGAGTGCAGAGAGCTTAAGGCCAAGATCACGGGTGTGAACTACGATGTGAACCCGCAAGAAACCACGCAGCTGCAGACCGCGCATTTTCGTGCGAACCCGAAAGATGAGCACTGCTCCGATTGTGAGTGGATCGAGCATGATTCAAGCAGTGACCAAGACAAAAGCCGTCCAGGAGAGACGGAAGAACAAGCAGCCCTTCGAAAGGCCAAACGTAAGCTAGATGATTACATCGACATTTTTGATCCAAGCCTGAAAGAGAAAACGCGCGGCGGTGAGCATCGCGGTAGTGGCGGTGATGAGATAGATGGTGATGGCCACGGAACCGGAGTGCGTAGAACCAACGCAGAGCCGAGCGACAGACGCCGAGCCCCCACGAAAACAACAGATCTGGAAAGGTTGGTCGAGAGTTATAGAACCGCCAAAGCTGAACTGTCCAAGGATCAGTTCAACCTCCTGACTTTGCAGGTGTCGGGATATGGTGTCGTACCTCTTCGCTCGTACTTCCGTCACATTGGTGCAGCGACAAGCCTAGGTGATAACGGCTGTGTCCTGTTCGGTGGTGGCACCATAAAGCGTTACGGAGAAGGATTTAGCTTCACCTTCTATGACACCTTAGCGGATCAACGTGTATCTCTTTATGTCCCCGCGAAGCAGATGAGCACTTATCGCTATCGGCGGTATCTGAAGGAGTTAGTAATTCAAGCAGACGAAGTAAGATACGTAACTCTGTATTCGCTTGGGTTACTTGAAGAAAATCCGAAGGGCAAAGGGATCGACCTGAAGGTAAAAGACCTGAGGCAAATAGCTTTTGTTCTCGGCCCTGCTAAGTCACCGGCTGAGTCGACGTGATCAAAAAGAAAGCAAGCAGCCTTGACGCTGTATCCCTACCTGTATCCCTAACTGCACAATCTTGCCGCAAGCCACGGTTTATATAGAACACACGAGTCTCCCTCGGGCACCATCTTAAAAAAAGACCTTGAAATTCAAGGTCTTTTTTTTCGCCTGTAGAAAAGTGGTACGGCGCATCCTGTAGCCGCTGCCGAGACGCGAAAGCTGCGATCGGCGGTGTAGCGGTTTCATAACCATCTGCCCACTTAAGATCAAAAGATCGCGAGGCAAGCTCGCTCCAACAGATGGCCTGTGCCTCTCCCGCAAGATTGCCCTTTTCAACGGGGAGCGTTACTCTTCCGCGGTCGCTGCCTATTCAGCGACCGGACGTCGCGGTTCGAGCATATACAGGCGCACAGGCGCCACCATTTCGATATCTGGCGCTTTTTTGTGCCCGTTAATTTGTTATGGCGGCTGTGTGTGGGAGACCTTCGGGTCTGCCGGGGTCCTGTTGCCCGGTCCGCGAACCCGCACATGGCTGCCACCCTTATTCGTTTCGCGGCGAACTGTGGCAGCTCCTTACAGACAGGAGTTACGCCCAATGACACACCCTACTTCCCCTTTGATCCATACCACCGGCGCTGCCACGTTCGGCAAGTGCAATGCTCAGAATCAACGTTTGTTCAGCGTCAACCCGGGTATCTCAGGCGTTGAGGCGATGGAGCACACCTCTCTGCTGATGAGCTGCGTCAATACGCTGTCGTTCCACGGGGCCATGGACGATGGCAGCGAAGCCATGCGGTGGGCTTCGCATTATCTCAGCGAGATGGCAAAGGCGGTCATTGATGACCTCACGATGGGGCTTCAACAGGCTCAAGAAGGGAATGCCGCCTTAAGCCTCTAACAAGGTTTGCGCCCAAAGAAATGTACAAAAAGTACATCAGCTCGCTGGATGAGAACTTCCGCAGCGGCTCCTACGGCCTGCCGCGCAACGTTATGCTCACAACCAAGTACACGTTTTAACCCATGCCGTTGGAAACGCCGCTTTCTCAGTGATGGGACAGCGGCGCTTTGACTGCAGGGCAAAGTGCCCACGCTTTTTTCATCCGCAGAAAAGTGGCGCGAGTGTTTCAGTCAGTCTCTTCGCTAAAAGCTCTCAAGACTCACCTTGACCCCAGCTCGCCCAGCCAATTCAGTCATCGCTTCCAGCCGATCAGCGTCGACAATCACACCGTCGTAATTATCGCTTCCGGTGTCTAGGTGAAGGTAACGTTTACCGAACCGAGCCAGCCATTGATCAAATTCTTGGAGCATCTCTGGCATTGATGACGCGCCTTGTCGCACATACGCGTAGGGTTCTTTCACACCACAAGCGCTAACCAGATAGGGCGCTTGATACTCGAATACGTCATAGCCCTTCCAATCCACGCTAAGCAGAACGAGGTGCTCAAGTTTCTGTCCTCTTGAGTCATTCAAAAAGGCCTCCGTGAGCGCATCGGCTGCCTCATCTCCGATTGCGTATCGACGCATGACACGCCTGACCAACCTAGCGCCTTCTTTTTCCGGCATGAGTGCTACCAGTGCCTGAGCGAAAGCTTCCAATGCTTTTTTTTGACCGGGATCGCTTCGCTCGGGGCGCATCTCTTTGAGAATTGCTGAAGCACTGAGGTTGGTCTCCTCAGGTGGCGGCATGGTAAAGCGCCCACCAAAAAGCCGATCTAAAATACCCATACCCGTCTCCTTTACGCCCTACTCGCGTAAATCCATTGGCGATTTTTCCGATTTACTTATCAGACTGCGCCCCAAACAGAATGGGCACTGCGTCCAGAAAATGAAGCACCTCAGGCTCTTTGATGTTCAAGCTTTGCCAACCGCCATCCTCCTCCCTGATGGCGAAGTTGCCGCTTTCGAGTTGACCGACCAGCCACGACATAAACGTATCAACGGATCTGCCCACAACATATTTATCTTCTTCGTCGCTGCCAAAATTGATGACTTGCCCCAAGGTTCCGCGCTCTCCTGGATCGAGATCAACCCCAAGATGGTTACCGCCATAGTCGTAGGCGAAGGGTATCCAAAACCTGTTTGCGTAGAGCGTTTGAATAGCACCGGGGGTTGCCGAAGTGCAGAACTCACTCGCCTCGGTCATTTCTTCTGGCGACCACTGCTCAATGATGTCTTTCCAAGATTCCCACTGTGCCTTGGCCGCCGCCAGCGACAGAAAATTAAGCCCATAAAACGGTCCTGAACTCGCAACACCGTGCTGCCCATCGTGCAACCTGTAAAGCTGCTTCAAGCTTTCAGGAAAAGGTCTGCCAACAAGGCTTTCGAACGCTGCGAGTTCAGCCTCCGAACAGCCCGGAGCCAGATCCTGGCGTAATTCAGGAAGATGGGCTTCTAACCATTTCTCTAACCGTTCCATCACTGTCTTCATAAAGCGCTTCCAAGCATGCAATAGTGCACGCTAGCTTAGCTTGAAGTTTGCTGAATGACAGGCTGAAGCCTGCGCAAATACCTTGCCTCCCGGAAGCTCACTCCTCGGAACGATCAAATGACAGACAAAGTACACCGCTATGACGTCCAAGTTGTTTGGACTGGAAATGAGGGCACAGGGAGCTCATCGTATCGCGGTTATAGCCGTGCACATGAGATCCGAGCGAGCGGCAAGTCACTGATTGAAGGCTCATCCGACCCTAGCTTTCGGGGCGACTCAACACGCTGGAACCCAGAAGAGCTACTGGTTGCATCACTGTCGGCGTGCCACAAACTGTGGTACTTGGGACTTTGCGCCGAGGCCGGAATTGTGGTGGTGGGCTACGAGGATAATGCACAAGGCGCCATGGTCGAGGAGAGTCACGGCGCGGGGCAATTCACCTCCGTTGTTTTGAGGCCAAAGGTGATAGTGGCTTCGGGGGCTGACATTGAAAAGGCTCATGCTCTGCATCAAAAAGCACACGAAAAATGTTTTATCGCCCGCTCGGTTAACTTTCCAGTCAGTCATGCACCCGAAATAACGATAAGCAAAGATGCTTGAGTGGCTAAAGCGAGCCTTGGACATGAGAAAGAAGTCTTCTAGCGCAGATTTAGGAAAGCAGCTTGAAAGCTATGTAACGCCACTGATTAAGTCGGTTCGATACGGCTCTAAAAGCGAAGTGCTAAGCGTTTAAGCGCAAAGAGCATCGTTATTAGTGCTTCTTGGGTTTCTTTTAGTTCGGGGCAGGCATCGCTTCCTGGGCTACCCCATTGGCCTCCCCATCACCCCAACAACCAACGCCACGCCGAACGCGCACTGCCCTGCTAATGGGACCAGCCGCGGGACGTAGGCCAGAGCCGTGTTGAGCCCATAGCCTAAGACAGTAAGCGCGCCGAACCACATCACCCATGACCGGCCGCTGGGTGCGGCGATCAAACAGTAGATGAGGGAGGCGGCGATGCCGGTGAAGCCGAGCCAACGCAAGCTGCGTGGGCTGAGCAAGGTCGGGCGGCCGTTGAAGACGTCGCGCGAGTGACGGCTCACTGACAAGCTCAAAGCCGTCAGTGCCGCGTAGAGCAATGCAGCCCAGGTGAGTACGCTCATGTTCTGGATTCGCGAGGGCGGGATGAGGTGGCAGTTGACCGAGGCGCTGGGCCGAGCTTCGCCGGGGCACGATAGAGTCGCCACGCCGCATAGGCAAAACCGATGGCGAGCAAAAGGCTGACCCCATTGAAACCATTGAGCGCATCTGGGCCGGTTGCGAAGTCGAGTATTGGCAGCCCCGCGAAACCCAGCGCGCAAAGTAATGCCTGTTCCCGCCAAGCGTGACGCGGCGCACGTATTTGCGCGTGCAACAGTGTCA
The DNA here is from genome assembly GCF_001411475.1 of Pseudomonas endophytica. GTDB lineage: Bacteria > Pseudomonadota > Gammaproteobacteria > Pseudomonadales > Pseudomonadaceae > Aquipseudomonas > Aquipseudomonas endophytica. The sequence goes on along the minus strand of NZ_LLWH01000068.1, from coordinate 13,834 downwards.
GCAGCCAGACGCAGAAAAACGCCTGTATTTCACGGATTTCCCGCCCAAGCAGGTCGTCGGGCAGTAAGCGGTTTGCCCAAAAATAAGAGCCCATGGCCAATGGCAAGCCAAGCACCGCCATCACGTTCAAGCCTTCGATTCGACGGTATAGGCCCTTGGTTGCATTGCCTCGACGTTTGATCACCCACAACTGCAAACCGGTGGCGATCATTGCGCTCCCCCCCAGACCACTAAGAAATAACAGCACACGTAGCAACGGGTCGGCGAAGTGCGCCATGTGCAGACCATACATCACGTTGTAAAACGCCTTGGCTGGCCCCGCAGGCGCGACCGTTTCGATCAGTTCACCTCCCACGCCGCCAATCACCAACCGCTGAGGCCTGAAGGAGAGTTGATCCCGGGTGTCTCGGATCAGTTCGATACGCGCGTTGGCCACACCGGGCGAACTGATCGCCACGCGTGCGATGTGCCCCTCACCCCAATACTGACGGGCTTGCTCGATGACACTGGTGTAGGGCACCAATGGGGCTGTTTCGGAGGCTGGCGCTATGGGCGCGCTGAAGTCGCGAACCTCACTCAAAAATGCCCCACGCTCTTTTCCGTAAACCAAATCAATGCCCCACGGCACGTACATGAACATCAACGTGACTAGACCGGTGTAAGTGATCAGCACATGAAAGGGCAGCGCCAGCACGCTCAAGGTGTTGTGCGCGTCGAGCCAAGAACGCTGGCCCTTGCCCGGTCGAAAGGTGAAGAAGTCTTTGAAAATGCGCCGGTGAATGATCACTCCGCTGACGATGGCGATAAACATCAACATGCTGGCAATGCCGACAATCCAGCGACCTATCAAGGGCGGCAGACTCAGTTGAAAGTGGAAGCCGTAGAAGAAATCCCCGCCAAAGCTCTTACGCGACGCTAAGAGTTGCGCTGAGGAGGGGTCGAGCAACGCGCTGTTGTAGCGTCGCTCCCCTGCGTCTTGCCACATGACTTGAGTGACAGGCAGGCGTTCGGTGGGCAGGTCAATCAGCCAAGAGGTTGCCTCCGGCGCTCGGGTTTGTAGCCAGTCCATCGCGTGCCTGAGCGATTGACTCTCTTTGAACGGTGCAGAGGGCTGGATCTGCGGGTTCATCCAGCCGGTGATTTCACTGCGGTAATAGCTGGCGCTACCGGTCACGAAAATCGCTAGCAGTAGCCAGCCGACGATCAATCCAGACCACGTGTGCAGCCAGGCCATGCTTTGCCGGAAGCCGTTTTTCATGACGTCACTCCCGGCAATCCAATGCCTGATAACCAAAGGTAGCCAGCGCCCAGCATCAGGCAAGGCACAAGCAGCCCAAACCAAGCAAGCCAGGCCGAACGTGCCGCAAACACCCAGATCACCGCCAAACACAAGATCAGAAAGGCCGGGAGTGTCGCGCTAACCGCTGCCTCGACACGCGGCAGCGGCAAGCTCAACGCAAGGCAGGCAGTACACAGCGCGGTCAAGGTGTAACCCCCCACCCCTGCGGCTATCACCCGCGATAGCACCGCGAGTCGATAGCGCCGGGACGCTGCGGCCTGCCCCTGCTTTACCACTGATAGCTCACCGCGCCAATGACACTGCGCTCATCGCCATAGCGGCACGAGGTGCTGCACGACAGGTAAGACTCGTTGGTCAGGTTTTGCGCCTTCGCCGTCAGCTGCCAGTGCTCGTCAATGTCGTAGCTGATGCGGGCATCGAAGCGACTGTAGGCCGGGATCTTACGATCGGTGATAAGCGGCGAAGTGCGCGTCGTACCGGTATACAGCGCACCCAGCCCGATTTTGAGCTGTGGCAGGCCAAACTCGGCTAAGCCGTAGTCGGTCCAAAACGACGCGTTGTGGTAAGGCACGCCTTCTAGGCGCTTGCCCACGTTGCTGACCACGTTGTCTTCCAGCACATGGGCATCGGTGTAGGTGTACGCCGCGGTCATGCTCAAGTTGTCGGTCCACTGAGTCTTCGCTTCAAGCTCCACACCTTTGGAGCGACTTTTACCATATTGCTCGTACTGCGCTGTCAGGGCGTCATAGGTGATCGCATTGGTCTGCGTCAGCGAGTACAACGCCGCACTGAGTAAGGTGTTTCCACCGGGCGGCTGGTAGCGAATACCGACTTCGTATTGCTCACCTTCAATGGGGTCGAAGGTTCCTGCCACACCGGGGTTGGCGACATCGGCGGGTTGGAACGACTGGCTGTAGCTGACGTATGGCGCAATGCCGTTATCAAACAAATACAGCAGCGCGACGCGCCCGGTCGCCTTTTGATCGCTGCGCGGTGTGCGGGTTTGGTTGGCGAAGGAGTAGTTTCGGCTTTCTGCCCAGTCTTGTCGGCCACCTAACAGAAGCACCCAGCGATCATCGAAGGTGATCTGGTCTTGCAGGTAAATGCCCGCCTGACGGCTGTGAATCTCCCAACCAGACTCTGGCGCAGTATTAGGCCCGACACCGGTGTAAGCAAAGCGTGATAAGTCGAGACTCGGCGCAAGTTGCGCAACCGTCGCGCTAATGTGGCGATGGGTGTCATAAGTCTTGTGGTAGTAGTCGGCACCCGCCAGCAGGGTGTGACGCCAGCGCCCCGACTCAATCGTCCATTCGACGTTGTTGTCGGTGGTCCAACCGGTGGAATGCTCATCACGCTCGCTGTAGCGACGGGTGAGCGTGTTGCCGGTCAGGGTGTACGGCAGCAGGTAATTCCATGACACGTTGGATTGGTAATAGCGCAAGGCATGGCGAACCTTGAGGGTGTCGCTCAAGCTGTGCTCAAACATATAGCCGAGGATGTCTATGCGGCTGTTGAAGTGATCGTAACCCGGCTCACCGACAAAGTCGTCGGGGCCTATTTTTGGACCTGGCTGGGTACTGTAGGTGGTCATGGCGTAGGTAAGCGGAGGCGTCAGGCCGGTCAGCGCCTCGGTGTGGCTGGCGAGTATTGTCAGTGAGGTGTCTTCGTTTGGCTTCCAAGTAAAGGCAGGCGCGATAAAGCGTTTATCGTCACGAATGTGGTCCACCTGAGTGTCGGCGTCGCGCCAAAGCCCATTGAGCCGATACGAAAACTCACCTTGATCGTCCAGTGGCCCGCCGAGGTCGAAGGTGTACTGCTTGCGATTGTGACTGCCGTACTCGGCGCTGACCTGATGCAGCGGTGTGGCGCTGGCACGCTTACTCACGGCGTTGATCAGACCACCGGGTGAAAGTTGCCCATACAGCACCGAAGAGGCCCCTTTAAGGACTTCGACACGCTCTAGGCCAAACGGCTCAATGCCACCATCATACACACTGGACTGCAACTTCATGCCATCGAGCAGCATGCCGCCCGTGCCAGATCCCACGTTAAAGCCACGCAGCGTGTAGTCATCCGCGACCCGACTGAACCCGTTCGGCTGGCTAACAAAACCTGGGGTGTAACCCAGCGCGTCGGCCAGTGTGTCGCTCTTTCTAGCGTCCATTTCAGTGCGGGTGACGACCGAGATCGACTGCGGAGTTTCGATCAACGGCGTGTCGGTTTTAGTCCCGCTAGCGGCGCGCTTGGCCACGTAGCCGTAGACCGGGCCGTAGGCCGACTCTTCATCGGCAACCGCATTAATGTTCGAGACGCCCAAGGTCAGCACATCGCTATCAGGCTGCACGGTCAGCGCACCACTGCCGCTGATCAATAACGACAGCCCGCTGCCCTGCAACGCCTGCTCAACGGCTTGCTCCGCTGTCAGCGTGCCCGACACCTTGTGGGCCTGACGGCCTTTGACATCGTCCGGCAAAAACACCACTTGGCGGCCACTGAGCTGGCCAATGGCGATCAATGTCGACTCCAACGATCCCGCGGGCAAAGCATAAGCGTGCAACGCAGCGGCAGGGTCTGCCTGCGCAGCGTGGGTAATGCTGACAGGCGCAACAAGAACGCTGATAGCAATGGCCAGCGGGCAAAGGAGCTGGGAACGCATGAGTGACTCTCCGGGAGCAGGACAGAACAGCTGCAAAAACGCAGTACTGTCTTCCTTGTGCGTTGAGCCAGGGAAATATTAAGGGGCGACGAAAAATATTTTTTTAACGCCTATCAACTCAGGGTCACTCGCGTCCAGAGGCCAAGGAAAGAGTCGACGCGCAACGGCAGCACATCCGCCATCGCGGCCAGCGCCTGCTCGCTGTGATCAAGGCTGAACAGGCCGGATATCCTCAAGTGCGCGGTGTCTGGGCTCAGGCTCAGCACGCCCTTGTGATAAGGGCGCAAGGCGTCAATGACCGTGGCCAGCGTTTGGTTGTGGACTTCCAGCACCCCTTTCGACCAGCCTGACGCGCTGTTCGCAGAAGTACCAGTCAACTCAATACCGCTGGCGCTGAGACGGGCACCCTGCCCTTCTTTCAAGGTTACCCGGGTGCCATCGCGGTGAGTGACCTGCACGCTTTTTTGCAGCGCCCAGACCTGCGCTGCGCCTTGGGACAACATCATCATGCAGCGCCCCTCGCCCATGCTCATCACGCCCAACTGTGAACACAGTCGCAGCGCATCACGGTCACTGGCCCGCACATCAACAATGGCACCGCCGCTGAGCAACTCGATATCACGCTTGCGCCCGTCGAAATTCAGATTCGCCGTACTCTGCGCGTTGAGCAGTAAAGACGAGCCATCGGGCAAAGAGATGCTTTCGCGCTGGGCAGTCCCCGTGCTCAAGTCGTAACGCAAACCCGCTAGCTGCCAACCCGGCTGTGTCAGGCAATAACTACCCGCAGCCAGCCCGCCCAACGCCAACGCGCCGCGCAGTACAGTGCGCCGACGCACTGGCCGCTCCCTGGCTAGCGCACGCCCCGAAACGCCGTCGACACCCCCAAAGGTCGCCTGCAATCGCTGTTGCAGTTGCTGCCAAGCCTCTTGATGCTGCCAATCCGCAGCCAACCATTGCTCAAAGGACTGCTGCTGTTGCTCATCGAAATAACCGGAGCGCTGACAGGCCATCCAGTTAATGGCCTCCTGCACGGCTGAAGACAGCGAGGGCTTCATGTCCGCGCCTCGAAACACGCACGCAACCCCTGCACCACATATTGATGAACGCGCGGCGCAGACACGCCCAGCTCACGAGCAATATCGGCGTAAGTCATGCCATCCAATTGGCTATATAGAAACGCTGCGCGGGCTCGCGAGGAAAGGCCGTCGAGCAAGCGGTCGATCTCAATCAACGCTTCAACCGCCATCACCTGTTGTTCTGCCGAAGGGGCAAACTGCTCCGGCTCATTCGCCAGCGCGTCCAAGTACGCACGCTCCAGATCACGACGGCGCCAACTGGCGTACATCAGCCGCTTGGCAATCGTTGTGAGCAAGGCACGCGGCTCGCGTATCGAGTGCGGATCGTCCAGCGCGACGACCTGCACAAAGGTTTCCGAGGCCATGTCTGCCGCATCGCTGGGGCAACCCAAGCGCGCCCGCAGCCGCTCGAATAGCCACCCATGATGATCACCAAACAGTTGGTGCAACAGGGTTTGGCGGACAGTCAAATTGGCGTGGGCAACACTGGAATGAGTGGCCATTGCGAGAATACTTAATGAAAACGATTCTCAATTCTTGCAGATTGTTACAACTCTAGCAACGGTGATCCGTCGAGTGGGCGCTACACCTTAGCGGTGCAACGCCTCAAACGTTATTTCGCTGGCACGACCCTGATCGAATCATCAGCCAATTCAACGCTCTCATCTTTATCGAAGCGCGTTTCAGGCAAACACAGCAAACCGATCACAAAGGTACAACCAGCGACCACCAATGAAAACCCACTCCATATCCGGGTCAGCCACAAGCGACTGAAATGCCTTGAGCCACTTGCCTGAGGCGGACTACGCATTGAAGCGCTTGTAGAACTTACTCCAGCCTCCGAATGTCTTGGGTAAGTCTCTCCAAATACGAGCTCGCTCTTATAGATCCATGGGTTAGTGCAAAGCGGGAACAGACCCTAGCAGATCTGCTAGTAGGCAGCCGCGCCGTGCCGATGCAAGCTAAGTGTTGACCCCTTTACACGGCGAGCGCAAACATGCCCACAGTCTTCTATACCTACGACCCACTGAACCGCTTGATCCAAACGGCAGGCATTCAGCGCTTTTACAACAGATCGCGCATGACCACCGAGATTCAGGGCGTGGTGCAGCGCAGTGTGTTTCAGGTGGGGGATCACTTGTTGGCCGAGGGCGGGGCGGGTGTCAGCAACCTGCTGGCCACCGACCTGCAGCGTTCGGTCTTGCACACGGTAAACCCCGATAAAATCCAGCCCATGGCTTATAACGTGTATGGCCATCGCCCGGCTGAAAGCGGCCTGTCAAGTGTGTTGGGTTTTAATGGCGAACGCGCTGAACCGGTCACGGGGCATTATGTGTTGGGCAATGGGTATCGGGCGTTTAACCCGGTATTGATGCGCTTTAATAGCCCGGACAGTTGGAGCCCGTTTGGGAAAGGAGGGGTTAATTCATACGCTTATTGCAACGGCAATCCATTACTTAGAACTGATCCAACCGGTCATTTTGTAAAAGCTCTAATCACCGTCTTAGTGAGACGAGCGGGTAGATTTTTATTTGAATTTATGGATCATCCCTTAGAAACCATAGCGCGCGCATGCCCCAAGCTTCTTTACATGGTCGGTGGAGCTGCTATTGACAGGGGGATAGATATAGGTGGTGCAGAGGGCCGCAAAGCCGTGGCGATAGGTGTTGCAACTATCGCAATAGGAAATTCTATAGACGACTACTTGAACAGCATGCCTCCGTTTTTCCTGCGCCACGGGGCGCAGCTAGAACATCAATTGGATCAAATGGGCACTCAAGCCCAAGCAGCTCACGATGAGTTAACACGGGCCTTAAATACAATCGATGCGCAGCGGGTTGAAATTGGAGAGCTACGAGCAAGAGGAGCCATTAGTCCTCCGCTCTACAGAGACTCGCACCACTTATTTGGACCGACACCTGCCTCCACTCGTGGCAATGCAGGTCGTATTCGTCGACAGTCTACTTAGTGGGATTACGGTTTTCTGAAGCAGTCGTGGTTTGAACACCGAGATACTTAACGCGCCTGCTTGCACTCAGGCGCGGGCCGTTTAGTGCGTGACCAGACGGTCCAGCGATGTATCGACAAAGGTCTTGGCCAGTGCCCTATAGATAGCACCACATCGCGCTGATTGCCGCTCAAACCATTCCCCGCCTCACTCGCCGAAGCAACCATGCCGCGCAACAAGTCTGACGCCTGGGCCAAAACCGCTTCTAAATTGACGCTGTCGGGTATGGCATACGTGGCCAGATCCACGGGCCGTGGAGGCTTATGGTTGTGCAGGTAGTAATCAAGGGCACGATCGGCCGCGGCACGGCTCAGTAACTGTGACGTGCGCGGGTGGCAGCCGTACGCATGTTAGTTGACCGGTGAACTTGGTCTGATCACTGGTCGTTAAAGGTTTCGATGTAGGCCAGCAAGTTGGCGATTTTCTCAGGGTCGCTGATGCCCCAGAAAATCATGCGGGTGCCTTTGACGACTTTTTTCGGCGCTTCGATATAGGCAGCGAGCATTTCAGGGGTCCACACCACGCCGGAGTCTTTCATGGCCTGCGAGTATTGGTAATTGGGCAAACTCCCGGCGTGTCGGCCAATCACACCATTTAAGTGCGGGCCAAAGCCGCTGCGGGCGTTTTCGCCAATGCTGTGACAGCCGCCACAGGTTTTGCTGTACAACTTTCCGCCCGCCTCTGCGTCGCCCGCCGCCACAGCCTCAATACTTAACAGCCCAGCATTGAGCGTCAGAAGAAGGGTCAGTAAGGCTCGGTACTTCATCGTTAACTCCGCATCAGGTCAAGGTGTTCAGACAGGCGCCAATATAGCTCAGCCCGAAAACCGTTCACGAGACCCAGATCATTTCTTTCGATCGTTAGCGATGACAGGGGCCTTCAAAAAGCCCCTGATGAATCAAGGTAAAGAGCAACGCTCAGGGCTAACCGGCGAAACCGCCTTCATTGAGAAACCTGAGCTCTTGCTCGGACGAAACACGGCCCAATACCGCGTTGCGATGCGGGAAGCGCCCAAAGCGCTCAATAATGTCTGCGTGTTCTTTGGCCCAGCGGGTGTCTTTGGGCTCAAGCTGCTCGTGCAATTGCAACGACAGACGCTGGTCGTTTGGATCTTCGGAATGCTCAAAGGGCAAATAACAAAACCCGCGCAGGGCCATGTTGATCTGTTGATCATGGCCAGCCTCAATCACCTGGTGGGCATAAAATCGCGCCAACGGGTCGGTGGCAAACATATGCGCGGTGCCGCGAAAGGCATTGCGCGGGTATTGATCCAGTAACAACAGCAACGCCAGGGCGCTCTCGGCCTCGCTCAGCCAAGGCTCCAGCTCACGTTTGGCGGCTTTAAAATGAGCCGTGTAGAACGTCTCACGAAACCGTTTATCAAAGGCTTCGTCCTTGGCAAACCAGTATTTAGGCCCGGCTTGCTTCCAAAATTCGATCACCGCGTGCGGCGAGGTATCCGTCTCACTCACGTTCTGCTCCTAGATGTAGATGGGTTAAGTCTCGGACTCGCTTCAACGCTAAACGTGCAGCATTTGCTCGGCCAGCAATACCACTGCAATGACGATCATGATGACACCCGACACACGGCTGACGATTTGCGCTGCAGCAGGACGCGTTTGTAAAACGGCTTTGGCGCCGAAGCCAACCAGCAGATACACCACGCCACAACTGAACGCATGCAGTGCGCCCAAGGCGACGATTTGCGCCGGAATCGGCCACACAGACAGCGGGTCGGTGAACTGCGGCAACAACGCCAAAAACAGCAAAAAGACCTTTGGGTTCAACCCGCTGACGCAAAAGCCCTTCCAAGCCCAGCGTAGCCCTGAATCGGCAACTTGCCCCAACGCCGACTCAGGCGTTGAGGGGTGGCGGATCATGCTGACTCCCAGCCAGAGCAAATACCCGGCGCCAGCGATGGTCATCACCCGCAGGATCATCGGGTTGCTGGCCACTAATCCGCCGACACCCGCTGCCACAATCACCGTTGCCAACAAGTGCCCCGAGAGCAAACCCGCCACCGCAGGTGTTACCAGCCGCCCACGCATACCCGCCGAAATGGCGTAGGCCCAGTCGGCGCCGGGGGTGATGATGAATAAAAACGACACCGCCCAAAAAGCGGCTAACACACTGAGAGTCACAGGTTTCTACCTTCTACATTGAGCTGGGAGGGGTGTGCAGGACGCCGTTTCAATGCGTTAGCAGCCAGTAGAAGAATAAGTAAATCCTGATAGGATTATCTTTCGTTTATACCTCTATAGCACTCTCAAACTAGAAGGTTCTACCTAATGGATCGTATAGACCGCAAGATTCTTGCTGAGCTGCATGCCGATGGCCGCTTGTCTCTCACCGAGCTGGCAGAACGCGTGGGGCTGAGCCTCTCGCCGTGCCATCGACGGGTACGTGCGCTTGAAGAGTCTGGCGTCATACTTGGCTATCGCGCCTTGCTCGCGCCGAAAGAACTGGGCTTGAGCTTTTCAGCCATTGTGTTCGTTACCTTGCGCGAAGTGACCCGCCAAGCCATCGCTGACTTTGAGGCGGCGCTGCCGCAGATCCCGCAGATCATCGAAGCGCAACGGCTGTTCGGCGACCCGGACTATCTGCTGCAAGTGATCACCAAGGACTTACCGGCCTTCCAACGACTTTATGATGAACACCTCACCTCATTGCCCAACGTACAGCGGCTGGTGTCGACGCTGGTGATGAAAAACGTCATCAATAACCGCGTACTGCCGCTATAACCCCGGTATCAGACCCGCTACCAGCGCCTCCAGCAACGCCCCAATCGTGGGCGTCTGTGGCCAAGTTTTAGCCAACTCTCCTCCACCCTAAATAAAGCAATCTTGAAATTTAGGAAGCGTCCTACATACCTTGATGCTAGTTACTGCTAGCGTTGCACAGGTAAATAGGCACCCAACTTAAACCTAAGGACTCAATAATGAATATTCTAAAGACCTCCTTAACTCTCTGGCGTGCCACGGCCGCGACTGACAGCCCACACCCGACCTATTTAACGTTTAAAGCAATCAATTCAAACAACACGACCTGTCGCGAATAAAGTTCAAGCCTGTTTTCGTAGACCCCAACTTTATTTAATGCTTCTGCGTGAGGCATTAGCAGATCAACATTGTTGGAGATATTGCTATGAGGCTCTCTTGCGTTCCGCCTGTTGCTGCATCATTAATAGCCACGTCCGAAAATATCTTACATATCGCACCGGCGTCAGACAGTTGGAAAACACATGCACCGCGTAATATTGTTTTTCTTCCCCCCACATTAACCAAGCAAACGTTGCTCATACAGATTGGGCTTCTGCGTCCTTCAACCCTTGTTGTCGGCGACCAAGCTATAGATGAAGAGGTTATTAACCAATGGCGCCTATCCCACCCATTTGGAGACCTCTTTCTGGTTCGCAGAGGCTCAAGCTTAGATAAGGTGCGACTGGACTTGTGTGAACCCAACCACATTCGAGTCACCCATACACCAGGGGTCAACGCCCCGCATGTGGCTGCCTTTATCGCGCACTGGTTAACGTTAGCGGATGGCTCCCTCCCCCACGATGTTTGCGTACTGGGATTTGGCAATGTGGGAAAAGCGCTGGTTAAGTTGCTGCTGGCACAAGACCCTGAAATTCGAATCAAGGTGTTAGTTCAATACGGTCATGCGCAGGGTCCTCTGGACAAAGTCTTTTGCGACAGCAGAGTGTCATTTGTCGTGGACTGGCAAGATGCCCTGCAAGGCGCCTGTGCACTCGCTATCTGCTTACCCCTGAATAAAGACACCGATCATCGCCTTGATCAGAAGCTTATTGCGTCGATGCACAGACAGGCTCGTTTGGTCTGTGTCGCCAAACCAGATGTTTTTAGCGATGACGCATTACGAGCACTGGCGATCACTAAAGGCATCCAGCTTGTTTTGGACTACGGGCCAAGCACCTTGGATGCATTTCGTCTGCGCACTCAAACCCTAGGCTGCAGCGCTGCCACGTGGTGCAAGCCCGCGATGCTGACAACACAGGCAGCCACTACCCAAGCCTGTCATCACGACTTGGATTATGCCGTCTCAGTCCAACTAAGCCTGGTGGCGCTGCGCAGTCTTGTGAGGCGCAAACTTGCGCAATCGTTGACGATTCCTTGTGAACCGCCAGAGGCTGGCGCACCTCATGTGTCGATCATCGGCAGAGGTATCAATGGCCTGTTACAAGCGCTGATGTGTCGTTTGGCGAACTACCACGTCACGGTCTACGGCAAGGATCAGGAGAGCGATGGCGCCAGCCATAAGCCTGTGAACATGCGCCATCTGTCTGCCACAGAGACGGCTGCGAAGCCACAGCACAACCCCCACCTGTTTCCTGCCAATCAGTCTTTGGCCGTTGAGTGCAACCGCGCAGGCATAGAGTTATTTGAAAAACTTTTAATCGACAATCCATCCTTAAAACCCTTCGCCAAAAAGGGCATCGTTCGCGCTTACAGGGAGCATGCCAATGACATAGACGCCGCGATCCAAGAGCAACGCGCTATCGAAAAGCGGCCATGGCCGAGCGGTAAGCCGGGGGCTGAGCCCCTAGAGATCAGTCAACAACAAGTGCAGGCAAGGTATGGCGTGACGGGGATGGATCGCGCGATTGAGGTATCGGGCTACGACTTGGAGTTCCGCACATTAATGGCAGCGTTAGTGACGCTGTTGCAGCGCGCAGGTATTCAGTTCGTGCCCGAGCATCTAAGCCGGGCCCACATTACCGAACTCAGTAAAAAGCACTTTGTGGTCACTGCCATGGGCGTAGAACAACCTAACGTGATCCCGATCATGGGCTGGTTTTTCAAGCTGAGTGCGGTGGGCTATGAAGGTGCTAACTTGCGTGGGTTCAAACTTCAGTACGACCTGCCCATCGGGGTCATGAATTGCCGCCTAGACGGAAATGACATTCTTGTCTCTGGCGGTCAAGTTCCGCCAGATTCAGCACCGGCCTATAAGGACCAAGTACTCGCGGCTTGTTTGGCGGCGATAGCACGACACTTCCCAAGGTCTTACAACCGAGCCATTGAGCAGGGCAACTTAACAATAATCGACTGCGCTCGCCCCGGCACTTTAGATGGATTATCAATTGTTCACTGGTGCGCATTTAATCGAATTGCCGCGGGGGCCACTTATGCGGGAGGGACAACACAGGGATTAGTTTGGGCTTCTTTAGTCCAAGAACTTCTCCACACAAAAACATCTAACGCTTCTGGCGTTTACTTTAATAAAAGTAGCGCTTAATTATCTGTACTGCGGCACCGTTTAACACTGTCAGCGAGGCACTTAACGTACTAGGACTTAGGAAATAACTTATGCCCTATCACCTTTGCGCGCCTACTCGTCGACACTCAAGCGTCTGATAAAAACAACAACGAACTATAACTTGAGGTATTGGAATGATTTTGTCCAAACGTACTTGGCTTGCCTTCTCTCTGGTTTCCATGACCTGCCTTAGCAGTCACGTCTTTGCAGGCTCCACACTGGACGCCATACAGAAGAAAGGCATGATTCACTGCGGTGTTTCCGATGGGTTACCCGGTTTCTCGGTTCCGGATGCCAAAGGCAAGATCCTCGGGATTGATGCTGACTTCTGTCGCGCGGTGGCCGCAGCCGTGTTGGGTGATGCCAGCAAAGTCAAATTTAGCCAATTGAATGCCAAAGAGCGCTTCATCGCCCTTCAGTCTGGCGAAGTCGACATTCTGTCGCGCAACACCACCTGGACCAGTTCCCGTGATGCGGGCATGGGCATGAAATTTCCGGGCTTCGTCACTTACTACGATGGCGTTGGCTTCTTGGTTAACCACAAGCTGGGCGTCAAAAGCGCCAAAGAGCTGGATGGCGCGACTATTTGCATTATGGCCGGGACAACCACGGAGCTGAACGTTTCCGATTACTTTCGAGCCAACAACCTGAAGTACGCTCCGATCACGTTCGACACCTCCGATGAAAGCGCCAAGTCCCTTGAGAGTGGACGTTGCGATGTACTGTCCTCCGACAAATCCCAGCTCTACGCGCAACGCAGCAAGCTCGCCAACCCAGAGGACTACGTGGTCTTGCCAGAAACCATTTCCAAAGAGCCGCTGGGTGCCATGGTGCGTAACGGCGACGACGAGTGGCTGGCGATCGTGCGCTGGGTGGGCTTCGCCCTTCTCAATGCTGAAGAAGCCGGTATCACCTCGCAAAATGTTGAAGATCAAGCCAAGACCACCAAAAACCCGGACGTAGCCCGCTTGCTGGGCGCTGATGGCGAATACGGCAAAGACCTGAAACTGAGGAAGGACTGGGTCGTACAAATCGTTAAGCAAGTGGGCAACTACGGTGAAGTGTTCGAAAAAAACCTCGGTAAGAGCAGCCCGCTGCAAATCGACCGTGGCATGAACGCGCTATGGAACAACGGCGGCATTCAATACGCACCCCCCGTGCGCTGATCGTTGACGGGTCTGTCAGCCGACGGGCAACCGTTGGCTGATGGTCTATTCCATTCTTTGCGAGAGATTTCATGCTCAATCACTACAGCGTTCCTAAACAGAACCTCAGTCTCAGCGATCCTAGAGTGCGTGCGTGGGTATTTCAGATCATCACCGTTGCGTTGGTGGTGTTCGTCGGTTGGTATTTGTTCCACAACACTCAGACCAACCTGCAACACCGGGGGATTACCTCGGGGTTCGACTTTCTGGAGCGCAGTGCCGGGTTTGGTATTGCGCAGCATTTAATTGATTACACCGAGTCCGACAGCTATGCGCGGGTTTTCCTTATAGGTTTGCTGAATACGCTGC
>NZ_LLWH01000067.1 GCF_001411475.1 Pseudomonas endophytica | reverse complement strand
TGCCCGGCACTTGGGGGAGGGGCACGGCGAGGATGGCTTCGCGACCTTCACCCAGCTCGGCCCGTTCGGCGACATGGCGCAGTCGGTCGAAGTTAACGTTGGCACCCGAGTCGATGGCCACCAGCGTCTGGCCACGCACGCCGCGTTGTTCTACGTATTTTTTGATCCCGGCAACGCCCAACGCACCCGAAGGCTCGGTGATCGAGCGCGTGTCATCGAAGATGTCCTTGATGGCCGCACAAATTTCATCGGTGCTCACGGTGATCACTTCGTCGACGTAGTCTTTGCAGATATCGAACGTGTGCTGGCCAATCTGCCCCACGGCGACGCCATCCGCGAAGATCCCGACGCTTGGCAAGACAACGCGCTCACCAGCGGCCATCGCGGCTTGCAGGCAGTTGGAGTCATCAGGCTCGACGCCAATGACTTTAATGTCTGGCCGCAGGTATTTCACATACGCCGCAATACCGGCAATCAGTCCGCCACCGCCCACCGGCACGAAGATCGCATCCAGCGGCGTCGGGTGCTGACGCAGAATTTCCATCGCCACGGTGCCCTGCCCGGCGATGGTATGCGGGTCGTCATAGGGATGTACGTAAACGTAGCCTTTTTGTTCAACCAGTTGCAGCGAGTACGCCAGGGCTTCAGGGAAGGAGTCACCGTGTAGGACCACAATACCGCCCCGTGAACGCACGCCTTCAATCTTGATCTCAGGGGTGGTTTTAGGCATGACGATGGTGGCTTTAACCCCCAGCACCTTGGCGGCCAGCGCCAAGCCTTGAGCATGGTTACCCGCCGATGCGGTCACCACGCCACGCGCGCGCTCGGCATCGCTCAAGTGCGTGAGCTTGTTGTAAGCGCCACGAATCTTGAATGAAAACACCGGCTGCAGATCTTCGCGCTTTAGCAAAATCTGGTTACCCAGACGCTGAGAAAGCTGATTGGCAGGCTGTAATGGGGTTTCTACGGCGACGTCATAAACGCGCGAGGTGAGTATCTTCTTTACGTACTGTTCGAGCATCGGAAAGCTTCACTGGGCGGTTGGCAGGACCAAGGAGTCTAACCCAGCGTTTACACGGGCGACCATACGAATCCAAAGGTTTTATAGGCTTGGGTTATACTCCACGCCCTTCTGTTTATTACTCTTTCCGCCCCGGAGCCCGCATGACCCAGGATCAACTCAAACAGGCCGTAGCCCAAGCTGCTGTCGATTTCATCCTTCCACGCCTGGATGACAAGAGCATCATTGGGGTCGGCACCGGCTCCACAGCCAACTGCTTCATTGACGCACTGGCCTTGCACAAAGGGGCTTTTGACGGCGCCGTGGCCAGTTCCGAAGCCACCGCAGCGCGCCTCAAAGGTCACGGTATCCCGGTGTATGAACTGAACACGGTCAGCGACCTGGAGTTCTACGTAGACGGTGCCGATGAGAGTGACGAAAACCTCAACCTGATCAAAGGCGGTGGTGCGGCCCTGACCCGCGAAAAAATCGTGGCAGCGGTGGCTAAAACCTTTATCTGTATTGCTGACGCCAGCAAGCTGGTGCCGGTGTTAGGCACCTTCCCGCTGCCGGTTGAAGTGATCCCAATGGCACGCAGCCACGTGGCCCGCGAGCTGGTTAAGCTGGGCGGCGACCCGGCGTACCGCGAAGGCGTGGTGACGGATAACGGCAACATCATCATTGACGTGTTCAACTTGCAGATCACCAACCCAGTGGAGCTGGAGCGTCAGATCAACGCCATCGTCGGCGTCGTCACCAACGGCTTGTTCGCCGCCCGCCCCGCAGACATGCTGCTGCTGGGCACACCTGAAGGTGTAAAAACCCTCAGCAAGTAACCCTCTCAAACCCTTTCCCCGGGCCGATGGCGGCGCGTGAGGGTGTAGGAGCTGCCGCAGGCTGCGATCTTTTAATCTTTAAAAGATCGCAGCCATCGTGCCTCGGCAGCTCCTACAGAGTGTTACTCACGGCTTTTTGAACACGTAAAACAGGTTCGGCTCACTCACCACGTACAACGTCCCCGCATCGTCCATCGCGACGCCTTCCGCTTGTGGCACTGATTTTTCTAGGCCATGCCGTCCCTTTTTCAA
Source organism: Pseudomonas endophytica (assembly GCF_001411475.1). Taxonomy (GTDB): domain Bacteria; phylum Pseudomonadota; class Gammaproteobacteria; order Pseudomonadales; family Pseudomonadaceae; genus Aquipseudomonas; species Aquipseudomonas endophytica. Next base: position 5,419 of record NZ_LLWH01000067.1, on the reverse strand, counting down.
TGACAACGTGCTGAATGGGCGGCCATTGATGTCCAGCTCCAAGAGCAGTTTCGACTCATCCGACAGCGCCAACAAATGGCCGCTGCGCTCATCAAACTGCAAACTTGATAAATCACGTACAAACAGTCGCGCATCGCGGCGCGGATTAGTGACCACGTGGGTGGCATAAGGCTGCTTCGGGTTGTCATGGGGGAAGCCCCGCACCTCGTAAATCAACATCGGATCTCGCTCTTTGGCCACAAACAGCCGCTTGCCAGCCGAGTCGTACGCCAACCCTTCAAAGCCCTTGTTACCGGACTGGTTGATCCCCAGCGTCAGCTGCTCGGCATCCGCAGCATTGAGTTGGCGGGTGGTGTCATTGATTTTCACTTTGATCAGCCGCTGCTCGTGTTCATCGGTGATCACGTAAGTGTTCTCCTCAATGAACTCGATAGCTTCAGCATCACCAAACCCAACCAGCGGTATGCGCCGCACAATATGACCGTCCAGCGATAGCTCAACCATCTCCGGCTGTTTGTTGGTCACGGTAAACAAGCTCTTGCGCACGGGGTCGTAGGTCAGGGCCGACACGTTGTCCTCAAGCCCATCAATCTTTTGGCCTTGAAGCACAGCACGGTACTCACCCAAATTGATTGCGTCAGGGTTGGCTGACTGCCACAGCAAGCTGAGGTTAAACCAGGTGCGGTCGAACAAACGGTAATGCTGCGCTGAGAACCCAGCAGCCAGCAGCGCCAGAAATATAACGCTTGAAAGTACAAAGGTTGAACGGCTGAAACGAGACATAAAGAGAAGCTCTAACTAAATCAGCCGGGTGAAATACCACGGTTGCATGAACTCAAGCTTAATCGGCGCTTCTTAACCTGAAGCCGCTCCCTCTGAACTGAGGCAGCGGCGGCACAATTTACTTGGCTTTCTTCTCAAAACGATAGAAGAGGTTCGGCTCGCTCACCATGTACAGGGTGCCGTGCTTATCAATCGTCACCCCTTCAGCCCGGGGAATGGTGCTTTTCAGACCATTAAAACCCCGCAACAAAGTCATGAAGCTGACTTGTTCGCCCAGCTCATCCAGCTCCAGTAATAAATGTGAATCTGCCGAAAGCACCAGTGTGTGGCCTGTGCGCGGGTCGATACTCAAGGCCGACAAGTTACGCAAATCAAGCTCATCGCTAGGGACTTTTTGCTTATTGCCCACAAGGGTCTGGCTGCCGTCGCTTTTCCAGACAAACATCGCTGGCGGACGTTCTTCACCCAGTAACAACTGCTGCCGACGCGGGTCCCAAGCAATCGCCTCAAAAGCTTTGTTCTGGTCTTTTGAGGGGCCAAGGTCATATTTAGGAAAGTCGTTGATGTTCAGGGTCTTGGTATCGGCATCGACCTTCACAATGGTCAATAAATGATCACGTTCATCGACAATACCCAGCAAGCCGTTCTCCATTACGGTCAAGCCTTCCGGGTTGCTCCAACCCACCAGCGGGATCTTACGCAGCACATCACCTTCAAGGCTTAGCTCAACCAAAAACGGATTTTTACCCATCACTGAAAACAAGGTATTGGTGACTGGGTTATACGCGAGGTCGGAAGCTTCATCCTTCTCAAGCCCCGGCATCGGCTTGGCATCAATGACCACTCTGTAATCAGGCAGCCAGACACTCTCATTCTGATCGCTCTGGCTTTCAAACTGCTCCAGCACCCACAACGCCCCTCGGTCATCCCAATGCAAGATTGACGCGATGCCATAGAACAGCGCAGCCAGCAGCAAAAGCCAGTAATACCAGCGCAGGCGAAAACGCGAAGGTCGAGGGTCAGGCGAGGTCTGCAGAGGGTCTGTGGCCATTAACGTGATCATCCAAGAAATTTGCTATGTCTAAATAACACAAAGCGGGCAAAACCGATTGCCCCTAGCGCCCGTATTATCCAGACCGAATGTGAAATTATTGCTAAGACGCCCTGCGTACTGACCGTCTCCGGTTGGCGCCCTTTAACTTGTAGACTCGAAACTATCATCTCGTATGTAGGACTTGTCTTTATTTATCAGCAACTTTAGGCATTGCCTTTGTTCAACCCACTTCACCTTCTCACTTTTTAGTCGAGCACGACTTGTCACTTGCCCCTCAAACAAATTCCCACTCCACACACCAACTAATACCTCACCTAAACTACCGCTTGAAGGGGACTATAAAACGTCTTGCCAGTAGGAACTTTCTGAATATGGTCAAGAGACTAATGATTGCAACATTGCGCCTTGACACTTATCAACTAAGACTCTTATCTAATAAAACAAATCGCTTCAGCCCGTATCCAACATCTCTATTTATCATTCTCAATGACGGTGCACATGGATTGTTTACCCGATTATTCAAGCGATAAAACAATGGTTTCCTGGGATGCCCCAAGACGCTTTAACCCTCTATGCTCTGTGCCGCCTAAAAGTTAGACAGGAGTTCGCCTACATGCCATTCACCTCACACACCCAGAAGTTGGCAGCACCGACACTTGCGCCCTCAAACAAACACACTATCTGCGCCCGCGCGGCCGAACAACTGCTGGTCAACGTCGCGCCCTATATAAATATGGAAGAAGGCGATTTAATCGAATTATTCTGGGACGGCTGCTATGTATCTTCTCGGCAACTTTCTAACTCTGACGTCAGTCACCCAGTATCACTTAGAGTACCCGAAAGTTTTATCCAGAACGGAACAGCGCGTCTTTATTACCGGGTGATGCACATTGGCAGCACCCCCGCTCTTTCCGCACAACTTAAAGTACTGGTCAAACTTGACTGCCCCGGCGGCGTCGTTATCGGAGAAGAAAACCAAGGGCTCGCCCCCGTGATGATCCCCGACCCGATCCAACGCTATGGGGTCAATTCAAACCAAATAAAGCGCGGGGTTCCCGTGACCATCGAGCCTTATCGCAACATGGCCAGTGAGGACGAAATCACCTTGCTGTGGGGCGATGTGCGCCTCGACCTGCCTAAGCTGCGCCAAGTCGATGTCAATAAACCCGTTAGCGTATTCGTGCCCTCAGACATCATTCAAGAAGCGGGTGAGGACCCAAAACTGGAAGTCACTTACTGCGTGATTGACCGCGTGGGCAACAACTCTCGCTGGGCGCCAACCCGGACCTTGAGAGTCGGCTCCAACCTGCGCTACATCAACTCCGCCCCCACTGAAGTACTGCGCGCCGCGGAGACACGCCTCAACTGGCGGGACTGATGGCCACCGAGCAACAGGAATCATCTATCTATATTCCTAAAAGTTAGTTTTTTTAGTTTTTATACTCGATTAGGGTATATGAACCGGACCACCGGACTCTCTTGCTTTACTTCGCGCCGCTCCTGCGGCGCCCCTAAGATGAGGTAGGTATGGTCAGCAACACAATTACCCTTTGCGGGGCATTGCGTGCAGCCAAGGAGCGGAACTAATGTCCCTCTTGGCCAATGCACAACTACACAGCGACGTAGATGTCGCGCCCCTGTTGTTCGAAGCGCACGTCCTGCGCACCGACAACGAAGCCCTCCAAGCCGCTCACGACTTGGCCAACCTCGCCCGTGAGCATGCTGCACATCGCGATCAGCAGCGCAAACTGCCGTGGTCGCTTGTAGAAGCATTCACCCGCAGTGGGTTGGGCGGGATTTCTATTGCACGTGAGTTTGGCGGCCCACAAGTCTCATTTGTCACCTTGGCTGAAGTCTTCGCCATCATCTCGGCGGCCGACCCGGCGCTGGGGCAAATACCGCAAAACCAGGTTGGGCTGCTCAATCTGATTGCAAGCGTTGCGACGCCCTCGCAAAAAGAGCAGTTGTTCTCCAGCGTGCTGCAAGGCTGGCGCATTGGTAATGCGGGCCCGGAACGCGGTACTAAAAACACCCTCGAATTGAAAGCTCGGATCACCGCCGATGGCGATGACTTCGTGATCAATGGCCAGAAGTTTTATTCCACCGGCGCGCTGTTTGCGCACTGGATCGCCGTTAAGGCGCTGAACGACGACGGTAAGCAAGTCATGGCCTTTATCCGCCGTGGCTCGCCAGGCTTGCGAGTGGTTGATGACTGGTCCGGTTTTGGCCAGCGCACCACCGCCAGCGGCACCGTCCTGCTCAATAACGTCGCTGTTGAAGCGCAACAGGTGATCGACAACTGGCGCCTGCCTGAAACCCCGAATCTTCAAGGCGCAATATCGCAGCTGATCCAAGCCGCCATCGACTTGGGCATTGCCCGAGGTGCTATTGCCGACACCATCAGCTTTGTTCGCGAACGATCGCGCCCCTGGATCGACGCCAAGGTCGAACGCAACAGCGATGACCCGTACGTGATTGCCGACATCGGCAAATTGCAGATCGAGCTGCATGCCGCCGAAGCGTTACTGCGTAAGGCCGGTCGCGTACTCGACGACGTCAGCGCGGCGCCGATTAATGCGCAAGCCGCTGCACGTGCCTCGATTGCCGTGGCCGAGGCCAAAGCGCTGAGCACCGAGCTGTCGTTACTGGCCAGTGAAAAACTCTTCGAGCTGGCGGGAAGCCGCGCCACCCTTGCCGAGTTCAACTTGGACCGGCACTGGCGTAACGCACGCGTTCATACCCTGCACGACCCCGTGCGCTGGAAGTACCACGCCATCGGCGCCTATCGCCTAAACGGTACGTTGCCAGCACGGCATTCCTGGATTTAACGGAGACACCCATGTCACTGATATCCAAACAAGTCCCGGTCATCCAAAGCGATGCCGAGGCCATTCGCGTAGCACGTGAGCTTGCCGCTTATTTCAAACGTGACAGCGTCGTGCGTGATCGCGAACGACGTCTGCCGATTGATGAGCTGGAGCTGTTTTCCCACACCGGCTTATGGGGCATCACCGTGCCCAAGGCGTATGGCGGTGCAGGCGTTTCTAACGTCACGCTCGCCGCAGTGGTGAGCCTTATTTCGGCTGCCGACGGCTCGCTGGGGCAAATCCCGCAAAACCATTTTTATGCCCTCGAAGTACTGCGGGTGAACGGCAGCGAGACACAAAAACAACGGTTCTACGCCGAGGTTCTCGCCGGGCAACGCTTTGGTAATGCATTGGCCGAACTGGGCACTAAAACGGCCCATGATCGCACCACTCACTTGGCCAAGGCCGAGCACGGTTACCGCATCACTGGCCGCAAGTTCTACGCCACTGGCGCACTGTATGCACAGCGCATTCCCACCTCGGTTGTAGATGACAACGGCGTGCAGCAATTAGCGTTTGTGCGCAGTGACAGTGAAGGCTTGAACGTGATCGACGACTGGAGCGGCTTTGGTCAGCGCACCACCGGCAGCGGCTCAGTGGTGTTCGACAACGTGTTCGTGGCCTGCGACGACGTCATCCCGTTTCAAAGCGCTTTTGAACGCCCAACCCCGGTCGGCCCGCTGGCGCCAATTCTGCACGCGGCCAACGACCCCGG
>NZ_LLWH01000066.1 GCF_001411475.1 Pseudomonas endophytica | reverse complement strand
GGTGATCGAAAGCCGTGGCACTAAACGCGTCACCGGCGCCCGCGTGGCCGCCATTGACCTTGCCTCCAATAGCGTCACCAGCCCCGGCGAATGGCTGGTCTGTGACCTAGTGGCCACCTCGGGCGGTTACAGCCCGGTGGTGCATTTGGCCTCGCACTTGGGTGGCAAGCCGATCTGGCGTGAAGATATTTTGGGTTTTGTACCGGGCGAAGCGCCGCAAAAGCGCGTGTGCGTCGGCGGTATTAATGGGGTTTATGCGCTCGGTGACAGCTTGGCTGATGGCTTTGAAGGCGGCGCACGTGCGGCCAGTGAAGCCGGGTTCAAATCGGTTGAGGGTGTGCTGCCCAAAGCGTTGAATCAGGTTCAGGAACCGACGGTGGCGCTGTTTCATGTGCCCCACGAAAAAGGTACGGCACGGGGCCCGAAACAATTTGTCGACCTGCAAAACGACGTCACTGCCGCTGCGATTGAACTGGCCACCCGCGAAGGGTTTGAGTCGGTCGAGCACGTCAAACGTTACACCGCGCTGGGCTTTGGGACGGACCAAGGCAAGCTCGGCAACGTCAACGGCTTGGCCATTGCCGCCCGTTCGTTGAACGTGACCATCGCGCAGATGGGCACCACCATGTTCCGCCCCAACTACACGCCGGTGACCTATGGCGCGATCGCGGGTCGTCACTGTGGGCACATTTTCGAGCCCGTGCGTTACACCGCGCTGCACGCGTGGCACGTCAAACAGGGCGCTGAGTTTGAAGACGTCGGCCAGTGGAAACGCCCGTGGTACTTCCCGCGTAACGGTGAAGATATGCACGCAGCGGTCAAGCGTGAGTGCCAAGCGGTGCGTGACAGCGTTGGCCTTCTGGATGCCTCCACCCTCGGTAAAATCGACATTCAAGGCCCCGACGCACGGGAATTTTTGAACCGCATCTACACCAACGCCTGGACCAAACTCGACGTGGGCAAGGCGCGCTACGGGTTGATGTGCAAAGAAGACGGCATGGTCTTCGACGATGGCGTGACCGCCTGCTTGGCCGACAACCATTTCGTTATGACCACCACCACCGGCGGCGCGGCCCGTGTGCTGCAATGGCTGGAGATCTATCAACAGACCGAATGGCCAGAGCTGAAGGTGTATTTCACCTCGGTCACCGACCACTACGCGACGCTGACCTTGAGCGGGCCTAACAGCCGCAAACTGCTCAGTGAAGTCACCGACATTGATCTGGACCGCGAGGCGTTCCCGTTCATGACCTGGAAAGAAGGGCTGGTAGCAGGCGTGCCCGCCCGAGTGTTCCGTATCTCGTTTACCGGCGAACTGTCGTATGAGGTCAACATCCAAGCTGACTACGCGATGGGCGTGCTGGAAAAAATTGTCGAGGCGGGCAAGCCGTACAACCTGACCCCTTACGGCACCGAAACCATGCACGTCCTGCGGGCCGAAAAGGGCTTCATCATCGTCGGCCAAGACACGGACGGCTCCATGACCCCGGACGACCTGAACATGGGCTGGTGCGTGGGCCGCAGCAAACCGTTTTCATGGATCGGCTGGCGCGGCATGAACCGTGAAGACTGCGTGCGTGAACAGCGCAAACAGCTGGTGGGCCTCAAACCGGTTGACCCAAACACATGGCTGCCCGAAGGCGCGCAATTAGTCTTCGACCCCAAGCAGGCCATCCCCATGACCATGGTGGGCCATGTTACCTCCAGCTATGCCCATAACTCCTTGGGGTATTCGTTTGCGATGGGTGTGGTCAAAGGCGGTTTGCAGCGCATCGGCGAGCGGGTGTTCTCACCCCAAGCGGATGGCAGCGTGATCGAGGCTGAAATTGTGTCTTCGGTGTTTTTCGACCCCAAAGGCGACCGGCAGAATATTTGAGTGGGTGATCTCATGACGACCGCAAACGTTTACCAACAACGCCCGGACTCGGGCGCCAAAGCAGAGTCATCGCTGCATCACACCAACGTGGCCACGTTGATCGGCAAAGGCCGCACTAACCCTGGGGTGACAGTGCGCGAGAAAAAACTGCTGGGCCACCTGACCTTGCGTGGCGATGCCAAAGATCCGGCCTTTGCCGAAGGCGTGCACAAAGCGCTGGGCTTGGAGCTGCCGGTGGCCTTGAGCCTTGTCGCTAAAGACGACAGCTCGCTGCAATGGATGGGGCCGGACGAGTGGCTGCTGATTGTCCCCGGCGGCCAGGAATACGCCGTGGAACAGGCCTTGCGCGCCGCGTTGGTTGGGCTGCACATCTCGGTGGTCAATGTCAGCGGTGGTCAGCAACTGCTGGAACTAAGCGGGCCGAACGTGCGCGACGTGTTGATGAAGTCCACCAGCTACGACGTACACCCGGATAACTTCCCAGTGGGCAAGGCGGTGGGCACGGTGTTCGCCAAGTCGCAGTTAGTGATTCGGCACACCGCTGAAGACACCTGGGAACTGCTCATCCGCCGAAGCTTCTCGGACTATTGGTGGCTGTGGTTGCAGGATGCAGCCGCAGAATATGGGCTGAGTGTCGAGGCATAACACATTCTTCTTCTGTAGGAACTGCCGCAGGCTACGATCTTTTTTTAAGATCAAAAGATCGCAGCCTGCGGCAGTTCCTACAGGGGGGTTTTAACAAGGAATCTCTAATGAGCCGCGCCCCTGACACCTGGATCCTCACTGCCGATTGTCCCAGCCTGCTGGGCACGGTCGATGCCGTGACCCGCTATTTGTTTGAACACCGCTGCTACGTCACTGAGCATCACTCTTTCGATGATCAGCGTTCGGGGCGCTTCTTTATTCGCGTCGAATTTCGTCAGCCCGAAGGGTTTGACGAACAGCACTTTCGCGCAGGGTTAGCAGAGCGCGGTCAAGCTTTCGGCATGGCCTTCGAGCTGACCCCGCCGCACTACCGGCCCAAAGTGCTGATCATGGTGTCCAAGGCCGACCATTGCCTCAACGACTTGTTGTATCGCCAGCGCATCGGCCAACTGTCGATGGACGTGGTCGCGGTCGTGTCCAACCACCCCGACCTTGAGCCGCTGGCACAATGGCATGGCATCCCGTATCACCACTTCGCCCTCGACCCGGCCAACAAACCCGCGCAAGAAGCCCGCGTGTGGCAAGTGATCGAAGACACCGGCGCAGAACTGGTGATCCTCGCCCGTTACATGCAAGTGCTGTCGCCTGAGCTGTGCCGCAAACTCGACGGCAAAGCGATCAACATTCACCACTCCTTGCTGCCCGGTTTTAAAGGCGCCAAGCCGTACCACCAAGCCTATGAGAAAGGCGTAAAACTGGTGGGCGCCACCGCGCACTACATCAATAACGACCTCGACGAAGGCCCGATCATCGCCCAAGGCGTGGAGGTGGTTGACCACAGCCACTACCCCGAAGACCTGATCGCCAAAGGCCGCGACATCGAAGCCCAGACCCTGGCGCGGGGTGTGGGGTATCACATTGAACGGCGGGTATTTTTAAATGGTGGGCGCACGGTGGTGCTGTAACCCCAGCCTAGGTTTCGCGAATAGAACTGATTGTGTTGCTGACAGTCGCAGCCGAGTTGGGCGCCCGTGATGTCTGCACAGGAATGGGCGGGGGAGGTGGCATTACGTTGGGCGGCGGCGCTGGCCGGAGGTGGACCACTGGAACGCTATGTGCAGGTACTCCCGCCACAGGAGCGGGAGGAGGGAGAGGAACGGGAGGAGGGGGTGGAATAAAGTTAGGTGGTGACGGTGAGCGCGATCGGAGGAGGCGGGTACTGACTGGCGCTCTGGGTCGACCTCTTTGAACCACATCAAGGGCAATGACATGGATTTTGAGCGGGTAAAGTGCGAGATGCCCATCAGGATCGACATGATTGACCGGGTCCCCTTTGCAATAGGCGTACGCATTAGTGCCACCTTTGCCAAATGGGCTCCAACTGTCCGGGCTGTTGAAGCGCATTAATACCGGATTAAACGCCCGATACCCTTGGCCCAGTAAATAGTGCCCGGTGGTGGACTCGACTCGCTCGCCATTAAATCCCTGCGCAATCTGTTGGTTCATTGATATGGGGCGATGCCCGTACACGGTGTAGGCATACGGTTGTGGCCCGTCGGTATTGAGACTTAACAGAACGCAAGAATGCTGGTCAGTCATCAGCAGTGTCGAGGACGTGTCATCATCCGGTTTGCGCTGAGCCAATGGCTGAGTCAATGACTCAAAAAAACAACGGTGAGCCGGCCCTTCTAGCTCGGTGGCGATCCGTTGACGATTATAAAAGCGACGCCGCTCATCGACCTTGGACAGTCTGTCCAGCGGGTCGTAGTGATAGACCATTGATAGCGCTGCAACGCAAGGTTTCATGTTTAAGAGCCCCTTCTTGGATTTGTGCCGAAGTAGCGGTCCCAGTAAGGTACATTTTTATTTGGCAGCAATGACACTCGGCCTTCTCTGACCAGTCTTTCCTGAAGATAGACGGAACTGACCTTGTGATAGTCTTGCACCCAACGGAGTGAATTTTTTAACCGTGCATAAGCGCTATTGACTATCGCGCTTTTATCACCGTTTTTCGGAAATTCGTAAAGTTTAACACCCGTACTATGGTCAGGCGTGTTAAGGGCTTTTATATTTCGGGAATCTAAAAAATCCTGCTCTATTTTTATGGATCGTAAAGCGCGATTGTATTCTCTTTGTGTAGAAGCTAGTTTTATAAGTAAATGCTCTCCTTTCAGATTGCTCAATGAAGTGGGCACCTTATCATCCGCGATCCCATAATGTTTTAAGGCAGGGCCGAATTTTACGGTTTTACTGTTTAGAGCTGAAATGAGTCGGTTTGTTTTTATTTCAGAAGGGGCTATCAACTTTAGTTTTCGTAAAAAGGCTTTGATGAAATGTCCCGACGGGTCTCCGTGATTAACAGGGTCAGTGCAATAGGTGTACGCATTAATACCGCCGGCTTCAAACGGGCTCCAACTGTCCGGGCTATTAAATCTCATTAATACCGGGTTATACGCTCGATAACCCTGACCCAATAAATAATGCCCGGTAAGTCTTTCTGGCCGTTCGCCGTTAAACCCTAGGGCACTTTTTAAGCCGCCTGTAGCGCAGTGACAGCCATAGGGTGAGTAGCTTTTGGGTTGGTGGCCTTGAGGGCTCACGCCTTGCAGCACGCTGCTTTGAAGGTCAGTAGCGACTAATACGCTGCTTGCATAAGGACCTTGGCGCAGAGCGAGGGGTTGAGCGTTAGATTCAAAAAATTGCCGGGTGACGTCGCCCTCGATTTCGCTGGCAATACGTTTGCCGCAGTAAAAACGGCGGAGCGTATTAATGTCGACAAGCCTATCCAGTGGGTCATAGCGGTACTGGCTTACTAGCTTGGGCATTTTGGTTACGCCTCAATAGAAGTCATTATTCAGTATTGAGGTAGTCACCAAGCTTGCCTAGCTAGCAGAACTACTAGGTAGCCGCCTCGCCTACGGCGCATTTGCCTATGTCGAGGTCGTACGGTGGTGCTTTAACAGTAGCCCCACGTTCTAAGCTGCAAGCAACAAACAACGCAGACCTGTCGGCAGGTTAGCGCTTGCCGTTTGCGACTGCATCACCTCCAACAACAATTAAGGTGAATACGATGGCTGACAATCGCGGTGTGGTGTACCTGGGTAATGGCCAGGTTGAAGTGCAGAGCATTCCTTTCCCCAAGATGCAAAACCCTCAAGGCAAACCGATCCACCACGGGGTGATCCTGCGGGTGGTGTCGACCAATATTTGCGGGTCTGACCAGCATATGGTGCGCGGCCGTACCACGGCGCAAGTCGGGCTGGTGCTGGGGCATGAGATCACCGGCGAGGTGATTGAAGCCGGGCGTGACGTTGAGCATTTGAAAGTCGGCGATCTGGTGTCGGTGCCGTTTAACGTGGCCTGCGGGCGTTGCCGTAGTTGCAAAGAGCAAAATACCGGGGTGTGCCTGACGGTTAACCCGGCGCGCCCTGGTGGCGCGTATGGCTACGTGGACATGGGCGATTGGGTCGGTGGCCAAGCGGAATATGTGCTGGTGCCGTATGCCGATTTCAACCTGCTCAAACTGCCGAACCGCGACGCGGCGATGGAGAAAATCCGCGACCTGACCTGCCTCTCGGACATTCTGCCCACGGGCTACCACGGCGCCGTGACCGCAGGCGTAGGGCCGGGCAGCACCGTTTACATCGCAGGCGCTGGCCCAGTGGGCTTGGCCGCAGCCGCTTCGGCGCGTTTGCTGGGCGCGGCGGTGGTGATTGTCGGTGACGTCAACCCGATCCGCTTGGCGCACGCCAAAGCGCAGGGTTTTGAGATCGCCGACCTGTCCAAAGACACCCCGCTGCATGAACAAATCGCCGAGTTGCTGGGCGAGCCCGAAGTGGATTGCGCGGTCGATGCGGTGGGCTTTGAAGCCCGCGGCCACGGGCATGACGGCGTCAAACACGAAGCCCCGGCCACGGTGCTTAACTCACTGATGGGCGTGGTGCGGGTGGCGGGCAAAATCGGCATACCGGGCCTCTACGTCACCGAAGACCCGGGCGCTGTGGATGCTGCCGCCAAAATGGGCAGCCTGAGCATCCGCTTTGGGTTGGGCTGGGCCAAATCCCACACCTTCCACACCGGGCAAACCCCGGTCATGAAATACAACCGCCAACTGATGCAGGCGATTATGTGGGACAGGATTAAAATTGCCGACATTGTGGGGGTTGAAGTGATTAGTTTGAATGACGCCCCACGTGGGTATGGCGAGTTTGATACGGGCGTGCCGAAGAAGTTTGTGATTGATCCGCATGGGTTGTTTAGTGGTGTTTGAATGATAAACCTCCAAGGCACCAACCGTCGCCTTGGAGTTTTTCATAGTGCTATTAAGCCCTGATATTACGCGCATTTATTAATAGACCTAAATCACGCTCTACGGGTCTCAGCATTTCTAATGTTGCGCGACGGCTCTTTTCCACAATATAACTTATGCCCAAGTTCAAGTTGGCTTGGTTACGTGTGCTGTACGCTAGGATAGGGTTATTTAAGATTTCTCTGGATTTCCTAGAATCAGGGAGGGAAAAAAAGTTTCTCTCAGGTGTTGTGGTGCTTTTTTTTGAGCTGATTTTGTTTGCTTTTTTTATCTCTTTCAATGCTTTGTCAAGGGTGGAGCGACTCTTGCTTATTGTTTCTCCGACTTTTCCGCTCACTGATTTAGTAGTTTTACTAGTTGTAGAATTGGCTGGGGCTATAACGCTGGTAAACTTCGGATCAATTTTTTTTATTTCTTTAAGCACTGCGCCATAAAGCCCCGCAATTTTCCTATTAGTTCTTTCGGTCGTGTTCACAACCCCAAGCCCCCTTCCTAGGATTTTTGCCCATTGCCATAGATGTCCGGTAGAGTCTTGCCTCATCACCGGCTCATTATCACAATACGCATACGCATTAATCCCCCCTTCACCAAACGGGCTCCAACTGTCTGGGCTATTAAAGCGCATCAATAACGGGTTATACGCTCGATAACCTTGGCCCAATAAATAATGCCCGGTAACGGGTTCAGGTCGTTTGCCGTTAAATCCTATAACGCTGAGTAACGTGTCGTTGGCGTGATGTCCAAAGGGCGTATACACC
>NZ_LLWH01000065.1 GCF_001411475.1 Pseudomonas endophytica | reverse complement strand
AGGTTGTCAGTTATGCTCGGCAACAACGCCTTGATCCGGTCCACCACTTCAATCACGTTGGCGCCGGGTTGGCGCTGAATGTTCAGCAGCACGGCCTGGTTTTCATTAGCCCACGCCGCGAGGCGCTCGTTCTCGGCACCGTCGACAATCTCGGCAACATCTTTGAGTCGCAACGGCGCGCCGTTGTTGTAAGCCAGAATCAGCTCGGCGTATTCCTGCGGCGTTTTCAACTGGTCGTTAGCGTCCAGCATCGACACTCGGGTCGGGCCGTCAAAGTTACCCTTGGGCTGGTTGACGTTAGAGGCGCCGACCAAGCTGCGCACATCCGACAGGTTCAAACCATTGGCGGCCAGCGCTTCGGGGTTAACTTTGATGCGCACCGCTTGGCGCTGACCGCCCGCGATACTGACCATGCCGACACCACTGATCTGGGCAATTTTTTGCGCCATGCGCGTGTCGACCAAGTTATTGAGCTTGGGCAACAGCATGGTTTTAGACGTGATCGCCAGCGTCAGCACCGGGGTGTCGGCCGGGTTGACTTTGTTGTACACCGGCGGCGCAGGTAGATCATTGGGCAATAGGTTGGAAGCAGCGTTAATAGCCGCCTGCACCTGCTGTTCAGCAACATCCATGTTCATGTCTAGATTAAAGCGCAGGGTTAATACCGAAGCGCCGCCCGAACTGGTCGAGGCCATTTGCGTCAGACCCGGCATCTGCCCGAACTGGCGCTCAAGCGGTGCGGTGACGGCACTGGTCATGACATCCGGGCTGGCGCCCGGGTACAGCGTCATCACGCGGATCGTCGGATAGTCGACTTGCGGCAAGGCCGACACCGGCAGCAAGCGATACGCGATGATCCCGGACAACACGATAGCGATCATGCAGAGCGTGGTTGCGACCGGGCGCAGGATAAATAACCGCGACAGATTCATTCGTGAGCCTTGCCCTTGCCCATACCCTTGGCTTTACCTGCGTTTGTAGGGCTGTTGGCGTCCGCACTGCCTTGCAGTTGGGTCGCAGGCGATATCGGCACTTCACTGCTGTCATTTACAACTTCTACGGCGCTGCCTTCACGCAGACGATCAGTCCCCTCAAGTACCACACGATCAGTGGGCTGCAAGCCTTGCTCAATGACAGTCAACTCACCATCGGTGGCGCCCACCTTGATGCTGCGGATGCTGACCTTGTTATCACCGTCCATGGCATAGACGAACGAGCCATTGGTGCCGTACTGGAGCGCGGCGGTTGGTGCCAAAATCACGTCTTTGAGGGTGTCAGCCAGCAAGCGCACGTTGACGAACTGGTTGGGGAACAGCGCCTGATCGCGGTTCTCAAACAGTGCCTTGAACTTCAAGGTGCCGGTGGTGACATCAATCTGGTTATCAATACTGCTCAACACACCTTTGGCCAGCTCTTTTGTGTCACCTCGGTCCCACGCCTGTACCGGTAAGCTGGCGCCGCTGCGATAGCGCTCCAAGACCAATGACAGGTTGTTTTCTGGCAGCGTAAAGCTGACCACAATGGGTTCGGTCTGGGTGATAACCACCAGCGCAGTGGTGTCATTGGCAGCCACCAAGTTGCCAACGTCCAGTTGGCGCAACCCCACACGGCCGCTGATCGGCGCACGGATCTTAGTGAACTCAAGATTGAGCTTGGCATCATTGACGGCCGCCTGATTGGTCTTGACCGTCCCTAAATATTGGCCGACCAAGGCTTCGGCGGTATCCAAGGTTTGCTTGGCGATGCTGTCCTCGGCGTACAGACCACGATAACGCTGCACATCGACCTGAGCATTTTTGAGCTGGGCCTGATTCTGCAACAGCGTGCCTTCGGCTTGCAGCAGCGCATTTTGATAGCTGCGTGGATCAATCTCAGCCAGCAACTCGCCTGCTTTTACAGTCTGCCCTTCTTTGAAATACACCTTAACCAACTCGCCTGCCACACGGCTGCGCACGTTGATTGTGTTCAGTGCAGTCACTGTACCCAACGCTTTGTAATAAATCGGAAAGTTACCGCGCGTCACGTGTGCAACCAGAACGGGGACCGGCAGCGTAGAGCCACCAAAGCCAGGACGCACCGCCCCTGAGCGTGCGGCTTGCTGCGAAGACTGCGCATTCGGGGCTTTTTTGGCAGATGAGGGCCATAGCCACCAGCTCACGCCAACGACAATCAGCAAAACCAGCAGGCCAACCAGCCAACGACGAGATGTGTGAGAAACAGAGGATTGCATTGAGTGATCAACCAATGGGGCGCGAGCGCTTAATTTCAGGAGCCTGAAAGATAAGCAGTGCAGACGGTTATGAAAAGGCTCTTTACCGGCTATTTACGTTATGAGCGCGACAAAGCCCTGCTTTACCTTCATTACAAGAGACTGCACACACTTAAAGCACTTTATTTTTAATGCTAAATCCAGCATCTCATGCTTCAAACGTATGCCAGCCCTGACACGTGCTGTGCCGCGCCAAGTGTCTAGCACCTGTGTGACATTATGTGTGGCGTAGGGGCAGGCGCTGCTGACGTGAATAATCGCGGCCATAAAAAAACGGCCTGGCAGTGAATGCCAGACCGTTTTTGAAACGCGCAGTGACTTACTTCAGAACAGCCAGTGCTGCTTCGTAGTTAGGCTCTTCAGCGATTTCGCTGACCAGCTCGCTGTGCAGGACGTTGTCGTTCTCGTCCAAGACAACCACTGCACGAGCAGTCAGACCTTTGAGCGGGCCATCAGCGATTGCTACGCCGTAGTTCTTGATGAACTCAACACCGCGCAGAGTCGACAGGTTTTGTACGTTTTCAAGACCTTCTGCACCGCAGAAACGCGCTTGAGCGAACGGCAGGTCAGCCGAAATGCACAGCACAACTGTGTTCGCGACTTCGTTGGCCTGTGCGTTGAACTTACGAACAGATGTCGCGCAGGTTGGGGTGTCAACGCTTGGGAAGATATTCAACACTTTGCGTTTACCGGCAAAGTCAGCCAGCGTTACATCGGACAAATTACCCGCAACCAGCGAGAACGCTGGCGCCTTGGAACCTACTGCTGGCAGCACGCCGTCGACTTGAACAGGGTTACCTTTAAGCGTCACTTGAGCCATGAACGATGTCCTTTTTAACTGTTTTTGAAGAGGCCGAAGTTAAACACGAATCTGCCTCACGACCTATGCCCAGCATGAAAAATGTCATGCCGGGTGTAACCAAGATCGCGACCTCGACCCCCTCCTCGCTGCGCCTGTAAGCAAGCATTGGCAGCAGGTTATTTTTTGAGTTTCAGATACGACTGATGCATATCTGAGGCCCAGCCATCAATCACCGCTTTCACGTCATCGGGCTTGAGCACTTGACTGTCGTTGCTCAACGGTTTGCCAGTACCTTTGCGTACGACTTGAGCGATTACTGCCTGACTTTCTCCATCAATAAATACGGCCTCGGTTGCCAATTCGGTTTCTTGATCACGAATCCCCGACGCCGTACTAACCGCAGCGGCAACCAACGCGACAGGGATGTATTCGTAAGGCGCCAAGCCCTTGGTCTGGCTACTGACGGCGGTAATCGCTGGCCGCACCACAATCACCCCAGGGCCTGGAGCGCTGGCCAGAGGCAACGACTTGCTTATTTCACGTTTAAGCGCTTGATCGTAATAGTCGGTAACCCCGGTCAAAGTGCTTTGTGGGATTTTGTCGGTGGGTTTGGGGGCTGGGTATAACTGGCTGGGCTCGATATAAACGCTGGTGTAGTGACTGACCTTGAGTGTGGGGTCTACCCAGCGCATCACCTCAGCACCTGAGGGTGAGTGGGCTTCTTTAACTCGGCTGTAGTCTTTTAAAAAACCAGAATATTCATCCGGTTGTTGAACCTTACTGGCACAACCGAGCAGCGTTAGTGAAGCAAGACATAGCGCACCCATTGTTAACCCAGCTTTCATAATGAAACTCCTGTTTGAAACACCACCGTTAGCACATGAGTTGTAGGTATAGCTAATCCGTGAGCGTTTGCTTTCTAAAGATTAAATCGTGCGATTGGTTGCACAACCCCCTTGTTCGACGGCATTCTGCCACCCACTGATTCACGAACTTTTGATCCACGACAGACTCCATCTGTACAGCCATTAATACCTTTGAGACAGAGACGCTCATGACTTCCAAGCTGGAACAACTCAAGCAGTTCACCACCGTGGTCGCAGACACTGGCGACCTCGACGCCATCACCCGCCTCAAGCCTGTTGATGCCACCACCAACCCTTCGTTGCTGCTAAAGGCCGCTGCCTTACCGGGTTACGCCGAACTGCTCAAAGACGCTATTGCTCACGCAAAAGGGGATGTTGGCTTGGCCTGCGACCATTTCGCGGTGTCGGTGGGTAGCGGTATCTTGAAGGTGATTCCTGGGCGTATTTCGACCGAAGTCGATGCACGTTTGTCCTTCGACGAAGCCGCGCTGCTGGAAAAAGCTAATCAGTTGATCGAGCTGTATGACAAAGCCGGCGTAGGCCGTGATCGCGTGCTGATCAAGTTGGCTTCAACCTGGGAAGGCATCCGTGCTGCCGAGAAGCTGGAAAAGGCTGGCATCCAAACCAACCTGACGCTGCTGTTCTCGTTTGCTCAGGCTGCCGCTTGTGCCGATGCTGGAGTGTTTTTGATCTCGCCGTTTGTAGGCCGTATCTATGACTGGTACAAAAAGTCCACTGGCACTGACTACACCGGCGCAGATGATCCCGGCGTGCAGTCAGTCACTCGCATCTATAACTACTACAAGAGCAACGACTTCAACACCGTGGTCATGGGCGCCAGCTTCCGCAATATCAACCAGATCGAGCAGTTGGCCGGCTGTGATCGCTTGACCATCAGCCCTGATCTTCTAGAGAAACTGGCTCAAGACGACGGCAAGCTGGAGCGCAAACTCAGCCCAGGTCAAGCTGGCGAACCGCGCCTGACGCTGAACGAAGCGCAGTTCCGCTGGGCCTCCAACGAAGATGCGATGGCCACTGAAAAGCTGGCAGAAGGCATCCGCCAATTCGCTCGTGACCAAGAGAAACTTGAAGCGTTGCTGTCGGGTAAGTAATTGCCAACGCTGCAACGTCCTGTAGGAACAACCATTAGACGCTCAATGACTCGCGATCTTTTGTGCCTGTAAAAGATCGCGAGGCAACCGGCATCAAGGGATCAGCGAATAGACCAGCGACGAAATCGCGATCAGGCCGATCAACGTGACAAACACGTTGGAGATGACCCCCGAATACTGACGCATGCTTGGCACGCGGCGTATCGCATACATCGGCATCAGGAACAGAATGGCGGCAATCACTGGGCCACCAATGCTTTCGATCATCCGCAGAATGCTTGGGTTTAGGGTCGCGACGGCCCAGCACACCAGCAACATAAAGCCCGCACTCAGACGTTCCAGCGTTTTACTGGCTGGACGCTTGCCGGTTTTCAAAATCAGACCTTTTAGGCCCTCATTGGCGCCGATGTAATGGCCGAGGAACGACTTGGCAATCGCCACAAACGCAATCAGCGGTGCGGCAAAGGCAATGGTCGGGTTGCTGAAGTGGTTGGCCAAGTAGGACAAAATCGACAGGTTTTGCGCTTTGGCTTCGGCCAGCTGTGTGGGTGACAACGTCAGTACACAACTGAAGACGAAGAACAGCACCATCACCACCATCAGCAAGTGTGCGCGCGACAGAATCTGCGAACTGCGCTCCTCAGCGTTGGCTCCATAACGGCGCTTTTGGTCAACCGCAAAGGCCGAAATGATGGGCGAGTGGTTAAACGAGAACACCATCACCGGGATCGCCAGCCACAATGTATGCAGCAACGCCGAAGGTTCAGGCAGCGTACTGGCGGTGGTGAGAATTCCGCCGTTCCAGTGCGGGATCAAAAACACCGCCAAAAACAGCAACGCCACAATAAACGGGTAGACCATCATGCTCATGGCTTTGACGATCACTTGCTCGCCGCAACGCACCACCGCCAACAGCCCGAGAATCAGTACCAGCGACAAAATAGCCCGTGGTGGCGGGGTCATGTGCAACTGGTTGAGCATAAAACTGCCCACCGTGTTGGTCAGCGCCACGCTATAGATGAGCAGGATCGGAAATATCGCCAAAAAGTACAGCAGCGTGATCAACGCGCCGGCCGTCAGCCCAAAATGTTCTTCAACCACATCGGTAATGTCTGAACCTTCACGCCCGGACAGAACGAAACGGGTCAAGCCGCGATGCGCGTAAAAAGTCATCGGAAAGGCCAACAGCGCGAGGATCAGCAGCGGCCAAAAGCCGCCAATGCCTGCGTTAATCGGCAAAAACAAAGTACCTGCACCAACGGCTGTGCCAAACAGACCCAGCATCCAGGTAGTGTCATGGCGGTTCCAGCGACTGAGGGTCGCGGGTGTCGCGTCAAAGCGTTCATCGACGCTTTTGGCCTGGTCATTCATCCGGTCAAATCTCCGCTAGCCGGTCGTTACCACACGGCCAGGGCGGACAAGATGCACCTTACTGACCACGCCCTAGCCATAAGAGGGGCGCGATTGTCCGGGATTAGACATAAGAAGCAAAGGTTTAGCTGAGGAATGGTGAAAATGATAGTCCACACTAAAGCAAGGCTTTGACACCTGTTGATACACTAAAACCTTTCAAAAACCGCGCTCAAGAGTCGTTGCCCATGACTGTTCGTCACCGTTACACCGCATTTGCCGGACTGCTGCTCGCCCTGTCGCTGCCTGCGGCGAACGCCGAGAGTTTAATGATCACTTGGCCCGGTGGTTGGGAAGTCCAGGCCGTGGCGCCAGAGACCGACAGCAACATCCAGCGCCAACGAGCCGTTAAAAACGACGCTAACGGTGACCCGCAGATGGTCATGGAGCTGACCCATTCCACCTTAGCGCCTGAGCATCAGGTCAATATGGAAGCGGTTTTGCTGGAAATGCGTAAAACCTTGCAGAAAAACTTCGCCCAAGGTGGGTATCAAAGTGCCTGTAACAAAATACACGCCAGCACACTGGGCGGTCTGAAAGCCTTGGAAACCACTTGCAAAATCACTCAAAACGGCAACCACGTCATCACCCAAACCTTAGTGGCGGCCACTCAGCGCCAAAGCGCTTATGCCCTCTCCTACGCCGGCCCTGCGCAGGGGTACAAAGCTAACGAGCCTGAAGTACAAGGGATTCGGGCCAGCTTACGGCTTGGCCACACTTTGCCTTAGAAACGATGCTTAAAGATCGCGAGCAAGCTCGCCCTACAGGTCTGTGCACCACATCACCATCAGCATGTAGGAGCTCGCTCGCGATCTTTTGATCTTGAAAAGCCGTCGGTTAGCGCGCTTATGGAATCAGCACCACTTTGCTGCTACCCCCAGCATCGACGGCAGCATAACTGGCCAATCCATCAACCAGCGGGACGGCTTCGACATCACTTGGCAATGGCAACAAACCTTGGTCGAAAAATTGTCCAAACTGATCGAGCATGCGCGCGCACTCGGTGCTGTTGTAAAGCAAGCTGTTGACGCCAATTAATGTGCCGCCCTTGCGGTACAACGCCAAAGCAGGCAGTTGCACGTGACCGTCCAGTGGCGCGGCAATAATGGCCAGTCGGCCAAACACAGCCAGCGCCGGTACAGCCGCTGGCAACCAGTGACCCGTGGTGTCAACTATCACCTCAGCGCCCTCTGCAAAAACG
>NZ_LLWH01000064.1 GCF_001411475.1 Pseudomonas endophytica | reverse complement strand
CCTGCATCACCCCATACACCCTCAGCCTTCCCGACAACACGCTGCACAGCGGCTGCCGCTTTAATTTCTGCCCGTCATACCACCGGGCCCGCTTGTATCACACTGCGGTAATGATGGACGGTGGCAGGCTGCCAGCCGTCACATCGGGTATCAGTTTGTTGCGCGTACAGCCTGCATAAAGGCCCGAATCTTATCGTGATCTTTGATGCCTTTGCTCATTTCTACCCCGCCACTGACATCGACGGCGTAAGGCTGCACCTGTGCAATAGCTTGCGCCACGTTGTGAACAGACAAGCCGCCCGCCAAAATGATCGGCTTGCTTAGACCTTGAGGTATCAATGACCAATCAAACGCCTGACCAGTTCCACCCGGCACACCTTCAACGTAGGTATCGAGCAATATTCCGCTCGCGCAAGCATAAGCAGCACAGGCCGCCGCTATATCATCCCCAGCCTTGACACGAAGGGCCTTGATGTACGGGCGGTGATAACCCTCACATTGCTCCGGTGTTTCATCACCGTGAAATTGCAGTAGGTCGAGCGGTACGGCGTCTAACGTTTCATTCAGCTCACACGCACTGGCATTCACAAACAGGCCAACGGTGGTCACAAATGGCGGCAGGGCCGCAATGATTGCTCGCGCTTGAGCCGCATTCACGGCACGCGGGCTTTTTGCATAGAACACAAAGCCTATCGCATCTACGCCAGCGTCAATCGCTGCCAACGCGTCATCTATGCGGGTAATACCGCAGATCTTGCTGCGAACGGCTGACATGTTAGCGATACCTCTAGGCTTAAATGCGAAAGTGCCGGATGTTAACAAATGCTTACTCGTGCGTCAGCCGTCGAGTTCGCTAAAACCCGTTAAGAAATGTGGACCGATGTAACGCTCGGGCAATGCAAACTCATCCCGATACTCAACCTGCACCAGATACAGGCCGTAAGGGTGCGCGGTTACGCCACCAGAGCGCCGCTCACGGCTTTGCAGGACTTCTTTGATCCACTCAACCGGGCGTTCACCAGAGCCAATCGTCATCAGCACCCCGGCAATATTGCGCACCATGTGGTGCAAGAAGGCGCTGGCGCGTATATCCAGTACGATCATCTGCCCGTGACGAGTGACACGCAGGTGGTGCATTTCTTTGATGGGTGATTTGGCTTGGCATTGCCCAGCACGAAAGGCGCTGAAGTCATGCACACCCAGTAAATGCTGAGCCGCCTGGGCCATGCGCTCGACGTCCAACGGACGGTGGTTCCAGGTGATTTCCTGATTGAGGTGCGCAGGGCGAATCGGATCGTTGTAGATCACATACCGATAACGCCGAGCGATCGCTTTAAACCGCGCATGGAAATGCGCAGGCATCACCTTCGCCCACGTGACGCTGATGTCATGGGGCAAATTGATATTAGCGCCCATAACCCACGCCTTTAGCGAGCGCTCGGCCTGAGTATCAAAGTGCACCACTTGCCCGCAGGCATGCACCCCAGCATCGGTGCGCCCGGCACACATCAATGACACCGCAGAGTCAGCCACTTTTGACAGCGCGTTTTCAAGGGTTTCCTGGACAGTCAGCACGCCATTGGCCTGACGCTGCCAGCCACTGTAGCGAGAACCTTTATATTCCACGCCCAGCGCGATTCGGAAAAAGCCTTCAGCGGCCATTTCGGCAGCTGGGTTATCTATATTTGCCAAGGAGTTACAGCCTGCTCATAAACGCAAAGGCGGCCATTATAAGGCGCACCCGCCAAGACGCCATGAATCAAATGCGCGACGTATACAAAACGGCAGCCTTGAGGGCTGCCGTTGACTATTGCTTGAACTGCATTCACGCCAGACGCGATAACAGCTCGATGGCTTCGGCCTGCTGCTCAGGGCTGCCCTCGCCCATGACTTCCGCCAAGATGTCACGAGCGCCCTCATCGTCACCCATGTCGATGTAGGCCTGCGCCAGATCGAGCTTGGTCGCCGCTTCGTCCGAACCCGACAAAAAGTCGAACTCAGGCTCGTCTTCAGCCCCCACCTCGGTTCCAGCGAACGGCTCAGCCATCTCGGGCTCTTCAAAGCTTTGCGACAAGCGCTGTAACTCGGCGTTAACTTTGTCCAGCTCGAGCGAGAAGCTGTCAGGCACTTCTGGAGTCGAGACTTCTTCAGCCAAGGACAAGTCAAAGTCTTCGGGCAGGTCTAAGTCATAGTCCGCAGCAATGTCCAGCGCAGCTTGGGCTTCGGCCTGCTGCTTTAGCACTTCATCAAAGCTCTGCTCAGGCGTCACATGGGTATCATCCAGACTCAAGTCAACGTCGTGATCTTGCTCCTCAGGGGGCGTTACTGCCGGGCTCGGCTTGAGGTCAGGTTCAGCCTCGACCACTCGATCATCGCGCATCATTTCTTTAACGAAGTCGGCCTGAAATTGTGAAGCAACCGCCGCCGCGACAATCCCCCCCGCAACCGCTGCCATGGCCGGATAACGAAGCTTGAGCTGCGACACTTCGGCGTAGTTTTTGCCATTGGCGACCAATTGGCGCTCTTGCGCGACAAAGGCGTCGCGTTCATCCAACTCGCCATACACCTGCATCAACTTCAACCGCAGATCACTGCGCTGTGGCGCTTGTCTGACTGCGCCTTCAAGCAAACCTGCGGCCTCATGGAACTGTTGCTGCTGAATCAGTTGCTCAGCTTCAACCAATACTTCAGCACCCGACTTGTTTGATGCAGCGACTGGCACAACAGGCGCTACCGCTGGAGTAGGTGCTGATGCCGATGCAGATGCCGGAGCAGCGTCCAATTTGACACTCGCGGCCGGCGATTCAATGCCCTCAAAGCTACTTTCAGGCAGGTCGAAATCCGCCGCAAACTCGGGCTCATCTTCTTCCAGCGCACGCGCCATGCGCGCATGGCGCTCGGAGGCTTGCTGGGCTTTACGTCGACGAATCAAAAGCAGCAACAAGAGCAACAGCAACAAGACCGCAGCAGCACCGGCCACTTGCATCAGCAGCGGGCTGGCGAGCAAGTTCTGAATACTGCGCTCATCACTTGACGTGGCGTCCGTCTGAGGCGTCGGCGCTATCGCCGTCGCTGGCGTACCTTCCGTTGCCGGGGCAATGTCGGCTTCTGGTGTATCTGCCGCCTGAGCGCTCAATTGGGCCGGTAGCACGGCCTGCGGATCGACCGGTGTAGAAGCATCGCCCTGCAACGCGGCCAATTGGTTGTTTTTTAATTCGATGATGCGTTGCAGCTTATCGAGTTGGCTCTGTAAGTCTTGTAATCGACTTTGCAACTCAGCACTCTCGCGACGGCTGGTGTCTAGGCTTTCCTGAGTTATGGCCAGCTTGTCGCTGATATTTTTGGCGTCGGCACCCGCACCTTTATTACCCGCCTGCCCTGCGACTAGGCTCAAACTATCCTTGACCTCAGCGGTTGGCTGCACCGTTGCCGCAGGCTTACGCGCCGTGGCATCTAATTGTTGAGCCCTTGGCGCAGTGCGCCGACCGCTACGCCAGTCGGCGTTCTGTAACGCGACTTCTGAGACGGCCTTAGCTTGAGGCAACTCAGCACTTTGCTCAGCATTGGGCAAGCGCAGCACTTGGCCGGTTTTCAGCCGATTGATGTTGCCATCAATGAATGCATCTGGGTTGAGCGCCTGAATTGCCAACATGGTTTGCTGGACTGAGCCGCCATTACGCGACTTAGCGGCAATTTCCCACAACGTGTCGCGGGCAGAGGTGGTGTATTGCGCAGGTTCAGCGCCAGTCGCGGAGCCTGCCGCAGCCGCCGCAGCGGTTTGTGGTGAGTATTTAGCCGGGTCCAGCAGGACGCTGTAATCGCGCATCAAGCGGCCACTCGGCCACATGACTTGCACCAAAAATTTTACGAAAGGTTCAGACAACGGCTGGCTGGAGGTTACCCGCAGCACGCTCTTGCCATTGGCGTTGATCACCGGGGTAAACCGTAGGTCGTCCAGATAGCTTGGACGCGGCACTCCGGCCTTAGAAAACTCGTCTGCCGGGGCTAGGCTCGGCACCAGTTCGGCAGCGCTCAGGTCCTTGACGTCTAGCAGCTCGATCTCAGCCAGCAGCGGCTGGTTCTGAGTCGACTTCAGGGTCAGCTCGCCGAGCCCAAGCGCCTGCGCCATACCGGATGACAGCGCCGAAGCGGCAGCTATTGCTAACACTAATTTGCGAACCTGAACCATAGCCTCTTCCTTATTGGTACAGATCTCGTCCAACGAGATCTGTAGAGCTGCTGCCTGACGACACGTTAGGGCTTACACCTTCGCGCGCACTGCGTCATTAAATCTATAAGCCCTGACAGCAGCTTGACTGCAACGCTGGCCCTGAAGCCTTGCCAAAAGCGTCGCCAAGTATCTTTTACAGTAGGTCTTTTATCAACAACTCAGCCAGTTGAACGGCGTTTAGCGCTGCGCCTTTGCGCACGTTATCAGACGTCAGCCACAGATTAAGTTCACACGTGTCATCAATACCGTGACGAACACGACCGACATACACCACGTCTTGACCCACCGCATCGCCCACCGCGGTTGGATAATCGTCTGCATCCACTAACTCGATTCCAGCGCCAGCTTCTAGCGCGGCGGTTACCGCCGGCAGGTCAACCGGTGCAGCCAATTGCAGCGACACACTATAACTATCGCCAAAAAAAACCGGAGCTTGAATACATGTAACCGAAATTTTCAGGCTAGGAAGGCCCAATACTTCACGCAGCTCCTTCACCAGACGTTTTTCCAGCGGCACATGCCCCTGAGCATCCGGCTTACCCACTTGCGCCAACAGGTTGAACGCCATCTGACGATCGAAAAAGCTGGTTTCTAGCGGGTGCATGTTCAATAGCGCGGTGGTTTGACGGGCTAATTCTGACACCGCCTCTCGACCTTGAGCCGACACCGCCAAGCATGCGGTAACCGAAACCCGTTGCAGCTCAAGCAGCTCAAGCAGCGGCCCAAGAACAACCGCCAAGGCAGTTGCTGAAGGGCTTGGGCTGCTGATCTGAATTGGTTTTTCAAGCCCGGCAAGGATCTGTGCATTGCACTCGGGTACAACCTGCGGTGCTTGGTCCGAAGGCAACGCACCTGACAAGTCGATCACACTGCAACCGGCCGCATGGGCCTTGGCCACATAGCTCAACGTCACCGCAGGGCCCGCAGCAAAAAATACTAGCTTTGCTTTAGTGAAGTCGAACTCGTCGACTTCGCGCACTCTTACGTTTTTACCCCTAAAAGGCACTGAGCTTCCGGCCGATTCGCTGCTCGCCAGCACATGCAAATTAGCAACTGGGAACTCGCGCTCTTGGAGGAGTTGCACAAGTGTTTCGCCGACAGTGCCGGTGGCGCCGACGACGGCGATATCAAAGGACTGGTTCATGTGTCTACCTCAGGCGAAACGTGGGGAGGCGCACTTTAACTGCCCGGCGTAAGCCAGGCAATTAAAGCGATAGCGGGGTGACGTCATAGCCTTACGACTGCCTTGCAGTCAAATGCTGCCATGTATTAATGATTATCAAGAGGCAAAAACCAGCGCTTAACAAGATCGTTGCCGATCACACCATAATAAACGTTGACTGTGGCCTGGGGGCTATTCGATTTATTGAGCTGCGAGTAATAGCTTTCTCTACGCTGGGATTTGAGCTTCAAATGGGCCACGCCGTAATTTTCCTTTGGCGTATCCGCTGCAGCATAGTGAATGTGGGCATACCAGATCGGGAAACCATTCTTGTCATTGATCGCGTATTCCTGAATGAAGTCCTTACGCTCGCCGGCCAGTTTTATCCGCTTGCCCAACCCTGCAATCTGTACACGGTCCTGGTCAAGCAGATACTGAAGGTTGCCGTGAGTGGGCGGTAATTCAAGGCTTAACTGGAGGCGTAGTTCTTTGCCTTTATCCGTCAGGCGCGTGGCCCCACTGCGCAGGCCCTCGACCAAATCCAGATCTGATTGCACAACTGCGTCCAGAGGCTGAGCATCGATGGCTTTGCTGAACTCTGCTGCCAAGTGATTGAGACGATCTGCCTCATAGTGAAGAACCTCTTCAACTTCCTGCGGGTATCTGGATTTTTTTGTATATTCCTCTGCCCTGCGCAGATGCATATCGAGGTCAGCGTAACGTTTGCGAGCCTCACCTTTGAGAATATTGAGTGGCCGCGTGGCGGAAGGAGCCTTAGGCGCAACTACTTTTATTTCGTCCCATACCTCACCGTGTTCTGAATAAGTACCGAGTAGTTGATCATTTTCCTCAGAGCGAACTTCGACTACTTCAATGGGCCACTCCCCTCCCGCCGGTATTAGCTTGCCAATCAATCGCCCGCTATTGCGGGTTTTAATAATTCGCTTGGGGGTATTCAATGTTGGCCCACGGTGCGGCTTGAGCGGCAATTTCGCACCCTTGCCACTTGGTTTAATCTCGGCAGCCATTTTTATTATGACGTCTTGGTAAAGGCCATCCAACATTGTGACGATTTTGTTGAAGAAGACGCCATCCAATTCATCAGCACTGATAATACCCAAACCTCGCAAGGCATCCAGCGATTGAGCATAGGAGTCGACGAGGCTATTCAATACTTCCAGGCTTTCACCGCTGCCGAAATCAAACGTATTGAGCTCCGCATGGGTACTGATAAGTTTTCTCACAGGCGTGACGAGGGCCTCCAGAGTTTCAACCAACGCGGTATTAAGGTGCCACTCTTTAACACTAGGCTTTATCAACCAATTTAAATATGAATTTTTAATGGGAATATCAAAAAAATCCACGTTCGCTTTTTCAAGACTTACGTCTGCGAGAGAACTTTCATACCTTTGTTTTCCCGCCTCATCCAGTCGTTCCAGAAATCGAGTTCTGAGTTCAAGCGTGGCAAGCATCTTTTCATAAATTTCTATATAGGCCTTCATGACCTGATCAGACCGCAGATTGCCAGAGCTGCCAGGCAGCTCAAATATTCTATTGGAAACCCCCTTTAAGTCATGGTCATAAATGACCATAAGATGGTTGCACTCAGTAGCCAGCGCCAATATACGGCCATCAATATCGTATTTTTTTACATCGGGAAACAGGTTTTTAAACTCATCGAGATTCGTCAGCAAGAGAAGGTATGAGTCGATCATCTGCTGAGTGGCACTCTCGGCTTTACGGCGATAAACACTGCGTTGTTCTTCGGTAAAGCGCGGATCTTTTTCAGCGCGCTCCATCACGGATATCGAGACCTGGAATGTTGCGTTCATCTTCGGCGTTTCATCGTTGAGCCTTACCCACTGAGCTAGCATCTCCTCTCTTCGCGCTTCTTTTTCCTCGCGCAAAGCCTGCAATCGAGCCTTCGGCATGCCGCCAGACAAGCGCAGACGCAAATCCAGCGACCAGCGACCGTCCCCACTGGACTTCAAATAGGGGCCTAAATGATGGCTGTCTGCGGGGTCAACAATCACGACGCCTTCGGACCACACACTGATCTCATATAACGTGCCATCAACCAAGGCATGCCATTTATTTTTAA
Source organism: Pseudomonas endophytica (assembly GCF_001411475.1). Classification (GTDB taxonomy): domain Bacteria; phylum Pseudomonadota; class Gammaproteobacteria; order Pseudomonadales; family Pseudomonadaceae; genus Aquipseudomonas; species Aquipseudomonas endophytica. Next base: position 185 of record NZ_LLWH01000064.1, on the reverse strand, counting down.
TTACATAAAGCCCCTTACGAGGCACATCAGCACTCGGGTTGTGCAATACAGGCTGCGGCATTGGCGCGGGCTTCTTTACTTCGAAACGGGACAGCAACTTTTTTTGACTGGGCGTTAACCGATTTTGGGAACTGGCAAAACTGAAGTCCAGAGGCGAACTCTGCCTATCAGGTAACTCACCTGAG
>NZ_LLWH01000063.1 GCF_001411475.1 Pseudomonas endophytica | reverse complement strand
GTGACTACATCGACTCTTTGAAGTTTTCCGTAACTGGGCAGAAAGAGTGGGCAACAGTCGACGGTCAGCACATGACCGCACCCGGTTACAAGCTGTGGGGGGATGCCATCGACAAGGCTTTGATGAATACCTCGGTTGTGAAGGGGCTTAAAAAATGATCAAACAGTTCTCGGCGCTCATGGTGGTTCCTGTCATGGCTTTCAGTGCTTTGGCAAGCGCGGCTCCTGCTCTGTACTCCACAGGTCCTGACGCTGACTCGGCATTTATCCGCTTCGTCAACGCCAGCCCGGCGCCGTTGGAGGTGGTTGCTCAACCTGGGCAAAAGCCGCTGCGTCTGGAGACCACGCAGCCGGTGTCTTTGCTGTATCCAGTTGATTCAGCCAAGCCGATTAAAGGCACGTTGATCAGTGGTAATCAAAAGTTGCCTGTCGAGCTGAGCATCAAACCGAGTGAATTCGTGACGGTGTTTGCGCTAACGGACGGTACGGGTATAGAGCAGGCGGTGGTGCGCGAACAACCCGATGACTTCAATGGCCTCAAAGCGTCGCTGGCATTTTTTAATGTCGACAAAAGCTGTGCTGACGCTCGTCTGCGACCGGCCGGGCGTGATGCTGATCTGTTCAAGGCAGTTGCGGTTGGCAGCCTACAGCGTCGCTCGATTAACCCAGTGAAGTTGTCGGTGCAGTTGCTGTGCGCTAACGCTAATGTCGGGCCTGCGCTCGATCTGGGTGAGCTTAAGGCGGGTGAGCGTTACAGCGTCATGTTGGTGCCTTCGGCCAAGGGTCCGCAGCTGATAAAAGCAACGGACACTCCATCCCACTGATTGGACGCTGCCGCCGCCATGGTCTTCGCCTCTCTCGAGTTTCTGACGTTATTTCTACCGGCTTTCCTGCTGATCTATGCACTGGGCAAGCCGCAATGGCGTAACGTCATTTTGTTGATCGGCAGTTGGTTGTTCTATGGCTGGCTGAACCCCATGTTCCTCGCGCTGCACGTGGCCTTGACCATTGTGGCGTGGGTGGGCGGGTTGTTGATTGATCGCTCGCGGGAGGATTCAAAAGGGCGTGTACGGCTATTAATCGCCTTGATCGTGTTCAACACCGCAGTGCTGTGCTGGTACAAGTACGCCAACATCTTGGCCGCGACGTGGATGGAGTGGATCACCTACCCCGGCGCCATGCCGTTGGAATGGCAGCGGGTCGCGTTGCCCGCCGGGTTGTCGTTTATCGTGTTGCAAGCGATTTCCTACTTGGTGGACGTGCATCGGCACACGGTGCCGGTGGAGCGTAGCTTTATCAATTACGCCACCTATATTTCGATGTTTGGGCACTCCATCGCAGGCCCAATCATTCGTTACGACTGGGTGCGTCGCGAGCTGGTTAAGCGCTACTTCGATTGGCAAAACTTCTCGCTCGGTGCTCGGCGGTTCATGATCGGCATGTGCATGAAGGTCTTGGTTGCTGACACACTATCTCCGTTGGTGGACGTGGCGTTCCACCTCGACAACCCCTCTTTTATAGATGCCTGGATCGGTTGCCTGGCTTACTCGTTGCAATTGTTTTTTGACTTCGCTGGCTACAGCGCCATGGCCATCGGCTTGGGGTTGATGCTGGGCTTTCACTTCCCCGAAAACTTTAACCAACCGTACTTGGCCAGAAGCATCCAGGATTTTTGGCGGCGCTGGCACATGTCGCTGTCCAGTTGGTTGCGCGACTACTTGTACATCGCCTTGGGCGGCAACCGAAATGGTGCTTGGAAGACCTACCGCAACCTGTTTCTGACCATGGCTATCGCCGGTCTGTGGCATGGCGGTGATAGCTGGAACTACCTACTGTGGGGCGCTGCACATGGTATTGCGCTGTGCGTGGATCGCTTGTGGTCACGCTCAACGTTACCGAGCATTCCACCGGTGTTGGCGCACGTCTTGACGCTGTTGTTTGTGTTCATGGCCTGGACGTTGTTCCGCGCCCCGGACTTCCATTCGGCGTTGAACATGTATGCGGGGCAGATTGGCCTGCATGACTTTGCATTGGGTGACGCGTTAGCCGTGACGTTGCGCTCGGCACATGGCTTGGCGGCACTGTTGGGCATTGCCTGCATCCTCGCCCCAGCGTTTAAAAACCGTTACGAACAACGCTTTGGCGGCTCTGTCCTGTATGCACCGATAGCGGCCGTGTGGCCGGTGGCGGGCTTTCTGCTCTCGTTCGCGTTAATCGCGAGCCGTGAAGCGGTGCCTTTCCTGTACTTCCAGTTCTGATGGCCGAGCCCATGCCTGACTCTTCCCCTAAACCGGCGATGCCGAGCGAATTTACAACCCGTATCAGTACGTTATCGGGTTGGGTATTCTGCGCGTTTCTATTGGTAAGTTTTGCTTCGGCCGCGTGGTTGTTGATCAGCGGCAAGGTTGAACTGCTGCCGCCTAACCTCACCCAAGACCAAGTGCTGCATGGCGAGGTCACGCACAAGATTGCCAAGCAGTTGTCGATGGCGGTTGTACCCGAGCGTGCAGCAGACCTAGAGCGCGCCGCCAGTTGGTTAGCCTTTCATGACACCGGCGCTCGGGTGCGTCCAGGATGTGACGGTTGGCTATTTCTGACGGACGAGATGCGCATCAATCGTCACGCTCAGGACAATGCCGAGGCTAAGGCGGCGGTGGTGCACGCCGTTCAGCAACGCCTCGCCAAACAGGGCATTGAACTGCTGGTCGCCGTTGTGCCCGACAAAAGTCGAATCGCTGCATCACAGCTGTGTGATTTACGTCGCCCAGCGCAATTGCAACACCGCGCGCAGGCTTGGGTCGATGGGTTAAATAAGGCAGGTGTCAAAGCGCTGGATCTGGCGCCGACTCTGCAGCCCTTGGGCGCCGAAGCGTTTCTGCGCACTGACACTCACTGGAGTGAAATCGGTTCATCGGCGGCGGCCAAAGCTATTGCGCAGCAGATACAAGCCCTAGGTTTCAGCGCCACGCCGCCTACCGAATATGACCGTACTGTGCAAAGTCCGGCTCGTCGTCCGGGGGATCTGGTGCACTTGGCGGGTCTGGATTGGTTGCCGTTGCGTTCTCAGCCAGCCCCAGAATCGGTGACCGCGAGCGAGTTCACTGAGAAACAGACTCAAGCGAGCAGTGAGGGAGATAGCCTTGATGACCTGTTTGGTGACGACAACCTGCCCAATGTGGCACTGATTGGCACCTCTTTTTCGCGAAACTCAAACTTCGTGGGGTTCCTGCAACAGGCGTTGCGCGCGCCGGTGGGCAACTTCTCTAAAGATGGCGGTGAATTCTCCGGCGCAGCCAACGTTTACTTTAGTAATTCGGCCTTTAAAGACACGCCGCCCAAATTAGTGATCTGGGAGATCCCCGAGCGCGATCTACAGACGCCTTACAGCGAAGTGATTAAGTGGGCGGAGTAATATTTCGGCGGCTGGGTGGGTCGTGATGTTAACGACTCCACACGACATGAGTCGTTTAGGCGGACTGATCAGAAGGTTGAAACGAAAAGAGTGTGATTATTCATAGACGGCCATTTGGCGGAATAACACGGCTTGTATCTAAGAAATGGCAGGGGCGGCTGGATTTGAACCAACGCATGGCAGGATCAAAACCTGCTGCCTTACCGCTTGGCGACGCCCCTGTATCTGTTGCGAAGAGTGGCTGGCACTCTGTGTGACGCTGCTTACTGCGAGGTCTTTAAGATCTGCTGCAAGAGTGGGCGAGAATTTAGCAACATTTTCTCAACCTGTGAACCCCCTTAATTAAAAAAAACACGTAAAAACAGCCGCTTACTGTCTTTTAGGGCACTGCCGAGAGCATTTTGACCCTTGCCGACGCTTTGGCGGTGCAAAGTCAGCCTTGCTCTTGTGAAATTTAAAGGTTAATTTTTCATGAAATTAATCTGTTTAGATTTCATGGTGGTTTCAATGTCTACACAAGGCTGTGTGCTTTATCGCGGAACCGGGACGTGAATAAACACCAAGAAATCGCTGCGTTAGCGACCCTTATTCACGACTTACGCAAGCACAAAAAAGTCACCTTGAAGGCCCTGGCCGATCACATTGGCCGTTCGGTCGGTTTTCTGTCGCAAGTTGAGCGCGGTTTATCACAGCCTACGGTGGCTGATCTCACCGCTATCAGCGACATGCTGGGCGTTCCGACCACTTACTTCTACAACATGCCTAAGCCCAAAGCGCTGTCCTGGGTCACTCGACCGGACGAGCGCCGCACCTTGTATTTAGCCAACGGCATTACCGACATATTGGTATCACCGAAAATTCTTGCGTCGTTTTCCATGCTCGAAAGTCTGCTGGAGGCGGGAGCTAACAGCGGCGAGCGACATATGCTCGACAGCTCCGAGCAAGGCGGCTATGTGCTCGAAGGCGAGTTGAGCTTATGGCTGGGCGACGACGAAACGCCGGTCACCTTACGCCCCGGAGACAGTTTTCAGTTCGACAGCAACACCCTGTGCCGTTACGCCAACCTGACCGAACAGCTCACGCGAGTGCTCTGGGTCTACACCTGATTAAGGATGAACAACGATGGACGCTGCATGCTCTGATCTGCTGGCTGAAGTGCGAGCCTTTCGCCAACGCTACCCGGATGTGCGATATGTCGACTTGATCTCCCTAGACATACCTGGGCATTTTTACGGCAAACGCTACCCGATCGACATGCTAGAAAAAGTCGCCGCTGGCAGCGCCCTTAAACTGCCGCAAAACTGCGTGCTATTGGGCGCGCAGGGCGGGCTGTTTAAAATCGGCGACTATTGCTTCAACGATGGCGACCCGGATGCCGTGCGGCGTCTGGTGCCTGGCACGCTCAAGCCGGTGACGTGGGAAGACCAGCCGTTGGGGCAAATGCTGATCACCACCGATGGCACTGAAAAACCGATCGAATTCGAACCCCGCGAAGTCTTGGCGCAGGTGCTTAACCGTCTGGCTGGCAAAGGCATTCATCCCGTGGTGGCGTTCGAGCTTGAGTTCTATCTATTCGACAGGCAGTTGCGTGATGGCTTGCCGCAATATGCCCGTGATCAGTACTCCGGCGATGCGGATGACCAGCCCACTCTGCACATCGAGCGTTTATCACGTTTTGCCCCTGTGCTGCATGACATGGTTGAGGCTGCTCAGGCCCAAGGCATTGATGCCACGGTGATCACCGCTGAACTGGGCCCGGGGCAGTTTGAAATCAACTTCGGGCACCTAGACGATGGTTTGCGCGCTGCTGACTGGTCAGCGCTGTTCTGCCGCAGCACCCGTGGCGTTGCCATGAAGCACGGGTATCGGGCCAGCTTTATGCCTAAGCCTTACTTGCATCAGCCGGGCAGTGGCATGCACGTACATGTCAGTGTGTATGACGCGGCGGGTAACAACCTGCTGGCCGCCGAGCAACAACAACCGCTGCGGCACGCCATTGCAGGTTGCCTTGAACTTTTGCCTGCGTGTATGCCGATCTTTGCTCCGAACCACAATGCCTTTCGCCGCTTGGGCGGTACGACCAATATTGCTACCCGCGCCAGTTGGGGGTTTGAGGATCGCGACGCGTGCTTGCGGGTTCCTGAGTCAGACAGCAAAAACCTGCGGGTCGAATACCGTCTGGCGAGCGCCGATGCCAACCCCTATTTGGTGCTGGCGGCGATTTTGGTTGGGCTTGAACATGGGCTGGAGTCCGCGAAAGAGCCAATTGCGCCGCTGAACGAAGACCGCAACAGCGGCGTCGACTTCCCGTTAGAGATGCTCGAAGCAGTCCGTGCAATGCAGTCTCAGCCGCAACTGCGCGCCGGTTTGGGGGCGGAGTTCGTAGACGTGTATTGCGAGAACAAACGTCAAGACCACCTGGCCTTTATGCAAGAAATCAGCGCCCGGGAGTATCGCTGGTTTTTATGAGTGTGCTGGCGCGGCGCATCCATGCGCAGAACCGCGAGTCGCTGTTGAAGAATGAGGCTGCGATGGGTTGCCAAGTGATCCATCGCAGCCTCGTGTCTGGTCAGCGATTACAGCGCCTCGCAACTCGGTTGACCATTGATTAGACGCTGAATCCCCAGCGGGTTGGCGTTCTTGAGGGCATCGGGCAAGAGGCTGTCTGGGTAGTTCTGAAAGCACACTGGGCGCAAGAAACGGTCGATGGCCAAACTGCCGACCGACGTTCCACGGGCATCAGACGTCGCCGGGTAAGGCCCGCCATGAACCATTGCGTCACACACCTCAACTCCGGTCGGGTAACCGTTAATCAACAAGCGACCGGCTTTGTGCTCAAGCACTGGCACCACCTCGGCAAAGGCCTGCAAATCGCTAGGTTCGCTAATTAAGGTTGCGGTCAGTTGGCCGTGCAGGCTGTGTAGCGCTTGCAACAACTGAGCTTTGTCAGCGACCTCAATGACGATGGTCGTCGGGCCGAAGACTTCTTCTTGCAGCACTTCGGCGCCTTCTAACAGCAGGCTGACATCAGCTTGGAACAGTTGCGGATGTGCCTGGTTGCCTTGTTGTTGCGAGCCGGCTAGGTGGCGGATGCCCTTGACCGAGGCCAAGTGCTCAAGCCCTTTGACGTAGCTCTTAAGGCCTCCGGCGTTGAGCAGTGTGTGCGCAGGTTGAGCGCTGAAAAACTGGCCCAGTGACTCAACCCATGCGCTGAATGCGGGCGAGGTAATCCCCAGCACCAAGCCCGGGCTGGTGCAGAACTGACCTGCGCCCAACATGACTGAGCCGCCCAATTCCTTAGCGATTTGCTCGCCGCGTTGTTTCAAGGCTTCAGGCAGCAGGACTACCGGGTTAATGCTCGACATCTCGGCAAAAACCGGTATCGGCTGCGGGCGAGCAGCGGCCATGTCGCACAGGGCGCGACCACCCGAAAGCGACCCAGTAAAGCCGACCGCTTGAATCGCCGGATGCTTGACCAATGTTGCGCCGACCCCGGCACCGAAAATCATGTTGAACACACCCGCTGGCATTTCAGTACGCTCGGCCGCGCGCACGATGGCCTGGGCCACCCACTCAGCCGTCGCCATGTGCCCGCTGTGAGCCTTGAACACCACCGGGCAACCGGCGGCGAGTGCAGCAGCGGTGTCGCCTCCGGCAGTCGAAAAGGCCAGCGGAAAATTACTGGCGCCAAACACCGCAACCGGGCCAACGCCGATGCGGTACTGACGCAGATCAGCGCGGGGTAACGGTTGACGATCGGGTAGCGCCTGATCAATACGTGCGCCGTAAAAATCACCGCGCCGCAGTACGTTGGCGAATAAGCGCATCTGGCCGCTGGTGCGTCCACGCTCACCCTGAATACGCCCGGCGGGCAGGGCAGTTTCACGGCAAACGGTCGCCACAAAATCGTCCCCTAGCGCGTCGATTTCTTCAGCGATGGCGTCTAGGAATGCTGCGCGACGGGCGGCGGGTAATCTGCGAAATGTCGTGAACGCAGTGCTGGCCGCCATGGCCGCAGCATTTACTTCAGCGTCGGTGGCCTGCACAAATTGATACGGCAGGGCTTCGCCGGTGGTTGCATCTAAGCTTTGCAAATGAACAGAGCCCGCGCCGCTGCGCTGGCCGCCAATAAAGTTCTGGCCGGTAATCTGGGTCATACACATCTCCATAAAGTCAGGCAGTTGAAATCACTGGCGCTTAGGTAATTGCCCCGATCTGCCACGGCACAAATTCGTTTTGGCCGTAACCGTGTTGCTCGCTTTTGCTGCGCTCACCGGAGGCAATGCGCAGCATCAGGCGGTAGATATATTCACCGCGCTCTTCGATGGTCATGCTGGCGTCGGCAATACCGCCGCAGTTCACGTCCATGTC
>NZ_LLWH01000062.1 GCF_001411475.1 Pseudomonas endophytica | reverse complement strand
TCACAAGCACGACGGGGACGAAGACTTGACTGACTTTATCCACCAGCTTCTGGATCGGCGCGTTACCGGCCTGTGCGTCTTCAACCAAGCGAATGATGCGTGCCAGTACCGTTTCTGTGCCCAATGCCAGGGTTTTAATCACGAGGCGGCCTTCGCCATTGATCGCGCCGCCGGTCACGTTATCCCCAGGCTGTTTGGGCACGGGCAGGCTTTCGCCGCTGATCAGGGCTTCATCGGCGTGGCTTTGGCCTTCAACCACCTCGCCATCCACCGGAAAACGTTCACCGGGTTTGACCAAGACTAAGTCGTTCAGACGCAAGTCGCTGATGGCGACGTCTTGTTCTTGGCCATCGACCACGCGCAAGGCGCGCTCAGGACGCAACGCTTCAAGGGCACGAATGGCGCTGGCGGTTTGGCGTTTGGCGCGGCTTTCGAGGTACTTGCCCAACAGCACCAGTGCGATCACCACCGCCGAGGCTTCGAAGTATAGGTGCGGCGTACTGCCGGGCGCCGCGATGGCCCACTCGTACAGGCTCAGGCCGAAGCCCGCGCTGGTGCCGAGCGCGACCAGCAAATCCATATTGCCAGCACCCGCCTTGACGGCTTTCCAGGCGGCCTTGTAGAAGCGGGCGCCCAATACAAACTGTACGGGGGTGGCGAGCGCAAATTGTGCCCACGCGGGCAGCATCCAGTGGACCCCAAGCGGCATCAGCAGCATGGGCAGCACCAACGGCAGCGCTAGCACAATAGCCAGCCCCAAGGCCCAACGCTCCCGGCGCAAGCGGTTTTGCTGGTCGTCCTGCACGGCTGTCGAGTTGTGCGCTTGATGCAGGCTCGCCGAATAGCCTGCTTGGCTGACGGCGTCAATCAACAGGGCGGGATCGACATGGCCGAGCATTTCGACATGTGCACGCTCAGTGGCAAGGTTGACATTGACCCGCTCTACGCCAGGAACCTGTGCCAAGGCTTTTTCAACTCGCCCGGCACATGAGGCGCAGGTCATGCCGCTCACATCCAGTTCTTGGCTAAGGGCTGGAACATGGAAACCCGCTTGCTCAACGGCATCGACTAAGGCGGGCAAACTATTGGCGGGGGCTTGAACGCGCGCCTGCTCGGTGGCCAGGTTAACGCTGACGGAGCTGACCCCTGGGACTTTGGCCAAGGCTTTTTCGACGCGACCTGCGCAACTGGCACAGGTCATGCCGTCAATCGGCAGATCAAATTGGGTGGGCACGAGCAGTCCTCCTTGAGAAGTTATCTGTCCATAGAGTCGACCTTGACCCCGTGGCAAGGTCAAGATCACTGCGTTGAGTTATTTCGTGAGTCGGGGTCAGTACTCAAGTGGCGTGGGTTTGAGGTACATGCCGTCTTTGCCTAAGGCGATTCGATATTTGCGAATATCACCGGCTTTTAATGTGAACTGCTGCGCGGGGGGCACCAACAAGCCGGGTAAGCAGCCAGGGGCTTGACCGGGTAGCAGCTTGAGGCGAATACCCACGGTGGCCGCAGGCAAGTTGAAAGATAGCGCCTGTTCTTGAAACAGTCGTCCGGCTAATTGGTCGTCGATGTACACCCCAATTTCACAATTAGTCGGGACTTCTAAGCGCTCACGAGAAATGATCAGCACGCCATAGTCCTGATCGGCATTTGCCCACAGCGGCAAGCTGGCGAGTCTTAAAAGACAGACAAGGCTCATAACAGACCTGCGCATGGCTCGGTACTCTGTGTGTATTCACAAGTGGCCAGCTTGGCCGAGCCAAGATTAGATTGCCAGCACGTTAATGCAACACAGGGCTTGACCTTGCCACGATGGCAAGGTCAATGCTGTGGCCATCACCCAAAAGGAGGCTGTGCTATGCAAACGTTTAAGGTAGGTGGAATGACCTGTGGTGGCTGTGCGCACGGTGTAACCAATGCGATTCAGCGCCGTGACCCGCAGTCCAGCGTTGAGGTGGATTTGAAGTCCAAGGCCGTGAAGGTCGACAGTGCGCTGCCCTTGGAAGCCATCGTCGAAGCGATTGAAGACGCCGGTTTTGAAGTGCTAAAGGCTTAAAACGTAGTTGTCGCAGGCTGCGATCATTTGATTGTTAAAAGATCGTAGCCTGCGCGTAGTTTGTGAGTTGATCTACGTTTTATTAGATAGCTGGCTATCTTTATGTTCATCGTCTGTAACCACAGCTAGACTGTCGGCCTGCGCCTACCGCAGTTCGATTTGGATACTTGATGAACGTTAGAACAATCTTGATTCTAGGTGCGCTCAGCGCTTTTGGGCCTTTGGCGATCGACTTCTATTTGCCAGGGTTTCCGGCAATGGCTCTAGCCTTTGCCACGGATGAGACGCACATTCAACTTACCCTTGCGGTGTACTTCCTAGGTTTGTCCATCGGCCAACTGGCCTATGGCCCACTTGCGGACCGCTTTGGTCGACGTGTGCCGCTGCTGGTTGGCGTAGGGCTATTTACCCTGGGCTCATTCGCCTGTGCCTTTGCGCCTACGCTCGAATGGCTGATTGGCGCGCGTTTTGTCCAAGCCCTAGGGGGGTGCGCAGGGATGGTGCTGTCGCGTGCGATTGTCAGTGACAAATGCGATGCAGTGGGCTCCGCCAAGGTGTTCTCGCAACTGATGCTGGTGATGGGGCTGGCACCGATTTTGGCTCCAATGCTGGGCGGCCTGATGGTGAATCTTTATGGCTGGCAGTCGATTTTTATCGCTTTAACCTGCTTCAGCGTACTCGCCGCCGTGGCCGTGGCTCTGGGGTTACCGGAAAGCTTGCCTGCCAACGTACCGCGTCAGCCTTTGTCGGGGGCACTGCGTCAATATGGCCGCCTGCTTAAAGACCGTGAGTTTCTGGGGCATGCACTGACTGGGGGGATCGCAATGGCCGGTATGTTTGCCTACATTGCCGGGTCGCCTTTCGTCTTTATCAAACTTTACGGCGTGCCTGCCGAACACTATGGCTGGTTGTTTGGCAGTAACGCGGCAGGCTTCATTTTGGTCGCGCAGGTGAACGCTCGCTTGCTGGCCAAACGTCAACCAGGCTTTTTGCTGGCGCGTACGGTCTGGGTTTATCTGGCGGCGGGTGTTGCGTTGCTGGGTATCAGTGCCTTGCATACCGAACATTTATGGCCGTTGCTGATTCCGCTGTTTATTTGTATCGCCAGTTTGGGCTGCATTATCCCGAATGCGTCGGCGTGTGCCATGAACGGGCAGGGCGCGCGGGCGGGCAGTGCATCAGCGATGCTTGGCTTTTTGCAGTTCAGTGTGGCTGCCGGAGCGGCTTCATTGGTGAGTGCATTGCACGATGGCAGCGCAATGCCCATGGCCATAGTCATCACCCTTTGCGGGGTGCTGGCCGTCACTATTGGGGTGGCAACCCGGCGTGTGTACACGGCGCGGATCGCTGCCGAAGAAGCCGTTTAAGTTAAACCGCACACTGTTCAGGCAGTTTGTGGGGGGCTTGCAGGCGTGATTTCAACGTATCCACAAAGGCTTTGGCCTCGGCCTTGGTGCGAAAGTTAACGGCTTGCTGGTCGATTTGAACCTGCCAGGGGTGGTTACTGGATTTTGCTAACGCCTTGATCAGGATTTTCATCACGGGCCTCCTTCGGTTGGCAAAGGAGGCCAGTGTATGCCTGAAAACGTTGCAGAGTATGACGCCTAGCAACTCTCGGACTGACGGTTAAAAAATGACCACTTTAGTCCCCGTGCTATGTTCAAAACCCTTCCAGCACGATCTTGCCTTTAGATTTTCCGCTTTCCAGCAATGCGTGTGCGCGTCGTAGATTAGCCGCGTTGATGGTGCCAAAGTGTTCGCCTACGGTGGTGCGCAATGTGCCCGCGTCGATCAGGCCTGCAACGCGGTTCAGCAGGTTGTGTTGCTCGATCATGTCTGGGGTCTCAAACAGTGAACGGGTGTACATAAACTCCCAGTGCAATGACAGGCTCTTGCGCTTGAGCTGGCTGATGTCGAAGGTTTTGGGATCGTCGATCAGCGCCAGTTTGCCTTGAGGTTCGAGGGCTTCTACCAGTTGGCTCAGGTGCTGATCGGTTTGGGTCAGGCTGGCAACATGAGTGACGGCGTTGATGCCTTGATGCTTGAGTTCTTCACTCAGCGGTTTGGCGTGATCTACTACCACATGGGCACCCAGCTCACGCACCCATGCTTGGGTTTCTGGCCGTGAAGCGCTGCCAATCACCTTGAGTGCGGTTAATTGGCTGGCCAATTGGGTCAGGATAGAGCCGACACCCCCGGCGGCGCCCACGATCAACAGGCTTTGCTGCGCGTCGGTTTTATCTTCTTTGATGCCAAGGCGCTCAAACAACAACTCCCAAGCGGTGATTGCGGTCAGAGGTAATGCAGCCGCTTCGGCAAAGCCAAGGCTTTTGGGCATGTGCCCGACAATGCGCTCATCAACCACGTGCAACTCGCTGTTGCCGCCAGCTCGGGCGATAGAGCCTGCATAAAACACCTTATCTCCGACTTTAAACAGGCTGACTTCGCTGCCCACAGCCTTGACCACGCCAGCCACATCCCAGCCCAGTACTTTGGCGACACCGCTCTCGGGCTGCACGTTTTGGCGCACCTTGGTGTCCACGGGGTTCACTGAAATAGCCTTGACCTCGACTAATAAGTCTCGCGGTCCAGCCACGGGTTCTGGCAGTTCGATGTCTTGCAGGGCTTTAGGATCTTGAATCGGAAGGGAGTGGTAGTAGCCGATAGCTTTCATGGGATAAGTCCTAACAGTGAGTACGAAAGTGACCCCATAATTCACTATTTCAACGAGCGATAAAACCGGCGTTTACAGCCCAATACTGCTCACTTCAGTAAAAAGCCTACCGCGTAGGAGCAGCCGGTCGACGCTCGATTGCTCGCGAACTTTTGATGTTGGCAAGATCGCGAGCAAGGGGGGAGGAATCAGCAGTTAAGGTTTGATCAGACGTGCGTCTAGGCTGTTTTGTGCCAAGCGCTTGGCTTGGTCTTGGGTCATGCCCAAATCGGTATACAGCGCGTGGAAGTTTTCGGTCACGTACCCACCAAAATAGGCCGGGTCATCTGAGTTGACGGTGACTTTCACACCGCGCTCAAGCATGTCGAGGATGTTGTGTTGCGACATGTGATCGAACACGCAGAGCTTGGTGTTGGACAACGGGCAGACGGTCAGTGGGATTTGTTCGTCGATGATGCGTTGCATCAAGCGCTCGTCTTCAATCGCCCGTACGCCATGGTCGATGCGCTGGATTTTGAGCAGGTCGATGGCTTCCCAGATGTATTCTGGCGGCCCTTCTTCACCCGCGTGAGCCACGGTCAGAAAACCTTCATGGCGAGCGCGGTCAAATACGCGTTGGAACTTGCTCGGCGGGTGGCCCATTTCTGAACTGTCCAGACCGACTGCGACAAACGCATCACGAAATGGCAGTGCTTGGTCCAGGGTTTTTTCCGCTTCTTCTTCGCTCAAGTGGCGCAGGAAGCTCAGGATCAAACCGCTGGTAATCCCCAGTTGCTGTTCACCGTCTTTGAGTGCGCTGGCGATACCGTTAAGGACCACTTCAAACGGCACACCTCGGTCGGTATGGGTTTGCGGATCGAAGAAGGGTTCGGTGTGGATGACGTTCTGTGCCTTGCAACGCAGCAGGTAGGCCCATGTCAGGTCGTAGAAGTCTTGTGAGGTGCGCAGTACATCCGCGCCCTTGTAATAGAGGTCTAAAAACTCTTGCAGGTTGTTGAAGGCGTAGGCTTTGCGCAGAGCTTCAACATCGTTCCAAGGCAAGGCGATCTTGTTGCGCTCGGCCAGCGAGAACAGCAACTCGGGCTCTAAAGAACCTTCAAGGTGCAGGTGCAGTTCTGCTTTAGGCAGGGCGTTCAACCAGTCATACATATTCGTTTTTCTCATCAAATCAGGTACAGATGCCGGCATTCTACAGGCGCGGGACGACCCAGCTTGTAAAAATACCCACGCCATTTGTCGCACTGTCCTCGTCTAAACGGGATGACTGCGTCTTCGACTAGCCTATTTGCCGACTAAGATGTAACGAAACGTTAGTGAGTTTCGGCGGTCTGTGACCACACAACGTGTCTTCGACTCTCGGTAAAGGCCTTCGATGCTGACTTTATTAAAAGATGAAAAACTCCTGTTGCTGGCGATCGTTATGGTCTGCGCGGCGTATCCGTTGGAGCATTGGCTACTGGGCAGTGGCCAAGCGACGGCTCTGATCGGCGGCATTGTCTTGATTGCTGCGATTGTCTGCGCTTCGATGCGTGTGGCGCATCACGCAGAGGTCTTGGCTGAAAAGGTCGGTGACCCCTATGGAACGATGATCCTGACGTTGTCAGCGGTGTTGGTTGAGGTGGTCATTCTGGCCATCATGATGAGTAACGAGCCATCGCCGACCTTGGTGCGCGATACGATTTATTCGGCGGTAATGCTCGATATCAACGGCATTCTCGGTTTGGCCGCATTGATGGGCGGGATCAAGCACGGTGAACAGCCCTACAACGACGACTCGGCCCGTACGTACAGCGTGATGATTCTGACGGCGATGGGCGTGTCGATGGTGGTGCCGGAATTTATCCCCGAGTCAGACTGGAAAATCTATTCCGCCTTCACGATTGGCGCGATGTTGCTGCTTTACACCGTTTTTTTGCGGATGCAGGTGGGGCCTCACAGTTACTTTTTTAGTTACAACTACCCAGAGAAAAAAGGCCGTAAGCGCGAGCCGGAAGTGGCTTCTGGCAGCATAAAGCTGTCGATCGCGATTTTAGGGCTGGGTGTGATTGTGATTGGCGCGCTGGCTGAGGTGATGTCCAAGGCGCTGGACTTAGGGCTTGAGGGCACGGGTGCCCCGCCGGTGATTACGGCTATATTGGTTGCCGCTATTTCGGCGGCCCCAGAAATTCTGACGGCACTGCGTGCTGCGCTGGCTAATCGCATGCAGTCGGTGGTGAATATTGCCTTGGGCGCTTCGTTATCAACTGTGATTTTGACGGTGCCCGCGATGGAAGCGATGGCGCTGTATACCGGTCAGCCCTTTCAAATGGCGATGACGCCGGTGCAGACGGTGATGGTGCTGATTACGCTGGTGGTGTGCGCGATCAACTTGAATGACGGTGAAACCAATGCCATCGAAGGTATGACGCACTTTGTATTATTTGCAACGTTCATCATGTTGTCGTTTCTGGGGCTTTGAATAGGAACGTTTGAGTCAGCGTAATGATTCGGATGCGCAAGTTTGGTTAAAAAATGTACAGCTTTAAGCAAGCGTGTTGGGGGCTGAAGTGGCGCGAGCTTTACACGGGTTATCCACAGGTTGTTCCACAGGATCTGTGCGCAACTTGATGAGAGGGGTATAAGCACTGTGCGGCTATGTTCTAACCGCGATATACAAAGCTAAATTATTGTTTTTCCTATCTTTTTAATAATAGCGGGAGGATTTGTATAAAAAACGTACAAACTCCTGAAAGGCACGTATCTAAAGGGCTGCAGCTGAATGTGCTCAGGTTATCCACAGTTGGGTGCACAGTGATTGTGGGCAACTGCAGACGTGCAGGTTATAAGGCGCTTATTGGTCGCTGTTGGATAGGTTGCGGTGAAGTAAAATTTTGCCGCTGCTGATGCTGGCCAATTGTTGCTGCAGAGGTGCAATGTGTTCTTCGCTGAGCTCCAGTTGCACATCAACTCCATTGGCGGTGAAGACCTCTTGGACGAGTAGGCCATTTAGCTCGGCCAAGCGCAGTTTTAGCAACGCCAACTCACTGAAGTGGCAAGAGCAATGCAGTGCTACACGGCTGATGAGGGGGAGTTTTGCCGCGTTTTGAAGGCATTTGTTGGCC
>NZ_LLWH01000061.1 GCF_001411475.1 Pseudomonas endophytica | reverse complement strand
TGTCGTGTCTTCGCTCGTTGTGTTTTCAAGCGATCTTTATCTGTACTTTTAAAACTAGAGACTTACCTCCCGGTTATGCGCATCGAACCCCGTCCACTGCCCGAAACCCTGCCTTTCTTGGGCGAAATGCCGACCCTGCTGACGCGTTTGTACGCGGCTCGCGGTGTGCAATCTCACACTGAACTGGACAAAAGCTTGGCGCGGCTGATCCCGTATCAACAGCTCAAGGGCATCGACGCGGCGGTGGATTTACTGGTAATGGCGCTTGAGCAGCGTCAGCGCATCTTGATCGTTGGTGACTTTGATGCTGATGGCGCCACGGCCAGTACTGTAGGCATGCTGGGGCTACGTTTACTGGGTGCCGCCCATGTCGACTACCTAGTGCCCAACCGTTTTGAGTACGGCTACGGCCTGACGCCCGAAATCGTTGAGGTGGCGCTAACCCGCACACCGCAGTTATTGATTACTGTCGATAACGGAATTTCCAGCGTTGAAGGAGTGGCCGCAGCAAAAAAAGCTGGGCTGAGCGTGTTGGTCACCGATCACCACTTACCGGGCAACGAGCTGCCGGCAGCCGATGCCATCGTCAACCCCAACCAGCCTGGCTGCGAGTTTCCTAGTAAGGCGCTGGCCGGGGTCGGGGTCATCTTTTACGTTCTGATTGCCCTGCGTGCGCGCCTTAACAGTCTGGGGTGGTACAAAAACGTCAAAGCGCCAAACATTGCCGAATTGCTCGACTTGGTGGCGCTGGGCAGCGTGGCGGACGTGGTGCCGCTAGACGCCAATAACCGGATTCTGGTGCATCAGGGGCTCGAACGAATCCGTGCTGGACGCGCGCGGCCAGGGCTTAAGGCGATCCTTGAAGTCGCGAAACGTGATCACACACGCATCACCTCCACGGACTTGGGGTTCATCCTCGGGCCAAGGCTCAATGCTGCGGGTCGTTTGGATGACATGAGCCTAGGCATCGAGTGCCTGCTAACCGATGACCCTGACGCAGCGCGAGAAATGGCTGCTCAGTTGGATGACATGAACCAAGACCGCAAATCCATTGAGCAGGGCATGCAGCGTGAAGCGTTGGCCCAGCTCAAGGAGCTGACCTTGGACAGCATGCCGTTTGGCTTGTGCCTGTTCGACCCCGAGTGGCACCAAGGGGTGATCGGGATTCTCGCGTCACGCCTCAAAGAGCGTTACTTCCGCCCGACCTTTGCCTTTGCAGATGCAGGTGGCGGCATGCTTAAGGGCTCCGGACGTTCGGTACCGGGCTTTCACATTCGCGATGCACTGAGCGTGGTCGCGGCGCAACACCCAGACTTGATCAGCAAATATGGCGGCCACGCCATGGCCGCGGGGCTTACCTTGCCTGAGGCTAACTTCCCGCTGTTTTCCCAAGTGTTTGACGAAGAAGTCCGACGTCAACTGCGCGAAGAAGACCTTACCGGGCGACTGTTGTCTGATGGCAGTTTGTCGGTTGAAGAGTTTCACCTTGAATTGGCCCGCGCTCTACGTCATGCCGGGCCGTGGGGGCAGCACTTTCCAGAGCCGCTGTTTCACGGGGTTTTTCAACTGGTGGAACAGCGCATTGTGGGCGAGCGCCACTTAAAAGTAGTGCTCAAGACTGAATGCGGCAGCGTCAAGCTGGACGGCATAGCCTTCGGAGTCGACCGCGAAGTGTGGCCTAACCCGACCATCCGCTGGGTTGAGCTGGCTTACAAACTTGACCTCAATGAGTTTCGTGGCAACGAAACCGTGCAACTGATGATCGCCCACATCGAACCGCGCTAAGCCCTGCAAGTGTAGGAGCGAGCAAGCTCGCTCCAGAAGATCTACGCCTCACCCGCTCATTTGAACCCCACCTCATTCATTGTTGTCGACTAAGCTCTAAGGCATGCTTGGAGCCTATCCATCGGAATAAGAGGTGACTCATGAGTTTGTTGCTCGAACCCTATACCCTGCGCCAACTGACCCTTATTAACCGTATTGCTGTCTCACCGATGTGCCAATACTCCGCCGTCGATGGGCTGGCCAATGACTGGCATTTGGTTCACTTAGGCAGCCGCGCCGTTGGCGGTGCCGGTCTGATCTTTACCGAAGCAACCGCTGTCACCCCCGATGGCCGGATCACCGCCCAAGACCTCGGGCTGTGGAAAGACGAGCACATAGAACCCCTGCAACGTATCACTCGCTTTATTCGCGCCCAAGGGGCCGTGGCGGGTATTCAACTGGCGCATGCCGGGCGTAAGGCCAGTACTCATCGCCCTTGGTTGGGCAAACACGGCAGCGTCAAAGTGGACGAGGGCGGTTGGGTGCCGGTGGGGCCTTCACCCATTGCCTTTGATCCTAACCACACTGCACCTAAGCAACTGGATACAGAGCAAATCCAAGGCATCATTCAAGCCTTTGTTGATGCCGCCAAGCGCGCGCTTGAAGCGGGCTTCTCTGTGGTTGAGGTTCACGCTGCTCACGGTTACTTGCTGCATCAATTTTTGTCGCCGTTGAGCAATCAACGACTCGACGAATACGGTGGTTCTTTCGAGAATCGCATTCGTTTGGTGCTGAAAGTGACCGAAGCCGTGCGTGAAGTCTGGCCACAAGAGCTTCCAGTCTTTGTTCGCGTCTCGGCCACCGACTGGGTCGAAGATGGCTGGAACCCCGACGAAACGGTTGAATTGGCACGGCGCCTGAAAGCGTTGGGTGTCGACTTGGTTGACGTGTCCTCGGGCGGCACAGCGGCTTCGGCAGAAATTCCCGTTGGGCCTGGCTATCAAACTCGATTTGCCGAGCGCGTGCGCAAAGAAGCCGCCATCGCCACCGGCACTGTCGGGATGATCACCGAGCCTGCACAGGCTGAGCACATCTTGCGTACTGGGCAGGCGGACTTGATTCTATTGGCCCGTGAACTGTTACGCGATCCGTATTGGCCGCTGCATGCCGATGATGATCTGGGCGGTAAAAAAGCAACATGGCCTGCTCAGTACCAACGTGCGACTCATCGCGACCAACCGATTCACGAATCGGATCTACGTGACTGAGTAGCCCTAATCTGAACCCATAACGAGGAGCTTGCTTATGAACACCCGCGGATTGCTCGATCAGCTGCTGAAGTCTGGCCAAGAACTACTGGAGAAAAAAACCGGCACGCAACAAACCGGCGCTCCTGACGCCAACGCCAAAAAAGGCGGATTGGGTGACTTACTGGGATCTGGCAAGCTCGGCGGTCTGCTCTCGGGGGCTGGAGGCGGGGCTATGGCAGCCAGTGTCTTTGGCCTGTTGCTGGGCAGTAAACGTGGGCGTAAGTACGGCGGCAAGGCATTGACCTACGGAGGTTTAGCGGCCTTGGGTGTGCTGGCCTACAAAGCCTACGGTAACTGGCAGGCAAATCAGGGCAAGGCCCCTGAGCATCCACCGCAAACCATTGACCGTGTGCCTGCCGTGCAAGTAGAAGAGCATAGCCAAGCGATTCTCAAAGCTTTGGTCGCGGCGGCCAAGGCAGATGGACACATTGACGATCGTGAGCGCCAATTGATTGAGGGCGAGCTGAGTAAACTCCAACACGACCCGCAATTGCAGCAATGGCTGCACCTTGAGCTGAACAAACCGCTAGACCCGGCCGAAGTGGCCCGTGCTGCAACCACTCCCGAAATAGCTGCCGAAATGTACATCGCCAGCTTGATCTTGATTGATGAAGAAGCGTTCGGTGAGCGGGCCTATTTGGATGAACTGGCTAAGCAACTCAAACTTGACCCGGCGCTAGTCGTTGAGCTGGAAACCCAAGTCAAAGAAGCCCAAGCCTAAGTAGGTTAAACCCTCTATGTATGAGGTAGGAGCTGCCGCAGGCTGCGATCTTTTGATCGTTAAACACAAAAGATCGCAGCCTGCGGCAGCTCCTACCTCATACAGCTCCTACAGCTCATCATTGTGGTCTTTTTGTGTCGTCATCTGGATGCACCGATGCTGGCGCGTATTTGGCTTGAGAACACAGGTTCTGTGTTCTTGTAAGTATTTTTACTGATTGATGTGAGATCAGTCTCAACCTCCGTGAGAATCATCACGCACCCTCGGCTATACTGCCGTTCATTTGAATCGCCCCCCGAGGATTGACTGTGAAGAACTGGACGTTGCGCCAACGCATTTTGGCGAGCTTTGCGGTGATCATCGCCATTATGTTGTTGATGGTAGTCGCGTCTTACTCTCGCTTAGTTTCGATTGAATCGAGCGAAGAGACAGTCCGAAATGACTCGATCCCAGGGGTGTATTACAGCTCGATGGTGCGCAGTGCCTGGGTTGATAGCTATATCTTGACCTTGCAGCTGCTGGGTTCAGCCTCTCAACGGGACCTGACTGCCGAAGACCGTAAGCTGTATGCCAGCTACGAAGATCGAATTGTTCGTGAGCTGAATAACTTCCGAACGACCATTTTTGAGGACCAAGACCGCGTCGAGTTTGATGAGTTTGAGCGCATCCACGTTCAATACTCCAAGGCGTTGGCTGATGTTCTGCAGCTGTATGAAGACGGCCAAACCGAGCAAGCCAGCGCAATGCTTAATGCGCAACTGGCCCCGTTATGGGCAGCCGGGCGTAAACAGCTCAACGCCATCATTGACAGCAATCGCACCACCGCCGATGCCGCGACAGAAACCATTGCCAATGCGGTAACCACCGCTAAAGTCAGCATGATTGTTTCATTGGTCATTGCTGTCTTGGCTGCGGCGCTCTGTGGTTTCCTGCTGATGCAAGCCATCATGTCGCCAATGAAGCGGATTGTTACGATTCTTCAAGTCATGCGCTCCGGTGACTTAAGCTCGCGTTTGAACTTGGACCGTAAAGACGAGTTCGGCGAAGTTGAGACCGGCTTTAACGACATGATGACCGAGCTCACGGCATTGGTGTCTCAGGCCCAACGTTCTTCGGTGCAAGTCACCACCTCGGTCACTGAGATTGCCGCTACCTCCAAGCAACAGCAAGCGACGGCGACTGAAACCGCAGCCACGACGACCGAAATTGGTGCGACCTCTCGCGAAATTGCGGCTACCTCCCGTGATCTTGTCCGCACTATGACGGAAGTGACCTCGGCTGCTGATCAAGCGTCGATCTTGGCTGGCTCCGGGCAGCAAGGTTTGTCTCGCATGGAAGAAACCATGCATTCGGTGATGGGCGCCGCCGACTTGGTCAACGCCAAGTTAGCCATTCTCAATGAAAAAGCCGGCAACATTAACCAAGTGGTTGTGACCATCGTTAAAGTCGCCGATCAGACCAACCTGTTGTCGCTTAACGCCGCCATCGAAGCTGAAAAAGCGGGTGAATATGGGCGTGGTTTCGCAGTGGTCGCCACCGAAGTTCGGCGTTTGGCCGACCAAACGGCTGTGGCTACCTACGACATCGAGCAAATGGTGCGTGAGATTCAGTCCGCCGTGTCTGCCGGCGTGATGGGCATGGACAAGTTCTCCGAAGAAGTGCGCCGCGGCATGGCCGAGGTGACACAAGTGGGCGAGCAACTGTCGCAAATCATCCACCAGGTTCAAGCCTTGGCGCCGCGTGTGCTGATGGTCAATGAAGGGATGCAGGCCCAAGCCACCGGAGCCGAACAAATTAATCTTGCGCTGGTGCAGTTGGGGGATGCCAGCAGTCAGACCGTAGAGTCCTTGCGTCAGGCCAGTTTCGCGATCGACGAACTCAGTCAGGTTGCCGTTGGACTGCGCAGTGGCGTTTCGCGTTTTAAAGTCTGATGAGCGAGCTTTTATCCAAACGCACGGCCGTCGTGGCGCCGAGTAATCGCCTGTTTCTGGTGTTTTACATCGGCACCGAGCGCTATGCCTTATTGGCGACTGAGGTGGTCGAAGTGCTGCCGCGTTTGGCGCTTAAACCTATTGCTCACGCTCCGATTTGGGTGGCCGGCGTATTTGCGCACCGCGCTCAGATGGTGCCGGTGATTGATATCAGCGCCATGACGTTTGGTCTTGAAGCTGTCGAGCGCACCAGTACCCGTTTGGTGCTGGTCCATTACCGGGGCAAACGGCTAGGGCTGCTGCTCGAGCAGGCGAGCGATACCCTGCGTTGTAATCCGGCGGACTTTCAGCCCTACGGCTTGGATAACCACGACACGCCGTATCTAGGCCCCGTACGCCAAGACGCGAAGGGCTTGCTGCAGTGGATTCGTGTCGACCATCTGCTAAGCCCTGCGGTGTGTGCGCTGCTTTTTCCTCCGAGCCTAGATGACGCCGGTACGCAGGGGCTCGTATGAGTGACGATCAACGTTTTTTCGATTTTTTGAAGCAGCGTATTGGTCTGGATGTGGCGTCCGTTGGTCTGGCGATGATTGAGCGTGCTGTGCGTCAGCGTTGTTTAGCCTTGAACGTGGCTGATAACGATCAGTACTGGCAGTGTCTGATCAGTTCCCATGATGAACAGCAGGCGTTGATCGAGTCGGTCATCGTGCCGGAAACCTGGTTTTTTCGTTACCCCGAATCGTTTGCTACCTTAGGTCGCTTGGCCAAACAGCGCTTGGCTGAGACGGCCGGGCTTAGAACCCTGCGGATCTTGAGCGTGCCCTGTTCGACCGGCGAGGAGCCGTACTCGATTGCAATGGCCCTGTTTGATGCCGCAATTGCCGGCCATCAGTTCAAGGTTGAAGCCTTGGATGTCAGCCCATTGTCCGTGGTGCGGGCACAGTCAGCGTTGTATGGCAAAAACTCATTTCGGGGGCAGGACATTGGCTTCCGTGATCGCTATTTCACCGCTGTGAATGACGCTTACCAACTGTCGGAGCGCGTGCAGGAGCAGGTCAGTTTTAAGGTCGGCAACTTACTGGACCCCACACTGTTCGCCCATCAAGCGCCTTATGACATTGTGTTTTGCCGCAACCTGTTGATTTACTTCGATCTCAATACCCAATACCAAGCGCTGGACGTCCTTAAGCGATTAACCCGTGCCGACGGCGCGCTGTTTATCGGCCCCGCCGAGGGTAGCCTGTTGAGCCGCTTGGGAATGCATTCGATCGGTGCTCCGCAGTCGTTTGCGTTTTGCCACAATCCTGAGCCGGCGCCTGTTGCACGCCCGGTGCAGGCACCGCTTGCGCCGATGCCGCCAGCCCGACCTGTGCCACCGCCGACCGTGCGGCCCTTTGCACCACGGCCGCCCGCAGCCATGCCCCGTGCGAAGAGTCCTGAGCCAAGCCTTGAGGGTGAGCGGGCGTTACTGGAGCAGATCGCAAACTTGGCCAACCAAGGTAAGAGCAGTGATGCGCGGCAGGTTTGTGATCAGTTTTTGCAACAACATGGTCCGCATGCGCAAGTGTTCTACTGGCTGGGTTTACTCAGTGACGTCGACGGGCAAATCCCTCAGGCGCAAAGCTTTTATCGCAAGGCGCTGTACTTAGAACCTCAGCACTCAGAAGCGCTGGCGCACCTTGCCGCACTATTGGCTTCTCAAGGTGATATGGCAGGCGCTCAGCGCTTGCATGAGCGATCTGCCCGTCACCAACGTTCGGTTCACAGTGAGCGCAAACAATGAGAGGTTTATCCGCCCAAAGCTTGATCCATGACGAAGCTCAGGCCATTGATGACTGCTGGAATCGCATTGGCATCTACGGGGACAAGTCCTGCCCCTTATTGCCAGAGCATATTCATTGCCGCAATTGCGCGGTATATGCCGCAGCCGCTACACGCTTGCTGGATCGCTACTCATTCGAGCAGGAATATCAAGAAAACCTCGCCCAGCAAGACCATGAACAAAAAGTCGCAACACGCTCTCTGGTGGTCTTTCGTTTGGGCGGCGAATGGTTGGGTTTGAACACGATCTGCCTAGACGAAGTGGCCAGTATGCAAGCCATTCACTCCTTGCCGCACCAGCGCTCACGGGCGCTGCACGGGGTGGTCAATGTGCGTGGTGCGCTGGTGCCGTGCTTGTCACTGGTCGATCTGCTGGGGCTGGATCCTACGGTTACCGTCAACCCGTCGCCGCGCGTTATGCCGCGTATGCTCATTGTCGCCGCCCATGGCGGGCCTGTGGTGCTGCCAGTGGATGACGTCGACGGCGTGCATAACATAGAAGCACAAGCCTTAGACGCCGCCTCCCTCTCGGGTGAGCATGCCAGCGCCAAATATACCCGTGGGGTGCTGGCATGGAAAAACCGCAGCTTACGCTGGCTGGATGAAGCGCAACTGCCCAGCGCCATTACCCGGAGCCTGACATGCCCCCTGCGCCAATGCGCGACGCCC
>NZ_LLWH01000060.1 GCF_001411475.1 Pseudomonas endophytica | reverse complement strand
GATTTAAGTTTGGGCACGCGGCCCAAACACGGGGCCGGGAGGCGCTCAGCCAGGGTGGCGAGGTTTTCTTCAAGACGTGCGGTTTTCGGGCCAATGATGTTGGCCACCCAACCTTCCAGTTGCAGGCCATCACGGGTGATGGCTTCGGCGGTTAAGAGTGCATGGCTGATGCACCCTAGACGCACACCCACCACCAGTATCACCGGCAGATTCAGCTTCTTAGCCAGATCCGACAAACTGTCCTGCCCAGACAACGGTACGCGCCACCCTCCGGCGCCCTCAATTAAGGTGAAGTCCGCCTGCTGGGCCAAGATATGGCGCATCGGCGCCAGCAATGTCTGGACCGTCACCACCACCCCAGCTTCGCGAGCCGCAATGTGCGGTGCTATGGGCGGCTCAAAGGCCACCGGGTTGACCTGTTCATAGGCCAACGAAACGGAACTCTCGGCCATCAGCGCCAGAGCGTCGGCATTGCGCAGCCCGTCTGGCGTGCTGTCACACCCAGATGCCACCGGCTTGCCCGCAACGGTGCTTAACCCTGCCTCGCGGGCGGCATATAACAAACCCGCGGCAATCGTGGTTTTACCCACATCGGTGTCGGTTCCGGTAATGAAATACGCAGGGTTCATGGCGTTTTCTCCAAGAGGCCGTAGACCACCTGATACGTCGCCGGTAGCCCTTGTGGCTGACGAAACTGCTCATAGCTGCGGATCAATGCTTGAATCCGCGCTCTGCCGGTCAACCCCTCAGGGCGGCCCGGGTTCAAGTTATGTGCACCCAATGCTTTCAACTCATGGGTCAGTTGGCGCACTTGCGCGTAGTGCAGTACATGAGGCTGGCTCTGTAAAGTGAGCAACCGTAATGGGCTGTCAGCGCACAGTTGCTGATACGTGCCAAAAGCTCGGAAGCGATTGACGTGGACTTGCCCGTCCACCGCCCGCCAACTGTCGCGCAACTCGCTCAGCGTGCCCACGCACAAACTGGCAAATGCCAGTACACCACCGGGTTTCAGCACGCGATGGGCTTCGCTGAGCACGCGCCCAAAATCGCCGCACCACTGCAACGCCAAGCTAGAAAAAATCAGATCGCAGCTATCGGCGTGCAGCGGCAAGCTTTCGGCATCGCCCGCAATAAAATGCTGCGCTCCACCCAACGGCCTCGCAAATGCCAACATGCCTTGGGCAATGTCCAGCGCAACGCCTTCACTGTGGGCAAACTGCTGCGCCAAGGCCCGGCTGAAATAGCCCGTGCCGCTGCCCAAATCGACCCAGCGGCTGGGCGCCAGATGCGCAGGCAAACACGCCAGCAACTCATGCCCCACTGCACGTTGCAGCTCGGCCACGCTGTCGTAACTGGCTGCCGCACGCGAAAACGAAACCGCCACCTGACGCTTGTCCGGCAGGTGGCCTGCAAACGTTGCAACACTTAGATCAGTCATCACCCAGCTCGTGTAAAAAAACCTGAATCGCGGCCGCCAACTCGTGCGGCGCTTCCAGTAAAAATGCATGACAGGCCTGTTCAATCAGACCCACTTCGACATCAGGCAACAGCGCCAGCAATGCGCCTGCGGCCTCAGCAGGCACCAAACCATCAGCGCCTGCAAACACGTGCAGTTGCGGCCCATTGAACGTTTGCAACGCGGGGCGCACATCCAGTTGGCCGAGCAACTTAAGGCCCGCTAACAGTGTGGAGGGCTGGGCTTTGGGCGCCGCACCCAGCAGCAACTGCGCCAAGGCGCGCGGCTCAACCGCACCTTGGCTGCACAGCAGGCTAAAGCGCTTAAAGGTACTGTCCGGGGCTTCGGCAAAGCCCGAAATAAACGCTTCAAAGGTGGCGTTGGGCATCGCCGTTGGCCAGTCGTCACGGCACACAAAACTTGGGTTACTGGCCAAGGTGACCAGCCCGCAGCAACGATCACCGCGGCGGGCTGCCAACTCGCTGGCCAACATCCCGCCGAGCGACCAGCCACCCAGCCAAACGTTGTCCGGTAACGTTGAGTCCAACGCGTCCAGCCAGTGCCCCACCAAGGCAGAGTCCAATACCGGCAGCGGTTCTATCTCGACCCGCAAATACTCGTCCAGACCGCGCAGCGCAGCGGCCAATGGCTCCAGCGGGGAAATCCCCATCCCCCACCCGGGCAATAAAATCAGACGATCACGCATGGTTGGGCTCCAGCTTGCGCCAACAGTCATCGAGTACGCTTAACAATAGCTGCACCTGTGCCTCTGTGTGAGCCGCCGACAAGGTCACACGCAACCGCGCACTGCCCGCAGGCACCGTCGGTGGGCGAATCGCAGTCACCAACAAACCGCGCTCGCGCAACATCGCTGACAGCCGCAACGCCCGGCCACTGTCGCCGATCATAAGCGGCTGAATCGGCGTAAAGCTGTCCATCAGTTGCAGACCGATCTGTTCAGCGCCCTGTCGAAACTGGCGGATCAGGCTGTTCAAGTGTTCACGGCGCCCATGCTCGCTGCGCAACAGCTCAAGGCTTTTCAGGGTCGCGCACGCTAACGCTGGCGGCTGACTGGTGGTGTAGATATAAGGCCGGGCGAACTGGATTAGACTCTCGATTAACGCTTCGCTGCCCGCCACAAATGCACCGCTGGTGCCAAAGGCTTTGCCCAACGTGCCCACCAACACCGGCACATCGTCCACGCTCAGCCCAAAATGCTCGGCAACGCCACCGCCGTGTGCACCCAGCGCGCCAAAGCCGTGAGCATCGTCGACCATCAACCAGGCGCCTTTGGCTTTGGCTTCACGGGCAAGCGCCGGTAAATCCGCGATATCGCCGTCCATGCTGAACACGCCATCAGTGACCACCAGCGTATCGCCGCAAGCTTTCTCTAAGCGCTTAGCCAGACTGGCCGAGTCGTTATGTAAATAGCGGTTAAAACGGGCGCCGCTCAATAAACCGGCATCCAATAAAGACGCATGGTTGAGTCGGTCTTCGAGCACCGTATCGCCCTGCCCGACCAACGCCGTGACCGCACCAAGATTGGCCATATAACCATTGCTGAATAACAGCGCACGCGGGCGCCCGGTGAACTCGGCCAGCGCCTCTTCCAACGCGTGATGCGGGCCACTGTGGCCGATGACCAAATGTGACGCGCCGCCGCCTACGCCCCAACGCGACGCGCCGGCCTGCCAGGCTTCAACCACTTGCGGGTGGTTGGCCAAGCCCAAGTAATCGTTATTGCAGAAGGCCAATAAAGGCTGCCCATCAACCACCACCTGCGAGCCTTGTGGGCTTTCAAGCAATGGGCGTTGGCGATAAAGGCTGTCGGCACGGCGCGCAGCCAAACGAGCACTTAAATCAAAAGACATGCGGGCCTCGGAAATGGATTGCACAAGACCTGTAGCCGCTGCCGACGGCTGCGATCTGTTGACCTAAAATCAAAAGATCGCTGCCGTCGGCAGCGGCTACAGTGAAAGGTGTGGAGGCTTACACCGCAGCGTTATAGAACTGCTCGCTGGACTTCTGCTCGATCAGCGCTTGCTCAATCGCCGCCTGATGCACTTCGTCCGCATGCTCTTCACGGGCTTCGGGCAAGATGCCGAGGCGCGCAAACAACTGCATGTCTTTGTCCGCTTGGGGGTTGGCGGTGGTCAGCAATTTATCGCCGTAGAAAATCGAGTTGGCCCCGGCAAAGAACGCCAGCGCCTGCATTTGCTCGTTCATCGCTTCACGCCCGGCCGACAGCCGAACATGGCTTTGCGGCATCATGATCCGCGCCACCGCCAACATCCGGATAAACTCGAACGGGTCGATGTCATCGACATTGGCCAACGGCGTACCCGCCACTTTAACCAGCATGTTGATTGGCACCGATTCCGGGTGTTCTGGCAAGTTGGCAAGTTGGATCAACAGATTGGCGCGGTCGTCCAGCGACTCACCCATGCCCAAAATCCCGCCGGAGCAAATCTTCATGCCCGCGTCACGCACATAGCTCAAGGTTTGCAGACGCTCGCTGTAGGTGCGAGTGGTGATGATGCTGGTGTAGAAGTCGGGCGAGGTATCGAGGTTATGGTTGTAGTAATCCAACCCAGCATGCGCCAGCGCCGCGGTTTGTTCCTGATCGAGTTTGCCCAGCGTCATACAGGTTTCCAGGCCCATGGCCTTCACCCCTTTGACCATTTCAAGGACATAAGGCATGTCTTTGGCCGACGGATGTTTCCAAGCTGCCCCCATACAGAACCGGGTCGCCCCAATCGCTTTGGCACGGGCGGCTTCTTCAAGCACCGCCTGCACCTGCATCAACTTCTCTTTTTCTAGGCCCGTGTTGTAGTGACCCGACTGCGGACAATATTTGCAATCTTCTGGGCAGGCACCGGTTTTGATCGAAAGCAGCGTCGACACTTGAACCCGATTAGCGTCGAAATGCGCACGGTGAACGGTCTGCGCCTGAAAAAGCAGGTCATTGAACGGCTGGACAAACAACGCTCGAACTTCGGCTAAAGACCAATCATGTTTCAAGTTGGCTTGGGTGCTGGCGCTCATCGGCGACTCTCTTGTTTATGCTTGGACTTGAACCTAAAGCAACGGCTTTAGGCACGGCACGGATGCGCGATATGTTTGAGGATGCAACATGACTTGTCAACCACGACACATAGGTACGGTTGACAAGTGGCTACTATTTAACCAAACCTGTTTGTTATGTGATGAGCGCACCGATACGCCTCTTGCCCTGTGCGCCGCGTGTGAACTCGAACTGCCTTGGTTGGGCGACAGCTGCCAGCGCTGTGCATTGCCGCTGCCCATGGCCGGGCTGACCTGCGGCCTGTGTCTCAAGCACCCACCAGCCTTTGAAACCGTTTATGCACCGTGGGCGTATGACTTTCCCATCGACAGTTTGATCAATCGGTTTAAACACAACAGCAAATGGCCTTATGGACGGTTGTTAGCCGACATTCTCGGCCAATCGCTGCGCGATCGTTTCAATACGGGTGATGCCAAACCCGACTTTCTACTGCCTGTGCCGTTATCGGTTAAACGCCTGCGCCAGCGCGGGTACAACCAGGCAGCGATGCTTGCTGACTGGCTGAGCACCGATCTGGGCATCCCAGGTCGCGATCAATGGTTGCTGCGCCACCAAGACACCGCCTCGCAACAGGCACTCGGCGCCAAGACCCGCAAACGCAATGTGCTGCAAGCGTTTAGCCTTGCGCCGCAGCTTGAGGTGCACGGGCTGCACGTGGCGCTGGTGGACGATGTACTGACCACTGGCGCCACGGCACAAAGCCTGGCCCTACTGTTACGTAAAGCAGGAGCCCGGCAGGTCGATGTATATTGCCTGGCGCGCACACCCAAGCCCGACGGGCCGTCTTGACGCCACCCGTCGCAGCGGGCACTTTGCGTGGCTTGATCTGCCTTGTGAATGCACCGACATGCCATTACCTACGCTACTGACACAGCACATCGCTCGACGCCCACAACGTATTGCCTTGCTGCAACACATCGCCGAGCAAGGGTCGATCACCCGTGCGGCGAAAAGCGCAGGCATCAGTTACAAGGCAGCGTGGGACGCAATTGACGAGCTGAACAACTTGGCACAAACCCCGTTGGTTGAACGCAGCATCGGCGGTAAGGGCGGTGGCGGGGCGCGTTTGTCGGATGTTGGGGAGCGGGTCATGCGCTTGTATCAGCGCTTGCAGTCGCTCCAAAGCCAAGTGCTGGAGGCGGCCGAAGACAGCAGCGACCTCGACCTGTTAGGCCGCTTGATGCTCAGAACCAGCGCCCGCAACCAACTGCACGGCAGCGTGAAAGCCATTCACAGCCATGGGCATAACGACCTGATTCAACTTGAACTGCCCGGCGGCCTAACACTCAACGCACAAATTACCCACGACAGTACGCAGCGCTTGGAGCTGAGCACCGGCACCCCGGTCGTGGCGCTAATCAAAGCAGGCTGGCTGCAACTGACCCGCACCGATCAACCGGCGCTGCCCGAATACAACCAACTGCGCGGGCACATCGAGCAGATCCTCCACGCGCACGACAGCCCCAGCGAAGTCCGTATCAGCCTGCCCAGCGGTCAAACGTTGTGCGCCTTGAGCGAACCGCAACACCTCGAAACACTGCAAATGAAAACCGGCAGTGAGGTCAATGTGCAGTTTTCGCCGACGCAGGTCTTGCTCGGAACACCGCTTTAAAACCATCACAAAGCCCTGCAACCGTTGTCGCAGACAGCCATAAGGGCCGCCAGAGCGTCAGTCGCGCTGACCCATCACAGCCTTTGCCAACAACGACACACGCGCAAGCACCCGACAACCTGCAACATCGCTGTCATAACCGCTGCTTAAGGTTGCGCAAAAACCTTAAAGAGCCTGCGCGATATGAACCTATTAGATGAACAACAACCCACTGATTTAGAGCAGATCGTCGGTCTGAGTCGACGCGGTTTCATCAGCGCAGGCGCTTTGTGCGGCGCTGCCTTGTTTATGGGCGGCAACCTATTGAGCCGTAGCGTCTTGGCCGACGGTGTCAGCGCGGCCTCCAGCCCCTTGCTGGGTTTTGAGAGTATCGACGCCGCCATCCGCGATACCCTCACCCTGCCACCGGGCTATCGCGCCTCAGTGTTGATCAGTTGGGGCCAGCCTTTACACACCGGCGGCCCAGCATTCGATCCCAGCGCAAAAGGCAGCGCCGACGCCCAAGAAGTGCAATTTGGCGATAACAATGACGGCATGAGCCTGTTCGCCTTCCCCGACGACCCGAACCGCGCCCTAATGGCCATCAACAACGAATACACCAACTATCGCTACCTTTACCCTCACGGCGGCTTGCCCACGTCCGCCGAAGACGTGCGCAAAGCTCAGGCCAGCGAAGGTGTCTCGGTGATTGAAGTGCAGCGCAAAGGCGACGGCTGGCAGTTTGTTCAAGACTCACCGTTCAACCGACGCATTCATGGCAACACGCCGATTCGCCTCAGCGGCCCAGCCCAAGGGCATGCTTTATTACGCACCCAAGCCGACATCAATGGCTCGCGGGTGCTGGGCACCTTCCAGAACTGTGCCAATGGCAAAACGCCGTGGGGCACTTACCTGACCTGCGAAGAAAACTTCACCGATTGCTTCGGCAGCTCAGACCCCAAGCAGACCTTCAACGCCGCGCAAAAACGCTATGGCGCGGTGGCCGCCAGCAAAGACATCAGCTGGCACCCACACGATCCTCGCTTTGATCTGGCGCTCAACCCCAACGAATTCAACCGCCACGGTTGGGTGGTCGAGATCGACCCGTTCGACCCACAGTCGGTGCCGGTCAAACGCACCGCGCTAGGCCGCTTCAAACACGAAAACGCCGCCTTAGCACAAACCCGAGATGGCCGCGCAGTGGTGTACATGGGTGACGATGAGCGCGGCGAGTTTATTTACAAGTTCATCAGCCGTGACCGGATAGACACCCAACACCCCAAAGCCAACCGCGACCTGCTGGATTACGGCACGCTGTATGTGGCGCGCTTTGATGCAGGCGACAACCACCCAGACCGCCCCAAAGGTCAGGGCCAATGGATCGAGTTGCGCCACGGCAAAAACGGCATCGACGCCAGCCAAGGCTTCGCCAACCAAGCTGAAGTGCTGATCCACGCCCGGCTCGCCGCCAGTGTGGTCAACGCCACCCGCATGGACCGCCCAGAATGGATCGTGGTCAGCCCTAAAGACGGCCAGGTCTATTGCACCCTGACCAATAACGCCAAGCGCGGCGAAGGCGGGCAACCGGTCGGCGGCCCCAACCCACGCGAGAAAAACGTCTACGGGCAAATCCTGCGCTGGAAAGCCCACAACGATGATCACGGCGCAGACCGTTTCGACTGGGACCTGTTTGTGGTGGCGGGCAACCCCGTCGTCCACGCTAAACAGCCCAAAGGCGGCTCGGCCAACATGACCCCACACAACATGTTCAACAGCCCAGACGGCTTGGGTTTTGACGACGCCGGGCGCCTGTGGATCCAGACCGACGGCGACGACAGCAACAGCGGCGACTTCGCGGGTATGGGCAACAATCAAATGCTCTGCGCAGACCCTAACAGCGGTGAAATCCGCCGCTTTATGGTTGGCCCTGTCGGTTGCGAAGTGACCGGCATCAGCTTCTCGCCCGATCAGAAAACCTTGTTCGTGGGCATCCAGCATCCTGGCGAAAAAGGCGGCTCGACCTTCCCAGAGCATCTGCCTAACGGCACACCGCGCTCCTCGGTTATGGCCATCAGCCGCGAAGACGGCGGCATCATCGGCGCCTGAGTACGAGTGTTGGCAGACAAATATCCCGCGTAGGAGCTGCCGCAGGCTGCGATCTTTTGAGGTTGTGGCAGAAGATCAAAAGATCG
>NZ_LLWH01000059.1 GCF_001411475.1 Pseudomonas endophytica | reverse complement strand
CGGCCGAACGTACTGCCACGGGTTTCAGCCAGCTCGATTGGGTCGCCTTCTTCGCCCACGTCCACATCCCAGCGGTCGATCTCATCGCCGTAGATGTAACGCGCCGACAGCTCGGCCAAGTTGGCGGCAGAACCCGCTGTGGTGACGTACAGCGAGCCGCCCTCAAACTCTTTGGTGTCCATTGTGTTGCGCGAGTCACGCGAACGATTGGCCGCCACGCGCTCGGACAAAACCGGCGTAGCCTTGATGGTCTTGCTGATACGCGACGACACCCGCTTGGCCAGGCTGAGGCTCGGCAGCAAGGTAAGGATATTTGACGGTACCATGTGAATCAGGCCGCCGATCCAGTTCAACGCGATCTGGGTTTTCATCAGCATGGCGATCATGTTGCCGCTGCCAGTGGCTTCGGGGGCTGCGCTGTGCAGATCCTCAGCCCAGAGCTTGAGCATGCTGTCGATGTGCTTAATCAAAGCAAGGCTCCTCGATTTTCTGCACCTGCAAGGTCGAGTGGCCGCCCCAGTTGTCAGGCTTTTTGTACGCCCAAGGGCGCTGTCCGCTTTTCGCAAGAGCAGGCAGACGCACACGACGCCATCCTAGACGGTGCATGATCGCGCCGACGCGCATTTGTTCAGGTTTGCCCCAATGACCGAAGTCGAGTTTGAGTGCGCTGGCCAATACTTCGCTGCCGCTGGTGGTTTCGCCGATCTGCGATTCTTCCAACCAAGTCAGAATCGGACCTTCCCACTCATCCACCACAAAGCGCTCGTCTTGGGCTTCCGAGAACATCGCGGTTTCGTCGCGGTTGACCCACCAGATCTCGCCTGCCTCGTAGCAAAACATCGCCTCAGCCCAGAGCTGGTCGCGGATCTCGCGTAATTGCTCCAGATCGACCTTGGTACACGCCACCGGCCAATAACGGCGGTTACCGGTTGCGTCTTTGAGGTATTCGTCTTGGTTGGTCGTACCCACGAAAACACACTGGCGTGGCACGTCATTTGTTCTGCGGCCGTAGCTCTCGCGGTAGGTATCAGTAGATGCCGAGAAGAACTGTTTAGCCTTGGTGCTTTCTGCCTTGTTGAAGCTATCCAGCTCACCCAACTCGATGATCCATTTGCCCCGGATCGCCTGAAAGCCGTCCTTGTCGCCCAAGGCAAACGGCGTATCCATAAACCAGTCACCTCCAAGGATGCTCATAGCGGTGGACTTACCTTCGCCCTGCCCGCCTTCAAGGATCATCACCGAGTCAGCCTTGCAGCCTGGGCGCATGACCCGAGCAACCGCCGAGATCATCCAACGCTTGCCGACTTTGGCGCTATAACCGCTTTGGGTCACGCCCATCACCTTGTTAAGCCACGTATCGAGGCGCGGCACGCGATCCCACTCAAGCGTGTTCAGGTAATTGCGCACTGGGTGAAAAGAGTTGTCGTGGGCCACAACACTGACCGCCTCGATCACGCTGGAGGCTTTGACCCGCAGGTTGTATTGCTGAGCCAGCCACTTCATCACGCGAATATCATCAATATCACCCCAGTCCCCAGTACCGCCACCGTAAGGAGGCGTGCGCAATTTGACGATCTTGGAGCTGAACGCACTGAAACTGATAACACCTGCCCAGCGCTCATCGTTGCCCAAGATCAATTCGACGTTTTGCATGTGTGCGATCAATGAGCCGTTTTCAGTACGGGCTAATTGGTCTTTCCAGCCACCGGCAGCAGGCGGTCTGACCACCGACAACACCTGGCGGCGAACAGCGTCTAAACCTTCGGCACAATGTAGGTCGTTGAAGTCGGTCCACTTGATTTCTCGCTCGGCGCAGAAGACTGGCGTAACCACTTGGCCGCCGACGATAAGCGCAGCATTGGTGGCCTTTTCCTCGCCCGGACTCCAAGGATCACCGTTGGGGCGTTTGGTCTTCCAGTCGTCGTCACGACAAATTATCAGCGGGCAGCCTGCGAATCGCTCGCGCATGAGCTTGGAGACGGGCAACAGGTTACCGGCGTCAAAAGCAATGGCCACCGTCAGCGAGGTGGCCATATGCAGGCTTACGCCCGTGGCATAACCCTCACACACCAGAACGGGTTCACCCGGCTCAGGATGCGGGCCAATCAGGTGGAAAGCGCCCTCTTTGGACATGCCATAAGGCCAATAAGATTTATCGCGACCGGTGTCTGGTTGTTTCTCTGGGTAGATAACCTGTAGCCCAACGATCTGATCCCGAGCGTTACTCATCGGCACCAATAGAGCGCCGGAGCGTGGCGCGTAACGGACGCCTATACCGATAAT
Organism: Pseudomonas endophytica; assembly: GCF_001411475.1. GTDB lineage: Bacteria > Pseudomonadota > Gammaproteobacteria > Pseudomonadales > Pseudomonadaceae > Aquipseudomonas > Aquipseudomonas endophytica. The sequence continues at coordinate 6,052 of NZ_LLWH01000059.1, read as the reverse complement.
TTGCTTGCGATCCAAATAGGCGCTACGACCTTTTTCAGGCATGCGCTTAAACAGGCTTGAAGCACGGTTGGCGGCACGGCGAGAGGCGTTAGCAGCAATCTCGGCGGCGCGGCGTTTACCTTCCTCTTGGCGAGCGCGCATCAAATCGCGCTCCTCCTGGCTCATGCGCCCGGCCTTGACCTTAATCTTGTTGCTGTCACCCGAACGCCAATCACCGAAACTGCCAAAAATTAGCGTCTCGTTCTTCTCAGTACGATGCTCGTGGATAACGTACCAGCCGTTTTTCTCCTTGCCCTTGTCCTGCGCGGTCTTGCAGCGGGTCAGCTTGCCGAACGTCAGTGGTTGCGAAGGCTCAAGGCCGTGGTCAGCGAATTGACCGAGAACGTCATCGAGCATAACGAGTACCTACTTGTTCATTCAGTTGTTGGCAGGCTGCACAGCGCGTGCAACCGGTGACCGCTAGACGGCGGGCCAAAGGAATGGCCGAGCCGCAATCCACACACAATTCCAAAGAGGCAAATACCGGCTGCGCTTTGCGCGCGGCCAGAGCTAGATCAATGCGCTCTTGCACGAGGTCATTAGCAAAATCTGCGATATCAGCCACGTTCAGTCCCCCGCGTGGTGGAGTTGACGTAGCACGCGCGGTTGTACAGGCCCAACAGCCCTTGAATACCGCGGAACACTTGCAGGCGAATTTCGGCCAGCTCTCTGTCGCAGACAACGCCGTCGCCAATACTTTTAGCCCATGCATCGGCCAAGTCGGCCACTTGCCGGAAGTACATCGCGATACCTGTGGTCAGCGTTTCGGGCATATCAGCGGTATAGGACTCAGCCAACTCCTGCCAAATCGTGTCGCCCACCAACGCATGCACCGCATCAAGAATGCGGCGGTCTTTGGTCAGCTCCAGAATCTCGGCGAACTCTTGAACATTCACCGTGTGGCTTGGATGGGTCGGTGACAGCTTGTGCTGCAGCGTGGTGGAGTTGCGGCCAGTGGTCGCCGCGATGGCAGCAGCGCCACCCGGATAGTCACGGGCGGCGTGGTACAGCGCCAAATCGAGCGGCAAAATTTCGCGCTGCGCTCGCTGGGTGCAACTAAGAGCAATACGGCTCATGGCATTAATCCTTGAATGTTGCCAGTGCCGCGCGGCGTGTTGTGGTGGTACATTTGCCGCGTGGCTTGTAAGGGCCCAAAAAGCCGGTCTAGATTCTTAAGATCAAAACCGGCACCGTGCCGAGGCAAGCGATCCGTCGCTCACCTCTGGCGCAACAGCTGCCAGATCTGTGGTGGAGAAGGCAGCAACCCAAAGCTTCCGAGCCTTGGAAAGCGCGGTAAAGGGAGGGGGAATTGCATGTGGTGTGCCCGCCTACCTTTATCGCGACCCGGCGACACTGTGGTGGTGTGTGCCGGGAGGAACTGGGCGGCCTATTGGTCGCCTTTTTTCTTTCTAAACTATGCAGCTGCCTTATGAGGCGAGGATGCTTCTAGCAACCATGCAGCCTCAAACGAGTGGCCGTTTTTCTGCGCAGCTATTGCCAGTAACTCGGCATAACGGGTTTCACCGGTGTAATCAGTCCGGGGCAAACACGCTGCCAGACGCCATTTATTCAGCGCTTGGTAGCTACGCTCACACACCTTGGCTGCGGCACCGATGCCACCTACAGCTTCAAACGCGAACGCAATAGCATTCGGAAAATCCGTGGGGTTCAGCATGGCAAGCTCCACTTATCAACTCGCGGTTGATATTAAACATCAACTGACAATTGCGCAAGCTCTGTGAGAGTCTCAACCTATGGTTGATAAAGAAGATTTACGCGCAGAGTTCAGCTCGCGCCTACATGAAGCACTCGACGACGCCGGCATCCGTAGCCGCGGTCGCGGAGTAGACATTCACAAACGCCTGAAAACTGTGGGCGTACACAAAACCACGCAGGCTATTAGCAAATGGCTGAACGGCGAGGCTATGGCTGAAGCTGACAGCATGATTGCTCTGTGTGACTGGCTGAAAGTGCGCCGTGAATGGCTTGAATACGGGGTTCTGCCTAAAGAGCAGACCGCTGAGAGCTTTAATCAGCAGCTCCGGGTGGGCGACGAGAGCAATGTCAGCGGCATGGTTGAGCGCTTTGGCAAGGTTCCGCTTATATCGTGGGTACAGGCCGGCGCATGGTGTGAATCCATTTGTAATTTTGAACCCTACGATGCAGACGCATGGATCTCTTGCCCTGTGCCGATCAGCCAAAGTGGTTATGCGCTTAAGGTGCTGGGTGACTCCATGACCAATCCGGGGCCAGGTAGAAGCTATCCAACCGGCTGCATCATCTTTGTTGATCCTGAAACGCAAGCCAATACCGGTGATCGAGTTGTCGCACGAGTGCCACGAACCAATGAAGTGACTTTTAAGGTGCTGGATTCGGATGCAGGAAGGGTGTATTTGCGGCCAATAAATCCGCAATATCCAATCATTGATATTACGGAAGAGACGCACATTTGTGGGAAGGTAGTTGGGTCGTTTATTCCTGAGTAACTAACGTCTGAGGGTGATAGATATTTCATTATCCCATGTAAGAAATTCACTAGTGCTCGAAGACACTTCTCCAATTGAGACATTGAATCCTTTTCCAGCCACATGCTTGCCAAAATTCAAAATATACTCTTCATCTTCTTGAAAGCTACCTAACTCCATAATCTGAAGCCCTAGTTTTGTGAACGGATATATCTGAAAATCAAGAGAGGCATTAACATCCGAGCTTCTTATAACTATACATTTCGAGTGAGACTCTAGAACTCTCAGCCAGTTCGAATCTCCATCTTCCAAACCCGAAGCACTAAACATTATGCTTTGAGAGTCAACACCGGAAACAATCCCTAAGTCCTGCAACTCCATAAGCTCTTTAAAGCTGATTAAACCTTGATTCCTTGCCTCTTGCCAGATAAATCCTTGAATTTTCAGCCTTGAAGCCTTCTCTATAAGTTTAGCTTCGGATTGAGATATATTTCTTAAGAAATCCAAAGTCCTTAGTGAATAGCTCCCCGGACTCTTAACCTCCCCGGCTAGAAGGCTACCCCACATCTGCTGTAACTCCTCAGTTGATATATTACGAGCGTAATCTCTCCAACGATATATCCAGTCTTCTTCCACTTTATCTTCGGGAGTTGGGCTAGAATCATTTGAAAGCATCTCCTCAGCAATAATTATTGATTTAGATACGTTTATTTCTTGCCGTATAGCATCGCTAATTACCGAAGCACTAGCGACTTCTTCAATAAAGCGTATATTAAGTGTAGGCTCAATTCGATCAACACTTTCTGACAGACAACCTGAGCTATTGGAAAAATTTAATTTAACAGAATAGTCTGAAAGATTTTTTCGCCCGCTCCTTATCTCTTCTGCTTCTCTTTCAGTTTGCACATTCGATAATATTCTTGCTCTTTCTAACTCAAGACTAGCCAGACCTTCTCTTCTCATTTGCCCCGGCTTTAGTAAATTCCCTATACATTTCTCTGCTAGTGTTTCCCACAATCGAGCTAACAATTTCTCACCCGGTAACGAAGCCACACTCCACCCCATAATTGCTACAAGATACGATCATGTTGGATGACCAGGCCGAAGACCAATGGCCTTTTACCACTACAATTTATCGCTTCCGAGCAGCAAGAACAAAATATCAACCAATGGTTGACTTAATTTGTCAGCAGGTTGATATTTGTCTCACTCTCCCACCACAGAGCGAGGCAACACCATGCACACCACAGCAACCCTGCACGTTCACCCAGCGTGCGCCAGTAACCCTCGACTGATCGAGAAGCTGCAAGCCACCACCGGCTGCTTGGTCATCCTCCACAACCATAAGCCCCGGCTGGTCCAGCACATCAACCGCCCTGCCCCGTACGAACCAAACAACGGAGGGCATGCGGCATGAACCGGTTCTATTTGGCTGATAAAACCCTTCGCCTCTTGGCTGCTCAGGTCAATTTAAATGGCACGTTTCGTCACATATGCAGTTTCAAAAATACCAACCTTCCGTTGATTTTCGTGCTGGAGGTTGAGCGCGCTTCTTCGGGTACGCTTTTTACCATTGTCATTGGCGACGAGAAGCACAGCCTTACGGTGTGCGATCCCGACCAAGATACGCGCTGGGTACTCGCTGACTTTATTGAGTCCATCGCCAATGGCCGGATAGACACTGCCGAGCCACCAACACCGCGTGTCATTGCTGAATCTGTCGACTGCGGTCAGCTACTTGACCCCAATCAACAAGCGCAACTCCGCCAGTTGGTGCGCAAAGGCGGCTCATTGAAACTCGATGTCGGACTAGATGAGGCCATCGACCTGGCTGTTCATCGTGCGCTGAGCGGTGAAGGCATCACTGCAATTCTGTCCACCGGCGACAACTGCCCGCGCACTCAGTGCTTTACGACTTACGGCGACGATCAGCACAGCTTTAATAGGCTAGTGCAATCGCTTGATCACTTAGCCATGTCGTTAGCTCATACCGCGCTCGCAGCCTAGGGGGTGTTATGGAACGCACTCTCGCCAAGGCTGCCACCTGCTTAGGCACAACCCGGCCCAAGTTGATCAAGTTGATGCGCGAAAAAGGGCTGCTCAATGAGCGCAACCTGCCCGCCTTTCCAGTTCGGGATCGCGAGTATCTGCGGATTAAAGACAGCAATTGGTACCACGCCGAACTCGGCATGCAGTACAGCCAATCAACACGGGTACGTCAGCCCGGTATTGCTTGGCTGGCCGAGCAGTTGGGGCTTGCCCTTCCACCAATCCCGGCTGACCACCGTGACGTGGCCTAGGGAATACGCTCGGCAGATCGTAGCCATGCCGACACGCGAGGAGCGCAACGCTGCGCTCCTTGAAGTGCCGGAACATTTGCGCGAACTGACCAAGCGCCACTGCCTGAATGCCTGGAACCATCCAGCTCGCCGTCAAACAAAATCGAGCAAACCCGATCATGAGCAATGACCACCAAACCCCATTGCGGTTACTGCCAGCACCGGATCCGGCCACCATCGAACTGCTTTACCGCAACTTCGGTGATGTGCTGATCCCCCTCGACAAGCTGCGCGTGCAGTACTTCCGCCATCTAAACGAGCAGTCGTTTGCAGCGGAAATATTGAGCGGCCGTATTCAATTGCCCGTAACCATGCTGCATAGCAGCCGTAAAGCGCCAAAGTTCGCGCATATCCGTCACGTCGCCGCGCTAATCGACATCCGCGCTTACAAGGCAGACGAGGAACTCACTCGGCCGGCCAGCGATACAACGGATTAAAGGAGCCCACGTATGACACTGCCTCAGATCGGCGCATTGATCATCCTAATCCTCAGCACGGCCCTGCTTTATTGGATCGGCTATCGCCACGGCCTAACAGATGGTCAGAAGCATCAACCCACTACCAGCACTCGGAGAAAAGCGGCATGAAGCATTCACTGACCAACCGCATGCCCCTGCCCGCTTTGCTTCGCAACGGCAATGGGATCGACGCGCTTGTAAAAAACAGTCTCTGCTGCGCAGCAGCAGGCATTACTAAAGCTCTTCGCGCCACTGCCAGGGTGCTTATACCCCACAAAAAGCTGCGCGAGGCAGCCCACCTTTATGCCCCGCTAAACGCTAAGAATCGCCCGCTCGCGCAGCTTGTGGTGGGGTACAAGCACCAACAAAGCGCAAATGAAGGAGGTGATCATGCGTAAAGAGCTGATCAAGATTAGCGAGTACCAACGTCGCCGCTGGGGCGAAAACGGAACACCGCTCTGCTCTCAAGCGATCCGTAATTACATCCGCAACGGAAAGCTACCGGGTGAGCAGATAGGCTCGCTCTGGTATGTAGACTGGAACGCACTGAACATAGCCGACGGCAACGACCTGGTCGCTATGGTGTTGAAAGGAGTTGCCTGATGGCTCCACGGCCACGCAATAGTGCGGACAAGCATCTGCCGCAGAACCTGTACTTTGATCCACGGCGCTCGACCTACCGCTACCGTCGCCCCAGCGACGGTAAGTGGTTTCAATTCGGCACCGATCGGATCAGGGCAATAGATGCCGC
>NZ_LLWH01000058.1 GCF_001411475.1 Pseudomonas endophytica | reverse complement strand
AGCCGCTGCAACCGCTCAAATGATGCATGCAAATGCCAGACTGGCACGCCGCGAAGCGCCTCTGGCCACTGCCGAACAAGGTCGTCGTTGGCCTGCTCGTCGCCGTCGATAATGTCCGGAATGAGCGCCCAAGTGAATCCGGGATGTCGATGCCAGTCTTCGACCCAGCGCGTGTAGCCTTCGACGTCTACCTGCCCACCCTTTTTCCACACAGTGAACGCGCCGTTATCGAAAACAAACGATTTGCACACATCTGCGACAATCCCAAGATCGTCCTTACGCGGGAATGGCACCAGGGCGTGCCGTCCAGCTAAAAACTTCGCAGCGTCCTCCCGCCTACCCCCGACCGGTGTTCCGTGATAATGGATCATCCGCTGAGCCTCACTGTTTCAATCTCAACGCCTTGGTGTGTGGCAGTGATTGTTTGATCGCCACCAAGACACTTGGCCAGGTCATCGGCGATTTGCTCGTGCCAGCCTTTCTTGATCAGCGCGGTTGCCGTTTTGATGTGCTCGACATGAATCATGATCGTAGACTTAAGTTCGAGGCGGTAAATGATCACTTCGCCGTCTGCGGGGCATACCGCTGTGAATGAGTGCCGATAGATATTCATAGGGGATCCTCGCCAGTGGCGTGATTCAGTTATTTGGAGTATTAATTGATTTTTTTGGGGTGTGTAGATGAGGTGGGGTGATTCAGTAGTTTGGTTTGGGTGCGTGCTCCTATTTTTCGCTGGTGCTGCTTGGAGCGGCGTTTTGCCTAAAGCAGATTTTTTTGTGGCCAAAGACATTCATGAATTGGCCGAAACAGGGGCCGCTATTGCTACGATCTTTGCAGTCGTTTTCGGTCTCAGTGCGTGGAAGAAGCAGTTGCGAGGTCAGTCTGATCACGAACTGGCCCGAAAATTATTACTTGAGACTGAAAGATTGAAAGCGCAAGCGCTCGTGATAACCAGAACCGCAGATAACTGTAAAAACAGTTCGAATCTTCAAAGTGCTGATTGGAGTGTCTTACAAAAAATATTGAGTATTCTGCGAGCCGATTTAGCAAAAAGTCATGAGTGTCGAAGTAATATGGAGGCGATTCTCATTGAGGCCGACGTTATGTGGGGCGATGAACTACGAATGTATTACAGTGAGGTTTTAGAGCTGTTTGACATGTGCCAACTCTATATTCAGAGCAACTTAGATTTTCTTGATGATACAGAGATCGACATGGAAGGTGACGATCTCTCATGGATTGAGAATCGTCTCTCCGAAGGTGGTTGGAATCTAGATGAACGCAAGAGGAGAGAACGCATTTCAATACTTCTATCACAAGCCACCGGATATCTGAAAGAAAAGCTGGTGTCCTGAGTGCATTGAGTGGCTGCAATCCAAGATGGGTAATGCCTATCAATAAGTATCAGCCAGAAGCACGCTTGAGCTGATCAGTGAGCTGCGTTGGCAGCCCGCGCACCGTCAGCGTTCCGGCCTCTTTGTCGAACTCGATCTTGGAGCCCAGCAGGTGCTGCTCAAAACTGATCGAAAGTCCCTCAGCACGTCCAGTGAAGCGTCGGAACTGGTTCAGCGTGCGCTTATCCGCCGGAATCTCCGGTGACAGGCCATAGTCCTTGTTGCGGATGAAGTCATAAAAGGCTTTCGGGCGGTCTTCGTCGATCAACTCTGACAGTTCGTCGAGGGTGATCGGCTCGCCGAGCTTGGCCTGAGCCATTGAGTAACTGACCAGCGCCTGTGTCTTCTCGCGGGCAGATTCTTCCGGCACATCTTCGCTCTCAACAAAGTCGCTGAACGCCTTGAGCAGGGTTCGGGTTTCACCCGGTCCGTCTACGCCTTCTTGGCAGCCGATGAAGTCGCGGAAGTACTCCGAGGACTTCTTGCCGGTTTTGTCTTTGATATATGACACGTACTGGCGTGAGCCTGGGTTGTTGCGCCATTCCGACAGGTTGATCCGGGCAGCCAGAGTGATGCTGCCGAAGTCCACGTGCTTGGAGGTCGTGACAGTCAGGTCAGCATTTACCGTGATGCTCTCGCTATGCTGGAGTAGGGCGACAACCAGGTAATCCGTTAGGCCTTGTTGGTAGTGCGCGAACAAAACGTGGCCACCAATGGAAAGGTTTGATTCTTCCATCAGTTTGGTCAGGTTCTCGACAGCGATTTGGCTGAATTCGATGAAATCGCCACCGTCGTAAAAGCCCTTCAGCCAGCCGCTGAAAGGGTAGGCGCCTGACTCATGGTGGAAGAAACCCCAGCCCTTGCCCTGTTTGGCGTTGTACGCCTCGTTGAAGTCGTTCAGCAGGTTTTCAGTGGCCTGCGATTCGATCAGTTCCGCACTGCTGATATGCAGAACAGCAGGGGAGCCGTCTGGCTTTTTGTCGATCTGGTGGATGATGCTGTGGCGAATAGGCATGGGTTTACCTTCAGGGTAGGATTAATCTTCAACTCCGTAACGGCAATTTAGGCTCAATTACGGTATCTGTGAGTTTTAAAATTATGTGCGAGGGCAAGGATGAATAACGCTCAGAAAAAGCTTGTTGAGAAGACACTAGGGGTCATTGGCTGGGTCGCTGTTGCTGTGTTTGGCGTGATTTTTCTGTACGCGCTTTTTTCTTTTTTTACAGATGACTGGTACACGACCAAGCGATTCCTTTCGGAGCTTTTCGATCCTGAAGAGGCGGCATTCATAGTTTGGCCGCCGCTTGTATTCGGACTATGTCTTTTATGGGTTCGAACTTTTATTCGCGCAGGCGGTACCGATTAAAGTGCGGAAATGAAGTATGTGAGTTTTCGTTGACCATTATTTGTTATTTGAATGACGCTAATCGCCCGAGCTTTTAGGCTCGACTATTTCGTCACCGGGATCTGCGAGAAGCTCTTTCAGGCTTTCGTTATGAAAATCGCGCGCCACATTTTCGCTAATCAGGATTTCGTGGCGCGGATAGCTCAAGAAAGCTTTGAGCTCGTCCTCTTCCATCAAGTCCATTTTCATGACCGCGATCTGCAACACTTCACTGATTGTTGTGACCTTGCTTCGGGCGCGTATACGGCCCATGGCCTGCTCGATACCCGGTCTGACCTTGTGCCGCAATTCCTTCTCGGCGACCGTCCGGCGCTTCTGCGCAGCCTTGGCCGATCGCTCTTGAACAGTCTTGGCCATGGCCTACCTCTTCAATTCCACTGGCCGGCAAGTCCAGCCAGGTCTGTCGTTTGCGTTGTTGGATGCGGGTTATGCGGCGCATGAATCCACCTTCTGCTGATTCCAGGCGCCTACCGCCTCAAAGATCCGCGCCGCGTGCGCCTCATCCAGCGATATCACTTCCGGTATGGCGATCCAGCCAGAAGCCACCATCTGGTTTTGGTTGGCCGATTCACGCAGTTGCTTGTAGCAATGCTCGATCACTTCCTCTAGGTGGTCAGAGAGGTAATTGCCGTCTGGCGCTACCTCAATCGACTTGCTGTAGCGATCACCGCGGGCGTCTAGGCAAAGCACGCTGAGGTAGATCGTCCAGCGGTGCGGGATGCCGCAAACGGCCTGGCCGATCTTTCCGGGCGCGACGTTCTTGAGCGACTTGTAATTGATCATGCCCTGGCGACCGCTGGGGTCGATGTTCACCACCGCGACGTGATTCGTGGAGAGCAGGGCGCGGCACGATCGCTCGATTCGCACCTTGAGGTTGTGAGGCTTGCGCTTGGTTTTACTCATAGCGAGTCCGCCATTTTGCGAAGCGTCCGGCGCTCAGCCAATGACAACCCTTTGGGCTTTCGTTTGAGCACCGTTTCAGGGTCGATTCTGTTTGAGCGGGGAGGCGGAAGAGGGTTGCGCGGCTGGCTTTTGAGTTGGGCGATCTGCCCACCCGCTGCAATGAACTGAGCTACCTGGTCTGATAACGCCTCGGCTCGTTGCCGCTGTTGTTCAACCAGATTGAGGTGGTTGCTGATCATGCGGCCTTGCTCCTGAGGGCTTTTTCATACCCATCGACCAATAGCTTGAACTCCCACAGATCCTCTTCAAGCTTTTCGATGTAGTCGTCGTCGCGCTCGAACTCTTTCCACCAGAGCTGGCGGCCTACAGGCTTTAGTAGCGGGCAGTACATCCCAATGTGCCACCACTTGCGGCCAGTGATCCACATGCAGCCTTGCACCTGGTCGATGACATCACTGGCGTCGTTATCAATGTGGAAGGCGCGGAGCTTGTCGGGAGCGAGGAAGCACTTGTATTCCGAGCCGCCGTCTTCGCCGATGAAACCGTCAGCGCTGGCGCCAAACACGCCATCATCCGTCTTCACTAAGCCGACCTGAGTTACGATCAGCCCGGTCTGGATTTCGTGCTCCATGCGCGCCTCGGGCTCCAGTTCGTGCCCTCGGCGCATCTGCCAAGTTTCGAACCCGCCATCAAGTGGTGCACCGCCGATACGCTCGACAGCCAGTTCAAAGGCGTAGGTAAGGGCTGTGTTTGATGGCTCACCAACTGTTTCGCCGTCCAGAGCGCGCTGGACGACCTCGGCTTTTGGGCCAGCCTTGTAGCCGGCCAGCGCCATAGCTGTAGTCTCGCCTTTGCCGGCAAGCATGGCGTCGACGTACTTGCGCTGCTGAGCATTCAACCCGTTCACCTTAGAGCGAGCGGTACTGAACATGCTGGCCGTGATTACTCCGGCGCGGGCTTGCAGCCACTCAGGCGAGCCCTGGGTGCAATTAACAATAATCATGCGCTCACCTCTTCAAATTCGACTTCTTCGTTAGCAGGATCAGCCTGCTGCGCCGCTTTAAGCTCCTCGCCGCGCGCTACAACGACCGTTTTGAATGCTTCGTAGGAGGCCGGGTCTTTGGCCTCTCGAATCGCTTCAACTCCTGATTTCCAAATTTCGGTTAACGCCTCACGTGTTATTGCTGCATTGGCGAGAGCAATCCATTTTTCAGCCAAGTCGTAATTAGGTTGCGGCACGGCAGAAACCTGTTTAAGCCCTTCATCAGTTTCGGTGTTCAGGTAATGAATTGCCTTTTCCAGCCGTTCGGTCTTGGGCCAATACTTGTAGGCCTGCTTTACACAAGTTTTCTTCGTCATTTCGCCGGGGTCTGTAACCCACGGGCAAATTTTCGAATTGTCTTTGACGTAAGCTTTCCAGGCTTCGGATCGGTCACGAATAGCGATAACTTCTGCCATGCTCATTGGATGAGTCAGGTAGTCGCCATCGGCTGTCTTGATGACTACATACACACCAATGACATGCCCTCTGTCCGGGGCAAATGGCTTGGTCTTGTGTGTGGGCGGTTGGTCGACACCATTGAGCTCAAACGTATCGCTCTCATAGACCAGCTTGGCCTGACCCCATCGGACGGAGCCGGTCGACATAGCCAAGTCCATGAGGCCCATGTAAGAGATATCGAGGCATATCTTCCCCTTGCGCGGGACGAAATAAGCTTGTTTTTTGGCGGGGTTCAGGCTCAGGCCGATAGAAGCAATGTTCGTGACGGCATCAATAACCGCTTGGCGGTTCTGTAAAGCGACCCTGAGGGTGTAACTGTTCCCCTCAAGAATTTGAATGGCGAAATTTGCTTCACGGTCAAAGTTCAGGGATGGCTCTGACTGAACAGCTAAAAACTCATCACGACAGGCATAAATGTCTTGCGTGACAATTGCCAGATCATTGCTCATAGCAACCTCAGTATGTGATGGTGATCGCCGGGATTTTGCGCTGAGCGATCAGCGTAATGGCCTGGCGGGCGCAGTCCTCAGGCATGCCTGCGGCAATGAAAGCGTCCAACGCAGCACGGTTGATTTTGGCCTTATGGGCTTTGTCGGCTTCACGGGCTTCTGCCTGGCGGCGTTCTTCATCCGCTGCCGCTTGCTGGCGGGCGACCTCTGCTTGGCGCGCACGCTCGACCGCTTCTTCTTGGCGGCGTACAGCATCAAGGCGCTCCTGTTCGGCCCGTTGCTCGGCGGCAATGCGATTGGCTTCGGCCTGTTCCATTTGCTGCTTGTGGCGTAGCTCGTCGTCGATCTTCTGCTGAGCAGCACGCTGCTCAGCCTCAATCTTTTCCCGCGCAGCTTGGGCGGCGGCACGTTCAGCGTGCTCAGCAACCAGCTTTAGCTCCATTTCGCGGCGCTCAGCTGCTGCCTTGGCATCGGCTTCGCGCTTTATTGCTGCATCACGCTCGGCCTGTGCGCGCTGCTCGGCTTCCACACGTGCACGCTCAGCAGCAGCGCGGGCAATCTCTGCATCGCGGTCGCGCTGCGCCTGTGCTTCTGCTTCTGCACGCAGTCGCGCCAATTCAGCCTGTTCAGCTTCGTATTGAGTACGCTCGGCCAGTAGGGCGCGAAGCTTGGTCAAGGACAGGTCTTTTGCCTGTGCAGCCTCAGGCAGGAACTCTTGCCAGCTATCGTCGATTGTGATGGTTTCCAGATCAGCAATTACACCGGCAACGGTGACGGCTTGCGGCGTGGCGTCGAAAAGCGCCATGTCCCTAATTTTCTGGATGCCGTCGTTGTGCTTATCAACCCGGGCGTCTTCTGCTTTCTGCCAATCATCCAGTGGCTTGCGGACTTCTTTCTGCCACAGCTCCAGCGTGTCCCAGACCCGCTTGCGTTCGGCGTCGATCTTCTTTGGGATTTCCTTTTGCTCAGCCGAAACCTTTTTCCCCATATCATCTAGGGCGGTTTTCGTTTGGGCGATTTTGTAAGCCATTGAAGCGTATTGCTTGCGACCTTTAACGGTTGCCAGGTCAGGCAGGCACTGATTGAACGCGTCCACTTCGGCGCGAACTTTTTGCAGCCAAGGCTCAAGGCCGTTTGGTGTGCTGTATACGGCGAGAGCGGTTTCTTGCGCTGGCACGACTGCCAGTTCGGTATGTGCGGACATGAGGAATCCCTGCCGCGATGCTCGCAGCGGTAAAAGGTTTGGTTTATTGAGCTTTGGCGAATGCCTGAGCCATTGCGGTAGGCGGGGCAGCCTGTTTAACGGCCTTCTCGGCGGCGAGACATTCAGCGTGGTCAAACCACCCGAAATGGCATTTGCCGATCTCAATGCCCATTTGGCCGGCCAGCCACTGATAGGCGAGCGTCCGGGTTAGGCCTGCCTTTCGCATATGGTTGTGAAAGGCTGTCTTGCTGCGATTACGAACTGCCCGGAGCTTGTCGTCTGCGAGCGTTCCGAGAGGAATGTCCGTGTCCGGGTGCAGGCCCACATATGCCCGGCAGTCATCACAGAGATAGGCATAGGGCCAATCCCCGTAGCTGCGCCCGTTGTAGATTTCAGAGTTGCACACCAGGCGCACTTCACCATTGCAGTAGCGGCAGGTTGTTGGAGCAGGGATTGGATTCTTGACGCGTTTAAGTGCGCGACGGCTGACGTGAGGCATCGGAGCGGGCGCAGCAATGCGCTCGGGGGCGTTAGCCCGAGGATCGATTGGCATGATGGGTTACCTATTGAGTGATTCGGTCAGCGAAGGCGCTAAGCAGCATCAGAAAGCTGCAGAAGGAAAGGGCAGAGAATGAGCCGCGCCAGATGAGTAGGCGCCGGGCGCGTTGGTGGGTGGTCATGGCGAACACATCGGCAGGCTGCCGTAGCAGTAGTAGCGCACCTCGGTGCCATCGTCGTAGTTCACCTCGCCTTTGGCGCCGCAGCCGCAAGTTTCCGTCTCAGGCTCATCCTGCTCCAGTTGCTCGTCGCGCTGGCAGTTCGTGCCACCACAGTGCGGGCACTCGGTGTGGGTCAAGTTGCTGAATGGACCGACCCAGCGAATGCCAGGCTGATTGCAATTTCCGCAAATCATCACAGCTTCACCTCATAAGTGACTGTCCACTCGCCGCACAAGCAAGCGCGCTGGCTCCAGGCGTGAACGTTCTCTATAAAACCCTGTTCAGCAGCGCGCAAAGCGTCTTGCCAGTCGCGCCCCTTGAAGACCATCAGTACGCGGTCGCTTGCTGGGCTGGTACTGGCTGACAGCTCTTCAAGCTGCTCATCAATGAGCGATTTAACCGGGGCTGTGCTCACGCTGCCTCCTTGCGCGCAACCTTGTTCAGTCGTGCGCAGTAATGTTCGAATTCAAGAAGAGTGATTGACCGATCAACAAGAAATTCGGCGATCATTCTTTGAGCGGCCAGCGCTTGATCGGGCGTGCTTGCGGCATGCTCCAAACTCTCAAGCGCTTCGTTGATTATGATATGGGCGCTCATAGCTCACCGTCCTCGGCTTGGGCGATCAATGCGTCATCGACCAAGGGCCTAAGTAAGGCTTCGGCAATTTCGCCAAGCTTTCCGTGTAGGTGGTTGCTGGGGCCGAGCAGTTCAGCCGTAGCCACCTTGTCAGACCGTCCGCAGTTATTTGCGATTAGTAGGCGCCCAAGGGATGGCGTGGGAACTTCACAATCTGCCAGCCGGTTGTTCACATACTCATCTGCGACTGAAACGAGATCTTCTAAA
>NZ_LLWH01000057.1 GCF_001411475.1 Pseudomonas endophytica | reverse complement strand
GTGTCCCCACGCAGGAAGCGAGCATGCTGCACTCACATCTCACCACGCTTAATGCGGTATCGCTGGTGCTCAGCACTTTCGAGGCCGAAGGCTTGCCGAGCGAGGCTTTATTGGCCGGTAGCGGCATACGGGCCGCGGACTTGAACCACGCTGACATCCGGATCACCACCAACCAAGAAATGCGCGTGTACGCCAACGCGGTCGCTCTACGGCGTGATATTGGCCTGGATTTAGGCCGTCGGATGCATGTGTCTTCCTACGGAATGTTGGGTTACGCCCTACTCACAAGTGCCACCTTAGGTGACGCTTTGCGCTTGGCTTTACGCTACCCGGCACTGCTGGGAACATTATTTGAGCTGAGCCTCAAGGTCGAAGGCGATCAGATTTGGTTTTGCGCAGACAACTACCATGAGGCCCCGCAGTTGGCGGTGTTCAACGCGCAGTTGTGCCTTGTCTCACTCAAGGTCATTTGCGAAGACTTGATCGGCCAGTCGCTGCCGTTAATGGCAGCACGCTTTGCCCACAGCCAACCGAACTATCACGCTCGCTATGAACACACCTTCAACTGCTCACGCCAGTTTGACGCGCCTGATAACGCGTTCGCCTTTGCTACACACTGGCTGGATTACCCGCTGCCTCTGGCCGATACCATCACCCACCAGGCCGTAGCCGAGCGATGCCGAAAGCAAAACTTGGAGTTCACCGGGCGGCAAACGTGGTTGTCGCGCATTCGTCAGTTACTCGCCGCCCAACTGAATGCAGCGCCGGGGCTTGAAGGCTTGGCGGAGCAAATGAACTGCTCGCCGCGCACCTTGCGCCGCCACCTGCACGACGCAGGGTGCAGCTACCAAGAGTTGCTTGATGAGTTGCGTTTTGAACGTGCCAAATTATTACTTCACGAAACCGAATGGCCGATCTATCGAATCGCCGACACGCTAGGTTTCAGTGAAACCGCAAGTTTTCGCCATGCGTTTGTTCGCTGGAGTGGCGTCTCGCCCAGCCAGTTTCGAGCCTGAACGAACACGGTGCGTTTCGCCCTGAAAAGGGGCGAATTATGGACAGCTATTTCGGCCATATTGATCTCCTTTTGGCCGCTCCTACCGTTCTCTCAATCGTCTAGGCCCGCAAAACTGTAGGCCATCGACCAAGCCTACGGAGAATAAGAAAAATGCTGACTATCTATTCTGACGACCACCATCTACACCACGGCCGCTGTGAGTTGATAGATGGGCAACTGCTGCCTTGTTTCGAAATGCCATCGCGTGCGGATCACATTCTGCAACGGGTTAAACACCGTGAGTTGGGGCTTGTGCAAGAGCCAAAAGATTTCGGCCGCGAGCCGATTCAGCGTATTCACAGCGAGGCCTACTTGGACTTTTTCCAAGGCGCCTGGGATCGCTGGCTCGAACATGGCAAAGATGGCGACTTACTCCCATACACGTGGCCAGCCCGCACCCTGCGCGCTGTTGTGCCCACCAGTTTGCATGGTCAACTGGGCTATTACAGCTTTGACGGTGGCGCACCCATCACCGCAGGCACTTGGCGCGCAGCCTACAGCGCAGCCCAAGTCGCTCTGACAGCACAGGCCGCGATCCAAAATGGCGCTCACAGCGCATTTGCCCTGTGCCGTCCGCCAGGGCACCACGCAGCCAGTGACTTAATGGGCGGTTATTGCTACCTCAACAACGCCGCTATAGCGGCACAAGCCTTCCTTGATCAAGGCCGTAACAAGGTGGCGATCCTCGACGTCGACTATCACCACGGCAATGGCACACAGTCGATTTTTTATGAGCGCAACGATGTACTGTTTACCTCGATCCACGGGCATCCTGAGGCAGAATTCCCGTTCTTCTTGGGCTATGCCGATGAGCTCGGCGATGGCGCGGGCGAGGGCTTCAACTTCAACTACCCGTTAGCTGCTGGCTCAGGCTGGGACCGTTGGAGCACCGCACTTGAACAAGCCTGCTGCGAGATCGAACACTACGAGGCTGATGTGGTGGTGGTGTCGTTGGGTGTAGACACCTTTAAGAGCGACCCGATTTCCCAGTTCAAACTCGACAGCCCGGACTACCTGCTCATGGGCGAACGCATCGCCCGTTTGGGCAAACCGACCCTATTTGTGATGGAAGGCGGCTACGCGGTAGAAGAGATCGGCGTGAATGCGGTCAATGTGCTGGAAGGGTTTTTGAAGGTTTCTAAGGGCTAAAGTTGCTCTAGGCTGCGATCTTTAAGATCAAAAGATCGCAGCCTGCGGCAGCTCCACAAGCGTCTAAAAACTAACGGTTGAGTCTGGAGCGAGCTTGCTCGCGATCTTTAAGGTCAAAAGATCGGTTGAGATTTATCGCCAAGCCCTTTTCAATCGCTCCAACGCCGCCCTGATATCCGCCTCGGGCACTGCCGCAAACCCCAGCACTAACCCCGCTCTTTTATCCACAGGCTCGACCGAGTCTTCCAGCCAATAACGGCTTAAACCATTAACCTCAACCCCAACCTGCTGGGCTTGCGCTAGCAAGGTTTGCTCACGTTCAAGGCTGCTAACAGGCACACTCAAGTGCAACCCGGCAACCACACAGGGCGCCGCCCCTAAACCTGGAATATCGGTTGGCCAATCCGCCAACAAGGCATTACGCCGCGCCAGCGCAGCACGGCGCATCCGTCGAATGTGGCGCTGGAAATGCCCTGCCGCCATAAACTCCGCCATCACCACTTGTGTGCTGACTTCCGAATGGCGCATGTCCAGCGCTCGGCGCTGAGCAAATGGCTCAATCAACGAAGGCGGCAATACCATGTAACCCAAACGTAACCCTGGAAACGCCACCTTGCCGAAGGTGCCAACGTAAATCACCCGCCCCTGGCGATCCAACGCCGCCAGCGGGGCCAGAGGCGCTCCGCTATAACGGTACTCACCGTCATAGTCATCCTCGATGATCCAGCCCTGAGTCCGCTCGGCCCACGCGAGCAACTCCAAACGCCGCGCTAGGCTCATGGTCACGCCTGTAGGGTACTGATGCGAAGGGGTTACGTAAGCCACGGTGCAATCGTTTAAACCCGCCAGCGCGGCGCAGTCCATGCCTTCCTGATCTACCGCCACGCCTTGTACATGCGCCCCCGCAATCGCGAAGGCTTTACCCGCTGCACGATAGCCGGGGTTTTCCACAGCCACACCACGTCCTGGCTCAACCAACAGCTGTGCACAAAGACTAATTCCCTGCTGGGCGCCGCTGGTGATCAAAATTTGCTCAGATGTGCAAGATAAACCTCGGGAAGTGCGCAAATAGACGGCAATCAATTCGCGCAGCCGCTCTTCGCCTGACGGGTCGCCGTAACACAAATAACGTAAATCGGGTTTACGCCAAAAAGCCGCCTGGAGCTTGCTCCAGACCTCAAAAGGGAACAAATCATAGGCTGGAATGCCCACCCTAAAAGCCCGTGGAGCGCCCTTCTCCGGCAATGACAAAGGATGTTGGATAACCCTCTCCAAAGCCGGGCTGTGGATAACTTTACTGGATGTAATTACAGGTAATTTGTCGCTTTTTGTGGATAAACCTGTGCATAACCCTGTTGAAAAGCCTGTGGGTAACTTGGTGGACAACTTTTTCAGCGGTAGAGCTTTTTCGGGTAATTGAGCCACGTAGGTGCCATCACCGACCCGCGCCTCGATAAACCCCTCGGCGTAGAGCTGATCGTAGGCGCGCACCACGCTGTTGCGTGAAACCCCAAGCGCTGCTGCCAAGTCACGACTGGCTGGCAGCCGCGAACCGCTGTTAAGGCGGCCGTCCAACACCCGCTGGCGCAACGCTTGATACAACTGCGCGCTCAAGCCTTTTTTCGGATCTAGCTCGATACCGGCCGCATTAAAAGCGATGGACAACCCTGAGTCAGGCATGAATTGGACCTACCGAAATGATCATTAATGGCTCTTACAACGAACCATTAGCCTGCCTAGGATGTAGCCATTCGCCAAGGAATACTTTCATGTACGTACCCCGCGCCTTCACTGAAAACGACACCGCCATGCTGCATCAACAGATGGAGGCTACGCCTTTGCCTGTACTGATCACCCATAGCAGCCAGGGCCTAATCGCCAGTCATGTTCCATTACTGCTCGCCCCCGATGAAGGCCCATACGGCACGTTGTACGGGCACCTTGCTCGGGCTAATCCGCATTGGCAGGTATTGGCTGAAGGCGGCGAAGCGCTACTCGTTTTTGCGGGAGAGCAGGCCTACATCAGCCCCTCTTTCTATCCCAGCAAAGCCGAACACGGGAAAGCCGTACCCACATGGAACTACTTGGCTGTACATGCTTGGGGCCAGCCCGAGGTATTCGACGATCCTAAACGTCTGCTGGCGCTGGTTAGCCGCCTCAGCCATAAACATGAAATCAAACGCTCTGAGCCATGGGCTGTTAGCGACGCGCCGACTGATTACATCGACAGCATGCTTAAGGCGATTGTGGGCTTCAGCCTTCCCGTCTCGCGGTTGATCGGCAAACGCAAACTCAGCCAGAACCGCAGCGTCGCCGATCAAGTCGGTGTGCGCGACGGGCTATTGGCAAGCGGCAATTCACACGAACACGCACTCGCTCAATTGATGACTAAGGAGTAATGACATGACCCAACAACTGCATATCAAACCCGCCACCGCCGCCGATCACGACCAGTGGCTGCCACTGTGGCAGGCCTACCTCACCTTCTACAAAACCGAATTACCCGCCGAGGTCAGCGAGTCAACTTGGCAGCGTTTTCTTGACCCAGCCGAACCCACACAACTGGCCATCGCTTGGCAAGCCGACAAAGCCGTGGGCATCGTGCAGTTCATTTATCACCGCTCCAACTGGAGCATCGGTAACTCCTGCTACCTGCAGGACCTATTTGTAAGCCCCGACGTGCGTGGCACCGGCGCAGGTCGTTTGCTGATCGAACACGTTTATGCCACCGCCCGAGACAACGACTGCACTAAAGTCCATTGGCTGACCCACGAAACCAACGCCACGGCGATCCACCTCTATGAGCGTATTGCCGAGCGCCCTGGCTTTATCCAATTTCGCAAAGCTTTGTAATAGAAATGGAGCCCGTGATGCCTGAATCTCTAGAACACTGGCAACCCGCCAAGCGCCCACACAAAGGCATCATTGAGGGGCGTTACATTCGTCTGGAAAAACTCGACCCAAAGCGTCATGGCGAGGATTTATGGCTTGCCTTTGAGGGACCTCAAGGCGATCCCAAGCTTTGGGATTACATGGGCTACGGCCCTTTCGGGGAGCGCGGGGTCTTTGAACAGTGGCTCAACAACAATGCCACCAGCCTTGATCCTTATTTCTACACCGTCATTGACCTCGCCACAGGGCAGGCCCAAGGCATTCTGAGCTTGATGTCCATCGTGCCCGAGCATGGGCGCATAGAGATCGGCCACGTCACCTTCGGCGCGCCGATGCAGCGCTCGCCAAAAAGCACTGAAGCCGTTTACCTGCTAGCCAAAGAATCTTTCGCCTTAGGCAATCGCCGCTTGGAATGGAAGTGCGACAACGGTAACGCCAGATCAAAGCGTACTGCGGTACGATTGGGGTACACGTACGAAGGCGTTTTTCGTCAGCATATGGTGATTAAAGGTAAAAACAGGGATACCACGTGGTACAGCATTATTAGTACGGAATGGCCCTCTATCGCGCAAGGCTTCGAAAAATGGCTGGCACTGGATAACCAACCAAAAAGCGGTCAAATCAAGACGCTTGAAGAATGCAGAGCTTTAACTGATTAAATTTTGATCAATACGCCCAGCAAGGTCTGTTGGGCGTTTTTGTGTTCTTAAGGGACTTAAAATTTTCTTGGCCGACGCACCACACCCATTTGCAGACCGAACGGTTTAAAGATGGCATTCAAGGATTTAAGGGTGGGATTACCTTCGTTGTGCTCGATTTGAATCAAAGTTCGGACCGAAATTTTGCACATCCCGGCGAATTGGGTTTGCTGCAGCGTAGTGACATCCATCCTCAAGCGCTTCACCGCTTCGCCTAGCGTGATCTTGCCTTGCGCCAGATCGGCCTCAATGCCCTCGATCTTCAGTTGGCGCACATCAATGCTCAGGGTCATTTCAGCGCCCATTCTTGCTGAAGCTCGTCCAGACTTTTTGATTCATCCTCACGCCTATCGTCACGTCCTGAAAGTGCAATACATTGCAGATAAACGAGGCTTTATTAAGAAAATCTGCATTAGCGTGCAGATATCATCTGCCAGATTTACGCCCCCAGCAAAGCAGGCCTGTTCTTAAATGCTTACCTCTGCGCTGAATATCGATTACTTAACGCGCTTACGATAAACAAATACTCTTTATCAAGGATCGCATACGTTACTTTCGGGTTTCACATGAAATAGTCACTTGGCCTTTAAGGACAACACAAATGAGAAACCTACGTCTTAAAAAACTCTGCTTTTCACTATTTTCAACGGATGTGTTTTAAGCACAAGTATCGTGCAGGCAAATGCTGTCAACCTAAACGTTCAAAACTCAACCCCTGAAGTTTTGCAACTTGTATCTAGCTCCCCTTCCGGAGTTTTCCCAGCCACTGTCGGGCCTGGACAGTCACTTCCGGTCTCATATGGTTTTGGGGGAACCTCTTCAGAAATGAGCGCTACCTACAAGCGTGTAGGGACTGGGACTACCTGTAGGTTTTCGGTTTCCCACGTAGTGTATGTATCCGGCCCACGCTTTGCTAAAAGCGCTGTATCAACCGGCGCAACATCTGCGACATGTCTTACATTTCAATCTCCTACATGGAGGATCCCCTACAACTACACGGCAACTTTCGCCTTTTACTATTAATACTTTAGGGCATCGATAATCCGGACTTTCTGAACAAATATGCGCAGCCAGCCAGTTGCAGATTAATTATTAAAGTTATCTCAACAGACTGTCGATGTACTGCTCGATACAGGCATTTAATGACTTCTAAAGAAACCCTATCTGCAAACCTGAGTTGCCGAGGCTTGCCGATTCAGAGGAATTGTTATGACCGAAATTCGAGCAGATTTTCTGATGAACAATCGGGCTATTGCCTTAGGCGTGACGACTAAGCGGGTTGATAACTCAGCCGCCGCAACCCCACAAGCTGCAGCAGCTAAAGCGATGCCCGCCGGTGCAAGTGTCAATGTGTCTTTATCTGCTGCCGCCCTAGAGATAACAGCCTTGTTACACCGCTCGGTGACCAGTAATGCCTCGGCGGCGGAAGGCTTTGACCCTTTGATGGAAGACCTTCACCTGCAACTCTCCACCCACGGCAAAGAGGCGCAGGCGCTGCAGGAGTTGCCTAAGGGGCAGACGCAGCAACGTATCGCCCTGTCTATGCAGGCGAGCAACTATCTTCTGACATCGCTCTACGGCGGCGAAAAGCTGCACCACACCGCCACCTCTAACAATCCATTCAGGGCACTAGACAGGCTTTCACTTTCAAATATTGCCTTTGATGCTTCAGGCTCATTTACCTCGATCGAACGTCAGGTCGCGTTTCTGGATTTGACAGCGCGCGATATTGAGTTTCGCAACCAGACATTTGATCTACCTGACCCGCTAAACGGCAAAGACTTCAAAACGCCGTGGAACACTCTCGCCAGCCACCTGAGAGATGCCCAGATGGCGGCCGGAATGAGCGAGGGAGAACGTACATGGCGTGGCTGGATGCCAGCCCATGAACTGCATGCACACGCACAGTCAGTGCTGGATCGCCAAGCCATCGACAAAGTGGACTTTCCCACTTACTCGAACCTCAAGAGCTCTGGCGATGCTGTGCTGACGGCGGTGGTTGATAAAGAAGGCGTTAACACCTGGATCAATATCCCCGTAAAGCAATTAATCACCCAAGGGCTGCACCTTGGCCTGATCGAGTCCGCCCTCGACCAAACGCTTTAAACGCGCCTGCTGTCACCAAGCGCGCACAGCATCAATGCGTATTCAAAACGTCAAGCGATTTGTCTACGTATGCTCGGGCCAGATCACAAGCGATGCGAATTTTCTCGGAAGTTTCTGTGGACTGAAAGGGAAACGTCGTACGAAATGCCTGATTTCACCCTCGCCTAGAGGCGGGGTCAAGTCTCGGGTAAAAAAAGGGGAGCACATGCTCCCCCGAGGTTTAAAACGTTTGGATCAGAGGCGTATCAGGCTTCGATTTCGATCAAGATTTCGCCTGGATTAACGCGATCGCCTTTGATGACGTGGATGGTGACGATTTTGCCGGCGATAGAGGCCTGCACTTCAGTTTCCATTTTCATGGCTTCGGTGATGAGCACCGATTGGCCCGCCTTGACGGTGTCGCCCACGCTGACCAGCACGTCGACGATATTGCCCGGCATGGCGGTGCTGACGTGGCCCGGCTCGCTGGCTTGTTTGCGCTTGCTGGAGGCGCCGCCGACGAATTCGTTGAGCGGCTCGAACACTACTTCTTCCGGCATGCCGTCAATGGACAGGTAAAAGTGGCGCTTGCCTTCGGATTTAACGCCCACACCGGTAATGTCGACGCGGTAGCTTTCGCCGTGTACGTCGATTACGAACTCAGTCGGTACGCCTTCACCGCCCGCTTTGCTCACACCTCCCGCTTCCGGGATCGGCAGCAGCACTTCTGGAGCCAAGGTCCCCGCCTCACGCTCTTCCAGGAACTTACGGCCAATGTCCGGGAACATTGCGAAGGTCAGCACGTCTTCTTCAGACTTAGCCAGCGCACCAATTTCGCCACGCAACTTGGTCATTTCTGGCTTGAGCAGATCAGCAGGGCGTACGTCGATCAGCTCTTCGTTACCAATGGCTTGACGGCGCAGTTGCTCATTCACAACGCCCGGCGCTTTACCGTAGCCGCCTTGCAGGTAGAGCTTCACTTCGTTGGTGATGGTCTTGTAACGCTCGCCCGCCAGTACGTTGAAGAATGCCTGCGTGCCCACAATTTGTGAGGTCGGCGTGACCAGCGGCGGGAAGCCTAGGTCTTCGCGCACACGGGGGATTTCTGCCAGCACTTCGCTCATGCGGTTCAGTGCGCCCTGCTCTTTGAGCTGGTTGGCGAGGTTGGAGATCATCCCGCCTGGCACTTGGTTGACCTGCACACGTGTGTCGACGGCGGTGAATTCGCTTTCAAACTGGTGGTACTTCTTACGCACCGCGTAGAAGTACAGGCCGATTTCTTGCAGCAACGCCAGATCAATACCAGTGTCGTATTCGCTGTCCTTGAGGGCGGCAACCATCGACTCGGTACCAGGGTGGCTGGTGCCCCAAGCGAAGCTGGAGATGGCAGTGTCGATGTGATCTGCGCCGTTCTCAATCGCCTTGAGCTGGCACATGGCAGCCAATCCAGCCGTGTCGTGGGAGTGGATGAACACCGGCAGGTCGATTTCAGCCTTCAATGCTTTGACCAGATCGCCAGCGGCAAACGGTGTCAGCAAGCCCGCCATGTCTTTGATCGCGATTGAGTCGCAGCCCATGGCTTGCATTTGCTTGGCCTGAGCCACGAACGCGTCAATGGTGTGCACCGGGCTGGTGGTGTAAGCAATCGTGCCTTGGGCGTGCTTACCCGCGGCTTTTACCGCTTCGATGGCGACGCGCAGGTTACGTACGTCGTTCATGGCGTCGAAGATGCGGAACACGTCGATCCCGTTAACCGCCGCCTTAGCGACGAAGGCTTTGACCACGTCATCGCTGTAGTGGCGATAGCCGAGCAGGTTCTGCCCCCGCAGCAGCATTTGCAGGCGGGTGTTAGGCAGCGCCGCACGCAGTTGACGCAGACGCTCCCACGGGTCTTCTTTAAGAAAGCGCACGCAGGCATCAAAGGTCGCGCCGCCCCATACTTCCAGCGACCAATAGCCGACTTTGTCGAGCTTGTCGCAGATGGGCAGCATGTCTTCGGTACGCATGCGGGTGGCCAGCAGAGACTGGTGAGCATCACGCAGGATGGTGTCGGTTACAAAAATTTTCTTGGACATTGTTTTATTCCTCACAGGCCCGCGTGGGCGGCGATGGCGGCGGCGATTGCCAGGGCCAGCTCTTCGGGTTTGCGCTTGATCGAGTAGTTGGTCAGTTCTGGATGGCTTTCTACGAAGCTGGTGTTGAACTGGCCGCTACGAAATTCCGGGTTACGCAGGATTTCCTGGTAATACGCGGCGGTGGTTTTGACCCCTTGCAGACGCATGTCGTCGAGGGCGCGCAAACCACGGTCCATCGCCTCTTCCCATGTCAGTGCCCATACCACCAGTTTCAGACACATGGAGTCGTAATACGGTGGAATGGTGTAGCCGGTATAGATCGCCGTGTCGGTACGCACGCCAGGCCCGCCGGGCGCGTAGTAACGGGTGATCTTGCCGAAGCTGGGCAGGAAGTTGTTTTTCGGGTCTTCAGCGTTGATCCGAAATTGCAGGGCAAAGCCTCGGTGCTGAATGTCTTCTTGTTTGATCGACAGCGGCAGGCCAGAGGCGATGCGGATTTGCTCGCGCACAATGTCGATACCGGTGATTTCTTCGGTGATGGTGTGCTCCACCTGCACCCGGGTATTCATCTCCATGAAATACACCTCGCCCTCGGCGAGTAGGAATTCCACAGTACCGGCGTTTTCATAACCCACGGCCTTGGCTGCGCGCACGGACAAATCGCCGATGTAGGCGCGTTGTTCCGGGGTCAACTGAGGGCTCGGGGCAATCTCGATGAGTTTTTGGTTGCGGCGCTGGATCGAGCAGTCGCGCTCAAACAAATGCACGACGTTGCCAAAACTGTCACCGAGGATCTGCGCCTCAATGTGCTTTGGGTTGACGATGCATTTTTCGAGGAACACTTCAGCCGAACCAAATGCTTTAGTGGCTTCGGAAATGACGCGAGGGAAGGCTTGTTCCAATTCTTCACGGCTGTTGCAACGGCGAATACCACGGCCACCACCACCAGACGTGGCTTTAAGCATGACTGGATAACCTATACGGTCACCTTCGAGCAGTGCTTCGTGGATGTCTGCCACGTTGCCTTCAGTACCCGGCGTGACCGGCACTCCGGCTTTAATCATGCTGCGGCGGGCTTCTGTCTTGTCGCCCATGCGGCGAATGACTTCTGCCGCAGGCCCGATGAACTTGATCCCACGCTCGGCACAAATGTCAGCCAATTCGGCGTTTTCTGATAAGAAACCGTAGCCCGGATGCAAGGCATCGCAGCCGGTTTCAACCGCCAAGTTCACCAGCTTGCGCGGGTTCAAGTAGCCGGCCAGCGGGTCTTCACCAATGCTGTGCGCCTCGTCTGCGCGCTTTACATGTAAAGCGTGACGGTCAGCGTCGGAATACACCGCTACGGAGCGAATGCCCATCTCTGCGCAAGCACGCACGATACGGACGGCAATTTCTCCGCGATTGGCGATCAGGATCTTTTTTATCACTTGGATTTTCCCTAAAGCCCATGGAACAAACGACCTGCTAGACCAGGTCCGCACGTGTCCAAATGTGTCTGAACCGTTGCGTTGTCACACTATCCCTCCCCATGAATAAACAAAAATCAATAATTCTTGGGTCATGCATTAGTAAAGACTTATAGTCAGCCAATCCAAAAGCCTAAGGGCGACGAATAAAATGCGTAAGTCATTGATGCGTATAACTTTTAGACAGCTTCAGGTGTTCAATGAAGTCTGCGATTTACGCTCTTACAGCCGGGCGGCAGAAGAAATGTCGCTGACGCAACCCGCCGTAAGTCTACAAATTCGACAGCTAGAAGAGCTGATTGGCCAGCCGTTGTTCGATTATGTGGGCAAAAAGTTGTACCTGACCGAAGCAGCTGAAGCGCTTAAGCTGGCCAGTCGAGATATTTTCGGGCGCCTCGAAAACCTCGATATGCAGCTGTCAGACATGCTCGGCTCTTTGCAAGGCCAGTTGAAATTGGCCATTGAATCGAGCGCAAAATATTTCGTGCCGCACTTGTTTGCCGCGTTTAAGCGCCAGCATCCCGAAGTCAATTTGCAACTCACGGTGGTCAATCGGGCGCAGGCGGTGCGCAGGCTCTCGGACAATCGCGATGACTTGGTGATTATGTCGATGGTGCCGCTGGACATGGGCTTGGAATTTCTGCCGTTTTTGAATAACCCCATCGTGGCTGTCGCAGTGGCTGACCATCCGCTGTGCGACCGCGGCCCGCTGCGCTTGCAAGACCTTGAGCCGTATACCTTGCTGATGCGTGAGCAAGGTTCAGGGACGCGCATGGCCTGTGAGGAGTACTTCAAAGAGAAGCGTGTGCACTTCAATCAAACGCTGGAAGTGTCATCCAACGAATCGCAACGCGAGTGCGCAGTGGCCGGGTTAGGCGTGGCGCTGTTAACGCGCCACGCCGTTAGCCTAGAGCTGGCGACTGGCCTACTGCATGAGCTGCCAGTCGAAGAGTTGCCGCTGTATCGCAGCTGGTGCGTGGTACAGGCTAAAGCCAAGCGCCTGTCACCGGTAGCGCATGCGTTCCTGGCGTTTGTTCGCAGTGAACGCCAGCAAATCAGCGCGCTGGTTGAGCGTTTCGACGGTCACTTACCGGCGAAGTCTGCCAGTAATTGAGCGCCCCAAGGTCGGGGTAATCGGCGGTTTCCAAGCGCAGTTGGCGCTGGCTCGCAAGGTCTTCAATCGCACGACGAAAGGCCATGCGGCGCTGGTCTTCTTGTTGACGGCGGGTTTTGACGGCGCTGTTGCGTTCTTCGTAAGGCTGAGCCATTTCGAGTCTCCCAAGGCGTGTACGGGAGTTTCACGATGGACGCAATTTGTGACGACTTGGCGAACGCGCGATGACAGGCGGATGAACGGTGACCCGGTGCATTATCTGTAAGGGCGAGCTCGCGATCTTTTGATCGCTAAAAACAAAGATCGCAGCCTGCGGCAGCTCAGCCCATCGTTGGGATTTTTTGTGTCGTCATCTGGGCGCACGAATGCTGGCGCGCAGTTGGCTTGAGGGGGGTTAATCTTCGTGGCTTTTGAGCGATTTGGGCGACAAGCGCAAACTGCGCAGGCTGCGCTTAACGCTTTTAAGGTGATTGACCAAGCTCGGGCCGCGGGCCATAGCAACACCCATCGCCAACACGTCAATCACCACCAAGTGGGCGATACGCGAGGTAAGCGGGGTGTAGATCTCGGTGTCTTCGTGCACGTCAATTGCCAGGTTTACCGTCGCCAGTTCAGCTAATGGCGTTTGGCTTGGGCACAGCGTAATGAGGGTTGCGCCGCTTTCGCGCACTAGGTTGGCGGTGATCAACAAGTCTTTGGAGCGACCGGACTGCGAGATACAAATCGCGACGTCTGTCGGCTTTAAGGTCACCGCCGACATGGCTTGCATGTGCGGATCGGAGTACGCGGCCGCCGTCAGCAATAGTCGGAAAAACTTATGCTGGGCGTCGGCGGCTACAGCGCCCGAGGCTCCAAAACCATAGAACTCAACCCGTTGCGCTTGTGACATGGCGGTCACGGCCTGCTGCAACGCCACCGGATCAAGCTTCTCGCGCACATCCATCAAGGTGTGCAGCGTGGTATCGAAAATCTTCAGGCTGTAGTCCGCAACCGAGTCGTCTTCATGGATCGCGAACTGACCAAAGCTGGCGCCCGCAGCCAAGCTTTGCGCCAGCTTGAGTTTTAAGTCTTGGAACCCGGAGCAGCCAATCGCCCGGCAAAAACGCACAATGGTCGGTTCGCTGATACCGACGCTATGCGCAAGGTCGGCCATGGAACTGTGCATTACAGCCGCAGGATCAAGCAGCACGTGATCGGCGACCTTGAGTTCCGATTTACGTAACAAGTGGCGTGACTGGGCAATATGTTGCAGCAGGTTCAAAAGGCAGGACTCGGTCTGGAAGCGGCGGGCGCCGGGGATGTAGCAATCTTGTAGTTATACTACAAGAATTCGTTTTTTGCCCAGCCAATACGTTGTTACAACGGCCATGACAATCATCAAATGCCGTGTTTCTAAGGCTTGCCGCTTTTTTTACCACTACCCAATAGCGCTTCCAGCACGCAATAAATCCCCCATGGCTAGGGCATTCGTCGGGCTGCTGATCAAGAAACCCTGCACTTCATCGCACTGTTGCGCCTTTAAAAAATCCAGTTGCACCTCGTTTTCAACACCCTCGGCCACCACTTTCAAGTCAAGGCTATGGGCCATGGCAATAATCGCCTTGGTGATGGCATCGTCTTCTACACAGCTGCCAACGCCACGGATAAAAATCTGGTCGATTTTTACGTAGTCCACAGCAAAACGCTTGAGATAACTGAGCGAAGAGTGGCCCGTACCAAAATCATCAATGGCCAGCTTCACACCCAACGCGTGCAGTTGCTGGAAGGTGGCAATCACGAACTCAACATTGTCGAGTAACTGACTCTCCGTTAATTCAAGCTCCAAGTTATGCGGCGTTAGCCCGGTGTCTTCAAGTACTTGGCGCACCAGGCTGACCAGGTTGCCTTGACGCAACTGCTGACCTGACAGGTTGACCGACACCCGAATCGGCGCCAGCCCCGCACGCTGCCACTCAGCGGCTTGTGAGCACGCTTCACGCAGTACGAACTCACCGATCAGGCTGATCAAGCCAGTTTCCTCAGCCAGCGAGATAAAGTCGCTCGGCGATACGCTACCCAACTGCGGATGATCCCAGCGCACTAAGGCTTCAGCAGCATTTAGACGCCCTGTTTTCAGACAGAGTTTGGGCTGATAAAAAACACTGAGCTGGCGCTCGGCAATAGCCTTGCGCAGTTGATTTTCTAGCTGCAAACGCTCAAGGGTGCTGTGTTGCAGGCTATAGCTGAAAAACTGAAAAGTCCCGCCACCCATGTGTTTGGCCTGGCGCATGGCTTTATTGGCTTGGCTGACCAACCGCGCGGTATCTTGAGCGCTGTCTGGTAACAGACTGATACCTATTGATGCGCTGATGACTAACTCATGGCCATCAATGACTAACGGTCGGCTCAGTTTGCCCAGTAGCCGGGTAGCAACCCGCGCCAGACTGGTCAGGCTGCCGTACGCATCGAATAACACGGCGAACTCATCACTGGAGATCCGCGCAATCGTGTCGGCCTCTGGCAGCGCCTTAGTCAGACGTCGAGTGATTTTTTGCAGCACTTGATCTGCCAACTCTGGCCCTAAGCTGTCATTGAGCAGCTTGAAGCGATCAAGGTCGATATGCAGCAGTGCTAAATTACGCGAAGTGCCTTGGCGAATACGCTGATTGGCCTCTTCTAGGCGCTCTTTGAACAACAAACGATTAGCCAGACCCGTCAATTCGTCAAAATGTGTCAAATGACGTTCCCGCGCTTCAGCAAGACGCCGCGCCGAGAGGTCCGTGATAAAAGCCACGATATGGCTAACTCTACCGGCACTGTCACGCACCACCTTAAGTTGCAGCCACTGAGGATAAAGCTCGCCGTTTTTGCGGTTTTCGACCAGCTCACCCTGCCAATTATCGTGCTCATTGAGCGAAGCCTGGATGATCGTGAAATGCCTACTCGCATCCCGCGTACAGGCCAACTCATCGACTCTGCGCTCGACCAGCTCTGCAACCGCATAACCACTGATCCGACTGAACGCCTGATTGACCGCCAGCATTTTGTAGGAGGGGTCAAGAATGACAATACCTTCGCTGGCCGCCTCAAATACCGTCGAAGCCAGCCGACGCTGCTCAACCTCGCGGGCGAGCTCTGCGTTCAAATGTTCACTGCGCACATTGGCTTGCTGCAAGTCTAGGAACAAGCCCTTATGGTGCTCGAGACGTTCTTTGCGACGCTGAATAACCAGATTGATTTGCCAGATAAACGCACCTAGCAGCGCCAGAAGAATCCCAAACCCTAAGCCGGAATTAATCCCCAACGAGGTAAAACTCTGATTCATCGGCAACGTTCTTATTTAAGGGAGAAGAGCCAAAAAGTCGCCTGAGCATACACAAGCGATGCCCACGACCAAACGAAGAGATGTCAAAAAATAGACGATTTTTTTGCACTTAACTAATACGCCAGCCTCTTGGCGTGTCGACACTCTTTTTTGACGTTCAGTCTAAAGCCGCGACAGACGGCCAGACAGAACTGGATTGGGGTTTGCCCGGTTTGAGCCAGCACCCTAGAATGCGCCATGCGCGAAGATCTCTCTCTCTTGTTAAATTCCCTCAACGATGCCCAACGTCAGGCCGTCACGGCCAGTATTGGCCGTCAGTTGGTTCTGGCCGGCGCAGGTTCCGGCAAAACCCGTGTGCTGGTGCACCGTATCGCTTGGTTGATCCAAGTCGAAAACGCGTCCCCACACTCCGTGCTGTCGGTGACGTTCACCAACAAGGCCGCTGCCGAGATGCGTCATCGTATTGAGCAGCTCATGGGTATCAACCCGGCCGGCATGTGGGTCGGCACATTCCACGGCCTGGCGCACCGCCTGCTTCGGGCTCACTGGCAAGAAGCCGGTTTGAGCCAGACTTTCCAGATTCTCGACAGTGATGACCAACAACGTTTGGTCAAACGTGTGATTCGCGAGCTGGGGCTGGATGAACAGCGCTGGCCAGTGCGTCAGGCACAGTGGTTTATCAACGGCCAGAAAGACGAAGGTCTGCGCCCACAACATATTCAAGCCAGCGGCGATTTGTTCCTGGGCACCATGCGCAGCATTTATGAAGCCTATGAGGCCGCGTGCCTGCGCGCAGGTGTGATCGACTTTTCTGAACTGCTGCTGCGTGCCCTCGATTTGTGGCGCGACCACCCGGGCTTGCTCGAGCATTATCAAAAACGCTTCCGACACATTCTCGTCGACGAGTTCCAAGACACCAACGCCGTGCAATACGCGTGGCTGCGGCTACTGGCTAAAGGTGGCGACAGCTTGATGGTGGTGGGCGATGACGATCAGTCGATTTACGGCTGGCGCGGCGCCAAGATTGAGAACATCTACCAGTACTCGACCGACTTCCCGGACGCCGAAACCATTCGTCTGGAGCAAAACTATCGCTCTACGGCGGGCATCCTCAAAGCCGCCAACGCCCTAATTGCTAACAACAGCGGACGCATGGGCAAAGAGCTGTGGACCGATGGCAGTGATGGCGAAGCGATCAATTTGTACGCCGCCTTCAACGAACATGATGAAGCACGCTATGTGGTCGAAACCATTCAGAGCGCTCTGAACACCGGCCTTGCGCGCAACGACATCGCTATTTTGTATCGCTCCAACGCCCAATCGCGGGTACTCGAAGAGGCGTTGCTGCGCGAGCGCATCCCCTACCGCATTTATGGCGGTCAGCGCTTCTTTGAACGCGCAGAAATTAAAAACGCGATGGCCTATTTGCGCTTGCTCGAAGGCCGCGGCAATGATGCCGCACTGGAACGAGTGATCAATGTGCCAGCGCGTGGGATCGGTGAAAAAACAGTCGAGGCTATTCGCGAACACGCACGGCACAGCAATGTGTCGATGTGGGAGGCCATGCGCTTGCTGATCGCCAACAAAGCCTTGCCCGGTCGGGCCTCTGGCGCCATCGCAGGCTTTATTGAGCTGATCGAGAACTTGGCAGCCAAAGTCATGGATCAGCCGCTGCACCTGATGACCCAAACCGTAATCGAACAAAGTGGGCTGATTGCCTACCACGAGGCGGAAAAAGGCGAAAAAGGCCAGGCTCGGGTAGAAAACCTTGAGGAGCTGGTGAGCGCGGCGCGCAACTTCGAAAGCGCTGAAGAAGACGAAGAACTGTCACCTTTAGCAGCCTTCTTGGGTCATGCGTCGTTGGAAGCCGGTGATACTCAGGCCGAAGACCATGAAGACGGCATTCAGCTGATGACGCTGCACAGCGCCAAAGGTTTGGAGTTCCCGTATGTGTTCCTAGTGGGCATGGAAGAAGGCTTGTTCCCGCACAAGATGAGCTTGGAAGAACCTGGCCGTCTTGAGGAGGAGCGTCGGCTGGCCTATGTGGGCATTACCCGAGCGATGCACAATCTGGTGATGACCTATGCAGAAACCCGACGCCTTTATGGTGCAGAAACCTACAACAAGGTTTCGCGCTTCGTCCGTGAAATACCAAAAGGTCTGATCCAAGAAGTGCGTCTGTCAAACAGTGTCAGTCGCCCTTTCGGTGGTCAGAAGCAAGGGGCAAGTACACTGTTTGGCGGTTCGGACATTCCGGAAACCGAATTCAAACTCGGCCAATTGGTTAAGCACGCCGTTTTTGGTGAAGGCGTGATCCTTAATTTTGAAGGCGCGGGCGCACAAGCACGGGTGCAGGTGAACTTCCCTGATGGTAGCAAGTGGCTGATGATGGGCTACGCCAAGCTAGAGGCAATCTGAAGGAACACCCTGTGTAAGAGCGAGCTTGTGCCGCGATCTTTTAAACATTCAAAAGATCGCGACACAAGCTCGCTCTTACAGGTATTACTCAATTGTAGGACTCCTCCTACGCCTAATTAGGCAAAAGCCCGAAACATTTCACTACTAGCCAGTCACACCTCACCTGTGCAACATGGCGCGCGTGTCATCCACAAATGGGAACCCCCTTTATGAAACGTTTTCTTAGCATCGCCATGGCGCTGTGCATCGGTTTAACGATGAGCATCGACGCGAACGCCAAGCGCTTCGGCGGCGGCAAAAGCGCAGGTGCAGCGCCGAGCCACCAAACTCGTCAAGCCGCTCCAGCTGCAGCTCCTGCTGCTGCCGCAGGCGCTGCAGGCGCAGCTGCTAAAGCCGGCGGTGCTTCCCGCTGGCTTGGCCCTCTGGCTGGCCTCGCGGCTGGCGGCCTACTGGCCTCCATGTTCATGGGCGATGGCTTCCAGGGCATGCAGTTCTTCGACATCTTGATCATGGCGGTCATCGCCTTCCTGATCTTCCGCTTCATTTCCGCTCGTCGCCGCAAGCAACAAGCTGACATGGCGCCAGCCGGCCACGCGCCAATGCAACGCGAAGTATTCGAGCAAAAGCCAGCAATGGGCTCGATCTTTGGCGGTTCTGCCGCACCTGCTGCTCGCCCGGTGATCAACGCACCGGCGTGGTTCAACGAGCAGAGCTTCTTGGACGCTGCGCGTAATCATTTCCAATCCCTGCAACAGCATTGGGATGCCAACGAAATGGATAAAATCTCCGAGTTCGTGACCCCGCAAATGCTTGAGTTCCTCAAGCGCGAGCGTGCTGAGCTGGGCGACGGCTTCCAGTCGACTTACATCGACGACCTGCAGGTACAGCTTGAAGGTGTAGATGATCGCGCCGACAAAACGATCGCGACTCTGACCTTCAGCGGCGTATCGAAAAACTCGCGTTTCGACCAAGGCGAAGCGTTCAGCGAAAGCTGGAACATGGAGCGCCCACAAGGCGAGAACCAGCCTTGGCTGGTTGCCGGTATCCGCCAGAACGGCTGATCCCTCAGGCATCACATGTTGTAACCAAAGCCCCGGACTTGTCCGGGGCTTTGCATTTCACGATTACACGCGTTACCAGCTAATGTATAAAGCGCGTCATATAAACCGCGCCATATAGAGTATGAGGATTGAGGTCGTGGAAGAAATTATCGAACAATTGCGTGAAGCCAACGAACCTGTGCCTGTTCCTCTGGAACTGCCTGACGAAGACCAACTGGTCGAAATCGAAGAACAACTGTTCATCGACATTCCTTTCGTCTTCAGAGAATTTTTGCTGACGGTTAGCGACGTTGTGTACGGCAGTCTGGAGCCGGTCACAGTGACCGACCCTCAGTCGCATACTTACCTACCGGATGTGGCAGCTAACGCTTGGGATGCCGGTGTTGACCGCAGCCTGATCCCGATCTGCCAAGACGGCGACGACTACTACTGCGTCGAAGAAGACGGCACCGTGGTGCTGTGGTCTGGCGAAGAAGAGCTACTGACTGAAGAAACTTGGGAGTCTGTCTGGCACTGGGCACGGGACGTCTGGCTGGAGAGCTAATCCCAACGAAACAGTAGCAACTGTGTTCTCAAGCTAAATGCGCGCCAGCATCGGTGCATCCAAGTGACGACACAAAAAAGATCACAAAGATGGACTGTAGGAGCTGCCGTAGGCTGCGATCTTTTGTTTTTTAATGCTCAAAAGATCGCGAGCAATCGAGCGTCGACCGGCTGCTCCTACAGGAAGCAACAGCAGCGCCGGTTGCTGTCGCAGCAACTCAGGTTAGTGCCCGCCCTCCTTGTGGTTATCCAGCGTCTCCAGTAACGCGACCTGCATACGCGTATGAATGCGCACAAACCAACGCCACAACACCGCTGCAACCCCCGCCGCCACCACCGCAATCACGATTAGCAACTCATTGGTGGGCAATATGCTCGCTGACAGAGCCGACAGCAGCAGAAAAATCATCAACAACGACAAAATCGGAATTACTTCGGCGATCACCCGACGAACGCGCTGGGTGTGCCTGCCAGCCATTTCCGGCTTAACGCCCATTTCCGCCAGCAACATCGACAGCGCTTTAAGCTTGCGATAGGCCGCGATTAAGAATGGCAGCGACAGCAACAAAGCAAAGCCCCAAATCATCGCTTTTTGCCAGCCTGGCTCTAGAATCCAGCCCTGTAGATAACTCGCGATCCGCGGGGCGAAATAGCCGCCCGCAAAGAAGATAGCGATAACCAAAGCCAAGTTAACGCCCACCTGTAGCAATATTTTACGGATCATTGCGGCGAGTAAGGCGCCCTCACCTTGCGGCTGAATGCTGCGCAACCATTCGCCATACAACCCAAAAACCCGAGAAACACGCTTTGGCACAACGTGCGCTAGCTTGAGCGAGAGCGGATCTGCGGCCCGAATCAGGTAAGGCGTCATCAAGGTAGTCAGAACCGATACAGCGACCGCTACGGGGTACAGGAAGCTGCTGGTGACCTGTAAGGTCATGCCCAGCGCCGCAATGATGAATGAGAACTCTCCAATCTGCGAAAGCCCCATCCCAACCCGCAGAGAGGTTCGTCCGTCATTACCTGCGATAAATGCGCCAAGCCCACAGGACAGCATCTTGCCCAGCACCACGGCGATGGTGATCACCACGATCGGTAGCGCATATTCCAACAAAATCACAGGGTCGAGCATCAGCCCGATGGCGACAAAAAAGATGGCGCTGAACAGATCACGTACAGGCTCTATCAAGCGTTCGATTTTCAGTAGCTGACGCGACTCGGCCATGATCGCACCGATCAAGAAGGCTCCCAGTACCATGCTGTATTCCAGCCTGACCACCAGCAGGCAAAAGCCGAAACACAGCCCCAGCACGGTAATCAGTAGCATTTCGTTGCTCTCGAACCGAGCAACATAGGCCAGCACTCTCGGCACCAACAAAATGCCTATCACCAGCGCCACGATCATAAACAGTGACAGCTTGCCGACCGTCGAAAAAACCTCTTCGGGGCTGACACTGCCGCTGACGGCAATACTCGACAGCAAGGCAATGATCCCAATGCCCAAAATGTCCTCAACAATCAGCACGCCAAAAATCAGCTGAGCAAATCGCTCGTTTTTCATCTTCAGATCGTTAAGCGCTTTAACGATGATTGTGGTCGAGGAGATCGCCAAAATCGCGCCCAAAAACAGCGAGTCCATGGTACTCCAGTCGAACCAACGACCGATTTCGTAACCGATCCAGATCATCAGCGTAATTTCCATGAACGCTGCGATAAACGCTGTAGCTCCGACCTTAAACAATTTGCGCAGGCTAAATTCCAGCCCCAAGCAAAACATCAAAAAAATAACCCCAAGTTCGGCTAAGGTTTTGATGGTTTCTTCATCGTGAATCAAGCCAAAAGGCGGGGTGTGCGGGCCGATAATGAAACCAGCCACGATGTAACCCAATACCACCGGCTGCTTGAACCGGTGGAACAGAATAGTCACCACGCCTGCGACCAACATGATGACTGCCAAATCCTGGATAAAGCTGATGGCATGCATGGCGTGACGCTCCTTAGAAAATTTTTGCCCAGCAACAAAACGACAAACCCAGCTTGGTAAGCTGCGCATCTCGATTGATATAAATATAGGATTGTCCGCACAACGGACTTTTACACGCTAGCACCGCGACTTCTGGCTAAAAGCCAGTGCAATATATGGAAACAGATACGACAGGGCGTGACGACAGCCAAAACAGCAGCGTCCCGTTATTAACTGTTTCAAAAAATCACAAGGTATCCGCAGAGATACTCATCATTCCAACGCTGCCACACAACCACGAGCCTGATGCTATGGAACCCGGAAACTCCCAATTGTCGATGACGGTCTTGATGACCCCGGACATGGCCAACTTTTCTGGCAATGTTCACGGTGGAACCCTACTCAAGTACCTCGACGAAGTCGCTTATGCCTGCGCTAGCCGCTATGCAGGGCGTTATGTGGTCACGTTGTCGGTAGACCAAGTAATTTTTCGTGAGCCGGTGCATGTCGGCGAACTGGTGACCTTTCTTGCGTCGGTCAACTACACCGGCAATACCTCGATGGAAGTCGGTATCAAAGTGGTCACCGAAAATATTCGTGAGCGGTCAGTGCGCCACAGTAATAGTTGCTTCTTCACCATGGTCGCGGTAGATGACGATCGTAAACCAGCCGCTGTGCCGCCTCTGCAGCCGCAGAGCAG
Source organism: Pseudomonas endophytica (assembly GCF_001411475.1). Taxonomy (GTDB): domain Bacteria; phylum Pseudomonadota; class Gammaproteobacteria; order Pseudomonadales; family Pseudomonadaceae; genus Aquipseudomonas; species Aquipseudomonas endophytica. The sequence goes on along the minus strand of NZ_LLWH01000057.1, from coordinate 39,916 downwards.
TGAAGATAAGCGTCGTTTTGTTCAGGGTAAGCAACGTCGCTTAATCCGTCAGGAACTGGAACAACGCTATCGCGAATTGAAAGACGAAACGCTGTAAAAATACCCCCGCCTAGATATCTGATCCTGTAGGAGCGAGCTTGCTCGCGATCTTTTGATTTTAAAAAAAGATCGCAGCCTTCGGCTGTTCCTACAGGGTATTCAGGGGTAACCAGCTCACATATTGATAGGCACAGCCTCAAAGCGCACTCGCGGGTGAGCAATACGATCTTGTGCACGCACCAACTGCAACTCATAGCTGCTGCAAGCTTGGGTTTCGAGCAGTACTTCATGCACCGCTGATGCCGTGAACTCAAACGCCGCCACCAGGCTGTCACCGAGCAGCACACGTGCTAGGAACAATCCAGACGTCAGATCGCCCACGCCCACAGGCTGACGCGGGAAGGCCAACAATGGCCGACGCAGGTGCCAGTTGCCGTTGCCGGTCACCAGCAGCATTTCAAAACTCTCTGCTGGCTTACCCGGATAAGACAAATGCTTCACCAACACAGCTTTTGGACCACGCGCCAACAGGCTGCGCGCCATCGCTAGGCAATCTAAGAGCGATTGCGGCTGGCGGCCACAAAAGCTGTCCAGCTCCAACTGGTTAGGGCACAAGAAATCAGCGACGGCTGCCGCTTCGTCGAGCAGAAAATCACTGACCTCTTGCGGCACGATACAACCCTTCTCTGGATGCCCCATGACCGGGTCACAGAGATAAAGCGCGTTCGGGTTGGTGGCCTTAATGCGCGCCACACCCCGCAGAATCGCCCGCCCTTGGGCGGCACTGCCTAAGTAGCCGGACAGTACGGCATCGCAATGACCCAACTCGCCAATCGCCGCTATCCCCTCAACCAGCGCAGGAATTTGCTCAGGAGCCAACACTTCTCCCGCCCACTGACCATACTGAGTGTGGTTGGAGAACTGCACCGTGTTCAACGGCCAAACATTTACCCCGACACGCTGCATAGGAAACACGGCTGCGCTGTTGCCGGCATGGCCGAAAACCACGTGGGATTGGATGGCGAGTAAGTGAGGTGTACGTTTCATGCCGGATTCCAGACTGCAAGTGGATTCAAGGCACGCAGTATGCGGCTAAACACAACCTGTACGACAGGCTGAAGACACAGTTAAGCTGAACCTAATTTGTTGGAGCACACCGAATGCTGACCCTGGGAAATATGTTTGTGCTGATGCTGTTGGCAACCGGCGCCGCTTGGCTGTGGCATAACCACGGGCTGCGTGAGCGTGCGCTAGGCCGGGTCAAGCAACACTGCCGAAAACTCGACATTGAGTTACTGGATGACAATGTGGCGCTTAAAAAAATCGGCTTCATCGCTGATGCCAACGGTCACAAGCGCTTGGCCCGTGTGTATAACTTCGAATTCACCGTCACCGGTGATCAACGTCATACCGGCACCATCACTCAATTTGGAGCCCACAGCGCCAAAATCGACTTACCGCCCTACCCGGTCAAACCCGAGGCGCAAGCCCAACCAGACGTTGTACACAGCGCTCAGGTGATTGAACTCAGCCAATGGCGGCAGGAACACAGCAAGACTCGCCACTGACGAGCAGAGTTATCGGGGTTCTTAGCCTCTATTGAGCTGTGGATAACTCCTCTAAAACCCTTGATATAGAGCCTTCGCAAGGGATCACACTAGGAATATTTCCTACGAACAGCTTTAATTGTAGGACAATTTTACCAGTACAAAACCACTGTAAATACAGCCTTACAAGAGCACTTCCCTCATTCTGCCCCCCTAAAAACGCCCTTCATTAAGCAGCTCTCCAGCCCAGCGCGGAGTGAGCTCAGGTCTTGCTGATGAGCAAAGATCAGTTCAATGCGCGAATCTTGGCGCCACTCACTGAATTTCCAGTGCTCCAAAGAGTTATCCACAGAATTACTCGAGAACCAGCCCTCTGCCGTACTGACAACCAGCTTGGCGCGCTGCCAATTCAGGGTGTTTAACCACTGCTGCAGCCGACTCAGATCAAATTGCCGCGAGGCATGCCAACGCCAACCGACGCTCCAGCCTTCTGGCCGGAGTTGAGCCATTTGGATTGGCTTAGACGGGTCGCTAAAAAGACTGTGTATTTCATTAAAATCCTTATAAATCAAAGAGTTATCCACAGGATGAATATTATTCATATCGGCTGAAGGCAGCGCTTTTAAAGGGATTTGGCCCTGCTCAACCCATAAAATCGGGCACTTTGGAAGGCCGTATGCAATCTGCTCACGTTGCTCATTTGGCACACTATTAGATTTATTCATGACCAGTAAACCGGCACTTTCCAAGGCTATTTGCTGGGTTTCGGGCAGCGTTCTGCCCTGAGCCAAGGCATGTGCATCGAGCACCATAACGCAGGGCTGCAACGCCAAAACCCCCAGCCAAGGGGCTTCACTGAGTTGTTTTATTATTTGCGCAGGGTGCCCCAAACCCGAAGGCTCGATAAATAAACGATCGGGTCGGGCCTTGCGCAGCAACCGGCTCAAACCGATCTGAAAAGGCGCTCCGTTGACGCAACACACACACCCTCCTGCCACCTCAGCAATGGCGATGGCGCTCCCACTTGCACTCATCAGCGCCGCATCTAGCCCGATTTGACCAAACTCATTGACCAGTACGGCCCAACGTTCGTGATCGGGCTTTTGTGTCATCAGGTGCTGAATCAGACTGGTTTTGCCGGCGCCTAAAGGCCCGGCAATTACATGGGTAGGAATGTTCTGCAACATCATCGCCAGCTTCTGTTTTGATCGAGAGACGCAATATGCCTCAGGCTAACCAATCCAGGGTCAAAATCAGTCGTCGTTCCCCCTCTGCCAAGGCAGGAGAACGATGAATCAACCCCGCACCTTCGTTGCCTTGCCATTTCTCGCCCTTGAGCAACGCCACCTCACCGGCCTTGATCTGATCAATGTAAGAAGGATTTGTAGGCTCTGCATGCTCTTGGCCTAATTGGCGACGCTCCATTACGCCTTCCTTCAACCACTGACTTCCTTGCCCTGCATAAGTAGTAATAAGTCTTACAGGCACGTGATCGACATGAAACCGCGGGCACATAGCCTTCTCTAAGGCTCTGAGACGCAGTCCAACGCGTTTCGCACCGAGTAAGCACGCATAAGCGCTAACCAACCACGAAATATCAGCAATAAAGCCCTCATAGCCATCTAGATCGTTGAACCGTGAAGCCAAACCGTTGAGGTTGGGTTGAGCGGCTTCATCGGCCAGCTCAAGCACCAACGATTCGGCCAACGGCTCGCCGAGCGAGAGCAATAACGCCGCAAAATGGCTGATGTGCACCGGTAGTTGTCGCTGCCAAATGACCAAATTGACGTCATCACCCACTATCCGGGCCATGACTTGCGGCGCTTGCCCACAGATATGACCCACCAACGGCAGTGCCGTGCGCGCAAGCTGACTCATGCCGCCACCTCTTCATACCAGTCGCCGAAAGGATCATTCAGTTGCTGCCAACCCTCTGCGCCTAAAGCCATTTCTTGGTCAGTGAGCAAGCAAGCATCAAGTTCAGCTGAAAGCAGAGCAAAGTCGATGTGCTGGCCGATAAACACCAGTTCTTGACGGCAATCTGCGGTGTCTGGCAGCCATTTTTTAAGAATTTCAGCCTTGGTTTCTGCGTCTTGCGGCCATTGATCACGGGGTACAAAACGCCACCAACGCCCGGCGAAGCCATAACGCATTAAGCCACCCGCCTGCGACCAACTGCCTGCTTCTTGATACTTGCTGGCCAACCAGAAAAAACCCTTGGAGCGCAGTAATTTACCGTTGGTCCAAGGGCGGTCAACGAAGTTATAAAAACGCTCGGGATGGAATGGGCGACGCGCTCGATAGGCCGTAGAAGCAATACCGTACTCTTCGGTTTCGGGGACGTGCCCACCGCGCAATGCTTGCAGCCAACCCGGCGCTTGGGCCGCCCGTTCAAAGTCAAAACGGCCTGTATGGAGAATTTTGCCCAGAGGCACCTCGCCCATCACCATGGGGATGATTTCGGCCTGAGCATTCAAACGCTCAAGAATGGCGATTAACTCCTGCCGTTCAACGCTGCTAATGAGGTCAATTTTGCTGATCAAAATAACGTCAGCAAACTCAATTTGCTCAATCAGCAAATCGGTGATTGAGCGCTCATCGTCCTCACCCAACGTCTCCCCCCGCGAAGACAGACTTTCTGCTGCTTGGTAGTCCTGTAAGAAATTAACACCATCAACCACTGTAACCATCGTGTCTAGGCGAGCGATATCGGCCAAACTTTGGCCAGAATCATCGCGAAAGGTGAAGGTTTCTGCCACGGGTAACGGCTCTGAAATCCCCGTTGATTCGATCAATAAATAATCAAAGCGGCCATCATTGGCCAGCTTGCTCACTTCTTCCAGTAAGTCTTCGCGCAACGTGCAGCAAATGCAGCCGTTGCTCATTTCCACCAATTTTTCTTCAGCACGATTCAAACTGACGTCCCGCTGAACCTCGCCACCGTCAATGTTGATCTCACTCATGTCGTTGACGATTACCGCCACGCGCAAATCATCACGGTTACGCAAAATGTAATTCAGCAGGGTGCTTTTCCCTGCACCGAGAAAACCAGATAACACGGTCACTGGTAGACGTTTACGCATAGAAGTTCCTCATCCGGGTTGGCAGGTCAAAGCGCCCGCTTGTTGGCTGCCCTGTTTGGGCCTGCCAACAATGATACATTATAACAATACAATCCATCATTTTGTTATCTTGTAACACCAGCCTGCTCCCTCGATGGAAGATCCTTATGAATGCTCTATCCCTCCCCGACATCGCTGCGCAAAATGCCCGACATGCTATTCCACTGGAATGGGTCGGCATGTGCGGCATTGCTCTTCCGATTGTGATCCAAGGTCAAAGACTCACTGCAACAGCCGACGCAGGTGTCAGCCTGGACGACGCAGAAGCACGAGGCATTCATATGTCACGACTATATTTGGCGCTCGAAAAGCTGGAGTCACAGGACCTGAACCCGCTACTTTTGAAAAAAATTTTGCAGCAGTTTCTAGACAGTCACGATGACTTATCGCTCTGTGCTTATCTGAGTATTCATACCCAAGTGTTGCTAAAACGGCCGGCACTGGTCAGCCCATTGAGCGGCTGGAAGACCTACCCGGTGAGCATCAATGCATCCCTGAAAAACGGAATGTTCCACGTGGAACTAAAAATAGAGGTTAACTATTCGTCCACCTGCCCTTGTTCGGCCGCCTTAGCTCGGCAACTTATTCAGCAGCAATTCGTGAGTGACTTTGCCAATAAGCCGCTAAAGCACGATGAGGTGTTGACGTGGTTGGGCAGTTCTCAAGGCATAGTTGCGACGCCCCACAGCCAACGAAGCACTGCGAGCTTGCAGACGGTGCTGAGTAACGATGCACCTTCATTGCCGATCGAATTGATCATTGATGAGGCGGAGCGGGCTTTGGGCACAGCCGTGCAGACCGCGGTGAAACGCGCAGACGAGCAAGCCTTCGCATTAGCCAATGGGCAGAATTTGATGTTTTGCGAAGACGCAGCACGCCGCTTAAATAGGGCGCTAAAGAGGGTGCAGGAGGTGAGAGGTTTTAGGGTGAAGGTCATCCACGCTGAAAGTTTGCACAGCCATGATGCGGTTGCAGAAAGTCACTGGCAGTGGGGAGCGCGCTAAGTCGATGAGATTGCCGCGCTCCACGTGGAACACGCTGCGCGGCAACTCATATTACGATCGGGGCTTAACGGCCCCACAGTTCTGCCCCAACCAAACAGCACGCGTGTCCATACTGCCTTTTTGCTGAACGCCCGTTGCATTGAATGAACCAAGCACGGCTGTGGTGAACTCTCGATCACTGGCAAATGTCGCCACGCCCGCCCCCTGAGCATTTGGACAACTAAAGCGAAACTTCCACTGATTTCCACTACGCTCAGTGATCTGCTGATTGCACCCTGATTTAGGATCGGCCAGCGGAATATCATCCGACTGCACCTGCTCGGGTGTAAGGCACACACGAATACCCTGGCCACCCAACGTAATGCCTTGGCTTTCCAGTTGGGTTTTCATTTGTGGGGTCATCATATTTTGAAACTGGCCTAACATTACCTGAAGGTCTGGCAGTTGCTGGCCGTCTACCTGCATATTAGTCGTTGTCACCTCCCAAAGACCCGGTTGCAGCACTTGAGCTTGGGCCACTGGGATAGACAAACCACACGTTAGAAACACCCCTAGCAGACGAACATTCATTGAGTCACTCCTATGGAATTGTCCGCGTTAGACGTCAAATGAAAGCGAGTGTTGCACTCGAAACCCATTAGGACATTCGCAGCAGAACACGGTCTGTTGTACTGAGCGTTGGACATTGAGGAGTAAGGATACGCATGGATTACTTAGGCCCGCACGTTATTGGTTATCTGATTTTATTGCTCCACAGCTTAGGCTTGATTGCTGCGGTGCACGCGATATTAACCGTCAGAACAGCTCAAGGAGCCATTGCTTGGGCAATGTCACTGTTCTTCATTCCTTACGTCACACTCATCCCCTATCTGATTTTTGGCCGCAGTACCTTCGACGATTACATCAAGGCACGCCGTGAAGCCAATCAGGAAATGCGCGAAGCCATCTCAGATTTAAACTGGCGCCCTTGGGTTGAAGAAGCACTCACCGCACGCAACTCCAAAGCTTATACCTCGCTACGCGCGATGCCCCGGCTGGGTCGGATGCCGTGCTTGGCGAACAACAGTGTGCGTTTATTGATCAATGGCACGGCTACTTTCGACGCTATCTTTAAGGCCATTCGCGCGGCCGAAAAGGTGGTGCTGGTTCAGTTCTTTATCATTCACGACGACAAAATCGGTAAGCAGCTGCAAGCACTGCTGTTGGAAAAAGCCGCCCAAGGCGTCCAGGTGTATGTGCTGTATGACAGCATTGGCAGCCACGCCTTGCCTAAAAGTTACAGTGAGACACTGCGCGCTGGTGGTGTTCAAACCTATGCCTTTGCCACACGCGGTAGCTGGATCAGCCGCTTCCAAGTCAACTTCCGTAACCACCGAAAAGTAGTGGTGGTGGATGGCGTACTTGGTTTTGTCGGCGGGCATAACGTGGGCGATGAGTACTTGGGAGAAAAACCTCCGCTCGCGCCGTGGCGCGACACCCACGTCGAAGTCAGCGGCCCGGTCGTTGCCTGTTTGCAGGAATCATTCGCTGAGGATTGGTACTGGGCATCCCGGCAGTTACCGCCGTTGATCCTTCCCAAGAGCTACCCCGAGAGCGGCATGCTCTGCCAGTTCATGGCCAGCGGCCCGGCCGATCCGTACGAAACCTGCTCGCTGTTTTTCGTCGAAGCCATCCACGCGGCCAATGAACGCGTGTGGATTACATCACCTTACTTTGTGCCCGACGAAGCGGTGTTCTCAGCCTTGCGACTCGCCGTGTTACGCGGGGTCGATGTGCGCATCCTGATACCTTCGCGTCCAGACCATAAGATTGTGTTCGCCGCCTCAAGCCTCTATGCCTTCGAAGCGGTGCGGGCGGGCGTGCGTGTCTTCCGTTATCAACCCGGCTTTATTCATCAGAAAGCAGTACTGGTAGACAACGAGATCAGCGCTATTGGCAGCGCCAACATGGATAACCGCTCGTTCCGCCTTAACTTCGAAGTCATGTTGTTGACGGTCGATCAAGCGTTCGCGACTGAAGTGGAACATATGCTTTTAGATGACTTTGCGCTGGGTCATGAAATCACCAGTGAAGAGATTCAGTCGACCCATCGCTTGCAGCAACTGGGCATGCGTGTAGCTCGACTGGTTTCCCCTATCCTCTAAAACCCATAAAAAAAACCGTGGCGTTAAGACGACACGGTTTTTTAATAACGCTCAAAAAGACAACTTAGCGGTAAATATCTGCACGGGTCGGTGGCAATTCAATTGAGCCATCGGCATGCGGTTTAGTCGCCAATATTTGATCAATGTTGATCCAACCGTGAGTAAAAGCGTAAGCACAACCCGCCAAATAAAGACGCCAGATACGCAATGTTTTCTCAGGGACCATCTTGGTTGCTGCCGCCAAGTTGTTTTCTAGACGCTGGCTCCAATGCTCCAGCGTGCGCGCGTAATGCAGACGCAAGCTTTCGACATCGACTACTTCCAGTCCCGCCTCACTGATCTCAGCGGTAATCATTGAGAGGTGCGGCAACTCGCCATTCGGGAACACATAGCGGTCGATAAAATCCCCGGCTCCACGCCCCACTGGACGCCCGTCGGTGTGCTTGGCGGTAATACCGTGGTTCATCACCAAGCCGCCTTCGCGTACCGCTTTAGAAAGAATCTCGCAGTATTCACGCAGGTTGGCGTGCCCCACATGTTCAAACATACCGACGCTGACAATTTTGTCGAAGCGCCCGTCTTGTGGCAGATCGCGGTAATCGAGCAATTGCAGGTCGACCTTGTCTTGTAGACCTTCGGCCTTCACCCGTTCACGACCCAGCGCCAATTGCTCTTTACTCAAGGTAATTCCAAATACCTTGACCCCAAACTCACGCGCGGCGAAACGCGCCAGCCCGCCCCAACCACAGCCAACGTCCAGTAGGTACTCACCCGGCTTTAGGCGTAGCTTGCGACACAGCAGGCGAAATTTGGCTTGCTGGGCTTCATCGAGAGTTTCTTCGCCAGTCTCAAAATAGCCACAAGAATAGGCCATGTCGCGGTCAAGCCAGAGCTGGTAAAACTCGTTGGACAGGTCGTAATGATAGGAAATAGACGCCGCGTCGATGGCTTTGTCATGGTGAATGCGCGTAGGACGAGTTTCGTCATCCACCACCAGAGCTTGGCTCAACTCATCACACACACGAATCACTTCTTTGACGGAGCCCTCAAGTTCAAGTTTTCCTTCAACAAAAGCGCTACCAAGAAGGTCAAGGCTGGGGTGAGTAAACTCAGCGACGAGTTGCGGATCCTTGACCACAATCGTGACGCTGGGCTCAGGCCCTAGATCGAACTGGTTCCCATCCCAGAGCTTAAGGCGTAACGGCAGTTGAAGTTTCTGTAAAGCCGGTGGCAGTTGCGCGAGCATCAGTGAGTCCTCCTTCAATTCAGACATCGAAACTATAGGGTAGCCGATTAACACAAACTGTCAGCACGGTGAGCTGACAACTAAGCGCTGATGACTCCCGCCGCCAACACTAACAACGGTGCCGCGTTGCTGAGCAGGGCAGGAGCGACTCAACAACGCTCCTGCGTTACAGACGTTGAAGCTAAGCCGGCAGTGGATGAGCGGCAGTTGCGCAGACTTATTGAGGGTGCGCTATCAGCAGCTTGGCCAACGCCTCAAATGCCGGGATGGTCACCGGGTCATTTGCCGAATTGCTGGCAATCGGGTTGGAGGCATATCGCACGATCACCATCTCGGCCTTGGGATCGATGTAGGTCCGCTGACCATAAACACCCCGCGCCATGAATGCACCATCCTCGTTGTGCGTCACCCACCACATATCGCGATAGCTGCCGCCTTTGAGAAGGTCATAACCGGCCTTGGCAAACGCGACTTTATCGCCACCCGCGCGAATATCATCAACCACTGACTTAGGCACAATTTGCTGGCCCAGATACTGGCCGTTATTACGGATCATCTCGCCAAACCGTGCCATATCCCGTAGCCCGGTATTCAATCCTCCCCCTGCAAACGGGGTACCGATAGAGTCGACGCTGAAGTATGCATCCTGCTCGGCACCCAGGCGTTGCCAGATTTTTTCCGACAATAGTTGCGCCACATTCTTCCCGGTAGCCCGCGCGATCACCCAACCTATTACATCGGTATTCACCGTTTTATAAGCGAAGGCTTTACCGTGTTCCCCCTCAGGTTCAACGGTCTGCAAGTACTCCATGTAGCTTTGTGGCCCGGTGTAGTCCTTGGGTTTTGGCAGTGGATTGCCCGCCTGCGCATGCTTCCAGACTTCAGCGCTAGGGTCGGCATAGTCTTCGCTATATTTAAGCCCGGTGGTCATGTCCAGTACTTGGCGCAACGTCGCGTTGCCAAAGGCTGACTTGGCCAGCTCAGGCACGTAATCAGCCACTTTTTTATTAGCATCCAAGGTGCCATTAGCCACCAACATGGCGCCCATTGTGCCTACCACCGATTTAGTCATCGACATGGCGCCGTGCTGACCTTCAGGGCTCAAGACACCGAAATAACGCTCATACACAATTTTGCCGCGGTGCAGCACCACAATGCCGTCGGTGTAATTAGCCGCCAGCGATTGCTCCCACGTCATCGTTTTATGTGCTCCGAGCACAGTAAACGTCAGTGCATCAATATCGCTGCGCAACGCCCGCGCCAATGGCACAGGCGCCCCTAACCCACGGGGCACATTGGTGGTAGGCATCAGTTGACGGAAGTTGGAAACACTCCAGCGCATGGCCGGAAACTTGAAATAACTACCATCGGCAAACCGCACAATACGATCAGGCGGTGGAGGCGCACCGACCATCCAGCCCATGGTCTTGGGGTCACTGGCAGCAGCATCGGGGTAAGTTGTTTTATCGCCAGCACAGGCGATGGACGCTGCCAGGCAAGACAGCAAGAACACCACGCGGGTGCGCGCAGGTTTGAGCAATTGCTTAAACATATCAAAGTCTCAATAAAGGAAAGGGACTTGGCTAAGCGCTAAGCAGAATGTTCCGGATTCAGTTTCGATAAAGCGATGGCTTCTTCGAACCCTCTAGGCGGTTCGGCATTACTCGCGTTATATCTTAAAATAGCCGGTTGCCGAAGAACCGTCATGACCCTGGCCATGAAGGGCTTCCATCCTTTACAAATAAGTGTGGTCAAGATGAACAAGCCTTTCATTTCGCTGTGCCCTGAAGTTACTCGTGCGCACGCGCTGACGTTGATGGATTGGTTGGAGGATGAACGCGTCACCTGCTATCTAAGCGATTCGCGTCATGTCTCCCGCTCCATTGAGCAAGCCATTGATCGGACTCAATTGCCGATCCTGACGCATCTGTTCAATAGGGGCGGCCGGTTCTTCATGGCCTTTGACAGGCATGACGCGCCGGTGGGCTTTGTCCGTCTAATCAAAACCGGTTCAACGTGCGAGATAGTCTTGGTCATCGGAGACAGCCAAAAATGGGGCCGAAACCTTGGTGCCCGAACGATCCGCGAAGGCATGAAGCTGGCCTTCCTCGACATGCGGGCCGATAAGCTTGTCGCCAAGATCCACCCGGACAACGCACGCTCGCTGAAAGCCTTTCTGCGCAGCGGCTTTGTGCTTGAGAGCGAAACGCCGACATTGAAGTCATTTTCCATGACGGCGGGGCGCTATCTGGAGCTATTGCGCGAAGGTGCCGTTAGCGACTCCACCCGTATCTACATCACTGAAATCGACAAGGCTAGGCTCGAGAGTCTAATCGTGCTCGAGCAAGGCCCGGCCATTGTTGAGCTCGAACATGAGCTTGAGCGAGCCATTGTCGTCAAACCGCAACACGTCGCGAGCAGTGTCGTGACAATGAACTCTAAGGCCTTGGTGCAACTGGACGACGAAGAGCTAGAAGTCGCCTTGGTCTACCCTGAAGACGCAGACAGCAACGCAGGCAAGCATTCCGTGTATTCCGACATCGGCGCAGCCATCTTGGGCTATCAGGAGGGGGACGCTATCGACTGGCGAATTTCTGATCGGACCCGCCGGATTGAGATCAGGAAAGTGCTTTACCAGCCGGAGGCTGCGGGTGATTTCCACCTTTAACTGCGCCTCTTACTCCGTGTTCGTCCAGGAGGCACGAAGCCACAAAGGACCGCACTGCGCTGTCCGTACCTGAGCGTACAAGGGTCGATCGGAGCCCGTTACAAAAAGTAGGAGCCGGTAGGTCAAACCTAACCGGCTCCTGTGACAGTTTTAATTCTCTAAAACCATCAGTCATGTCGTTGCGGCAGACGTTATTCCACTGTGACCGATTTAGCCAAGTTACGCGGCTGATCGACGTCAGTGCCTTTAAGCACAGCAACGTAGTAAGACAGCAGTTGCAGCGGGATGGTGTAGAGGATCGGTGCCAGCACGTCGTGGATGTGCGGCATGTTGATCACGTGTGTGCCTTCGCCATTGCTCATACCCGCTTGCTCGTCAGCAAAGACGATCAACTCACCGCCACGGGCGCGAACTTCTTGCAGGTTAGATTTCAACTTTTCCAACAGCTCGTTGTTCGGAGCAACGGTCACCACCGGCATGTCGTTATCCACAAGGGCCAACGGGCCATGTTTCAGTTCACCCGCTGGATACGCTTCGGCGTGGATGTACGAAATTTCTTTGAGCTTGAGCGCGCCTTCCATCGCTACCGGATATTGAGCACCACGGCCCAAGAACAAGGTGTGGTGTTTGTCGGCGAACAGTTCAGCGACTTTCTCAATGGTCCCGTCCATCGCCAGCGCTTCGCCTAGGCGCGTCGGCAAACGGCGCAGTTCTTCAACCAATTGCGCTTCAACACCAGCCTCAAGGGTGCCGCGTGCTTGGCCCAAGGACAAAGTGAGCAGCAATAGGCCAACGAGCTGAGTGGTGAAGGCTTTGGTCGAGGCCACGCCAATTTCACGACCGGCTTGGGTCAGCAGGGTCAGGTCTGACTCACGTACCAGCGAGCTGATGCCAACGTTACAAATCGCCAGACTGCCGAGGAAACCCAGTTCTTTAGCGTTACGCAGCGCCGCTAAGGTGTCAGCGGTTTCGCCCGATTGTGAAATTGAGACGAACAAGGTGTCGGGCTGAACAACGACTTTGCGGTAGCGGAACTCGCTCGCCACTTCGACTTGGCATGGAATACCCGCCAGGCTTTCGAGCCAGTAACGCGCAACCATACCCGCGTGATAACTGGTGCCACAGGCCACGATCTGAACGTTGCGCACTTTGGCGAACAATTCTTTAGCGTTCTGACCAAACGCCTGAACCAGAACGTGATCTTGACCTAAACGGCTTTCCAGCGTGCGTTGTACAACGCTTGGCTGCTCGTGAATCTCTTTGAGCATGTAGTGACGGAACTCGCCTTTGTCAGCAGCTTCGGCACCGTCGCGGTATTGCACGGTTTCACGTTGAACGGTCTGGCCGTTTACATCCCAGATTTGTACGCTATCACGACGGATTTCAGCGATGTCGCCCTCTTCCAAGTACATGAAACGGTCAGTCACTTGGCGTAAAGCCAACTGATCAGAGGCCAAGAAGTTTTCACCCAGACCCAAACCGATTACCAGCGGGCTACCGCTACGGGCGGCGACCAGACGATCGGGTTGCTTGGCGCTGATGACGGCCAAGCCATAAGCACCGTGCAGTTCTTTAACCGTTGCCTTCAACGCTTCGGTCAGGTCGGGTTGCTCTTTGAGCTTGTGATTGAGCAGGTGGGCAATAACTTCGGTGTCTGTGTCTGAGGTGAACTCGTACCCTAAACCTTTGAGCTGTGCGCGCAGGGCTTCGTGGTTTTCAATGATACCGTTGTGGACAACTGCTAGATCTGAGCCCGAAAAATGCGGGTGAGCATTGCGCTCGCACGGTGCGCCGTGAGTGGCCCAGCGAGTGTGTGCAATCCCTAAACGCCCGACCAGTGGTTCACCGGCCAACGCTTGTTCGAGTTCTGACACTTTGCCATTACGGCGCGTACGCTCCAGTGTTCCATTATTGGTAAACACCGCCACACCGGCGCTGTCATAGCCGCGGTATTCAAGACGCTTAAGACCTTCGAGCAGAATGGCCGTGATATTACGTTCAGCGACTGCACCAACGATTCCACACATAATTTTCTCCTAAGCGAGGGCCGCGCATAACAGCGTTATGCCCCGGGCCTGAATCTTTTCGCGCGCCTCTAACGGCAGGCGATCATCTGTAATAAGGGTATGGACGCTGCCCCAAGGCAGTTCCAGATTGGGTATTTTGCGACCGACTTTGTCGGACTCGACCATCACAATCACTTCGCGAGCAACATCAGCCATGACTCGGCTCAAACCCAACAACTCATTAAATGTTGTCGTGCCACGTTGCAGATCTATGCCGTCAGCACCGATGAACAGTTGATCGAAGTCGTACGATCGCAGTACTTGCTCCGCCACCTGCCCCTGAAAGGACTCGGAGTGCGGATCCCACGTACCACCCGTCATCAAGAGTACGGGCTCATGTTCAAGTTCACTGAGTGCGTTGGCTACGTGCAGAGAGTTAGTCATCACAACCAGCCCCGGTTGCAGACCCAATTGAGGAATCATCGAGGCCGTCGTGCTACCACTGTCGATGATGATCCGCGCATGTTCTTTAATCAGGCCAACTGCCGCACGGGCAATGGCTTGTTTGTAGAGAGAAACCGGTTGGGTAACGTCGCTCACCAGCTCTTGCGGCACAGTGATGGCACCGCCGTAGCGACGCAGTAACAAGCCATTACTTTCGAGCGCCGCCAGATCCTTGCGAATCGTAACTTCAGAGGTTTCGAAGCGCTTGGCCAATTCATCCACACTGACTTCACCCTGCTCCGTAAGCAAGGCCATGATGTTGTGTCTGCGTTGGGGTGTATTGCGCTTGGACATGAAGGCTCTAAGTTTCGGTTCGAAAGAAAACGAAAGCAATGAAACCTGATCTCGAAATAGCCGTCAAGGATTTGTTGCAGATTGTTATGTGGATAACTTGCTTTCGCCCCCACCGGGTTGGGGGTTGGCGGGCGATGTGCAGAGGGTAAAACAAAGCCTTATCCACAGTCGATGAATAAGGCTTAATGCAAGTTATTGATTTAAAACAGTTATACGATGACTTGAAACGCTAATAAACAACCCTGCTGAGCTGTGGATAACTACTCCGTAGGAGCTGCCGTAGGCTGCGATCTTTTGATCTATAAAAAGATCGCGAGCAATCGAGCGTCGACCGGCCGCTCCTGCAAACGCAGTGTCTTAAGGCTTTGGTTGTTTAACCGGACGCTTCCAGCCGTCGATATTACGCTGACGTGCACGGCCCACAGCCAGTTGCTCAGCCGCTACGTGTTGGTTGATGGTAGAACCGGCTGCGGTGGTAGCACCATCCAAGATATCCACAGGGGCTACCAATGAGTTATTGGAGCCGATGAATACATCAGCACCCAATACGGTTTTCCACTTATTGGCGCCATCGTAGTTACAGGTAATGGTGCCCGCACCGATGTTGGTGCGCGGGCCAACTTCAGCATCTCCCAAATAGGTCAGATGACCACACTTAGCCTCTTCGCCAAGGTGGGTGTTTTTCAACTCAACAAAGTTACCCACATGGGCGCGAGCATCCAGCACGCTGCCAGGGCGCAAGCGTGCGAAAGGACCTGCATCGCTGCCCTCCCCCAGTACCGCTCCGTCGATGTGGCTATTGGCTTTGACCACTACACCTTTACGCAGGGTGCTGTCTTTGATCACGCAGTTCGGGCCAATCACCACGTCATCTTCGATTACTACGCGACCTTCTAGAATCACGTTGATGTCGATTAACACGTCACGACCGACGGTCACTTCACCGCGCACATCGAAACGGGCCGGATCGCGCAACGTGACGCCCAATGCCATTAGTCGGCGACCTTCGCGCAGTTGGTAATGGCGCTCTAATTCACTGAGTTGTTTGCGATCATTGGCGCCCTGCACTTCCATTGGGTCATGGGCGTGTTCAGTGGCAACCACCAAACCATCGTTAACCGCCATGGCGATAACGTCAGTCAGGTAATACTCACCCTGAGCATTGTTGTTCGACAAGCGGCTCATCCAGTCAGAAAGACGCGCAGTCGGTAAGGCTAAAATTCCTGTGTTGCCTTCGGTGATTGCACGTTGCTCGTCGTTGGCATCTTTATGCTCGACGATAGCGCTGACCTTTCCTGCGCCATCACGCACAATTCGACCATAGCCCGTTGGATCCGCGAGGTTGACGGTCAACAAGCCCAATTGCTCTGGGCCCACTTGCTGGAGCAAGCGCTGCAAAGTCTCGACTTCAATCAACGGCACATCGCCGTACAGGACCAAAACGTTTTCGGCAGTCAAAAATGGCAAGGCTTGAGCCACGGCGTGGCCAGTACCTAGTTGTTTGTCTTGCAGCACAAAGTTCAGATCGTCAGCGGCCAAACGCTCGCGGACCAATTCAGCTCCGTGACCTATGACTACATGGATACCCGTCGGCTTAAGTTGGCGAGCGCTGTGGATAACATGCCCGAGCATGGAGTTGCCGGCCACAGGATGAAGAACCTTGGGCAGGGAAGAACGCATGCGGGTGCCCTGGCCTGCGGCGAGAATAACGATATCGAGAGACATGACTGGCTACCAATCCTGGGTGGTCAGCGGATGCGACCAAAAAGTGATTCGCGGAAAAGAAAAAAGGGTAGCCGAGGCTACCCTTTTTAATCAATCACACAATAAGCAAACGGCTTAACCGCCGAACTTCTTGCGGATTTGCTGAACGGTGCGCAGCTGAGCTGCGGCCTCGGCCAGACGTGAAGCAGCAGATCCGTAATCGAAATCTGCGCCTTTTTCGTTCAGGGCCTTCTCGGCAGCCTTAACGGCTTCCTGAGCGGAGGCTTCATCCAGGTCGACAGCACGTTGCACGGTGTCGGCAAGAACCTTGACCATGTTCGGCTGAACCTCGAGGAAACCACCCGAGATGTAAAACACCTCGGCTTCGCCACCCTGTTTGATCAGGCGGATCGGACCTGGTTTCAGACTAGTGATCAGCGGAGCGTGACCCAGAGCGATACCAAGATCACCCAGTGCACCGTGCGCAATCACCATCTCAACCAGACCGGAAAAGATTTCTCCTTCCGCGCTGACGATATCGCAATGGACTGTCATATTAGCCATCTGATTGCCTCAACCTGATTAGCGCCCGTTACCGGGCGCCCGAATTACAGTTTCTTGGCTTTCTCGATCGCTTCTTCGATGCCGCCGACCATGTAGAACGCTTGTTCTGGCAGGTGGTCGTAGTCACCGTTGAGGATGCCTTTGAAGCCAGCAATGGTGTCTTTCAGGGAAACGTATTTACCCGAAGCGCCAGTGAAGACTTCAGCCACGAAGAACGGCTGCGACAAGAAACGCTGGATCTTACGAGCACGGTTTACCAACTGCTTATCGGCTTCCGACAGCTCGTCCATACCCAGGATCGCAATGATGTCCTTCAGTTCTTTGTAACGCTGCAGCACGTACTGAACGCCGCGAGCGGTGTCGTAGTGTTCTTGGCCGATTACGTTCGGATCCAGTTGGCGCGAAGTCGAGTCGAGTGGATCGACCGCTGGGTAGATACCCAAGGAAGCGATGTCACGGGACAGTACGACGGTGGCGTCCAAGTGGGCGAAGGTGGTCGCTGGCGACGGGTCAGTCAAGTCATCCGCAGGTACGTATACCGCTTGGATCGAAGTGATCGAACCTTCTTTGGTCGAAGTGATACGTTCTTGCAGAACGCCCATCTCTTCGGCCAAGGTCGGCTGGTAACCTACTGCAGAAGGCATACGGCCCAGCAGTGCGGATACTTCAGTACCGGCCAGGGTGTAACGGTAGATGTTGTCAACGAACAACAGTACGTCGTTACCTTCGTCACGGAACTTTTCAGCCATGGTCAGGCCAGTCAATGCTACGCGCAGACGGTTACCCGGCGGCTCGTTCATCTGACCGTAAACCAGAGCTACTTTGTCCAGTACGTTGGAATCCTTCATCTCGTGGTAGAAGTCGTTACCCTCACGAGTACGCTCACCCACACCAGCGAACACGGAATAACCGCTGTGCTCGATGGC
This sequence comes from Pseudomonas endophytica, assembly GCF_001411475.1. GTDB lineage: Bacteria > Pseudomonadota > Gammaproteobacteria > Pseudomonadales > Pseudomonadaceae > Aquipseudomonas > Aquipseudomonas endophytica. Next base: position 22,148 of record NZ_LLWH01000057.1, on the reverse strand, counting down.
GATGTTACGGATCAGTTCCATCATGTTTACGGTTTTGCCTACACCGGCACCACCGAACAGACCAACCTTACCGCCTTTTGCGAACGGGCAAACCAGGTCGATAACCTTGATGCCAGTTTCCAGCAGATCGTTACCACCCGCTTGCTCGGCGAACGAAGGTGCTGGACGGTGAATGCCCCAACGCTCTTCGGTGTCGATTGGGCCAGCTTCGTCAATCGGGTTGCCCAGTACGTCCATGATCCGGCCCAGGGTCGCTTTACCGACCGGTACGGAGATGGCTGCACCAGAGTCGACAACGTCCAGACCGCGCTTCAAGCCTTCGGTGGAACCCATCGCAATGGTACGAACTACGCCGTCGCCCAGCTGCTGCTGAACTTCCAGAGTAGTGTCCGCGCCTTGTACTTTCAGCGCGTTGTAGATGCTCGGTACGCTGTCGCGTGGAAATTCCACGTCGATAACGGCGCCGATGATTTGAACGATACGTCCGCTACTCATAGCTGGATCCTCTGAATATTTGAACCGTTAAACCGCGGCAGCGCCGCCGACGATTTCCGAGATCTCTTGGGTGATCGCAGCCTGACGCGCCTTGTTGTAGATCAGTTGCAAATCACTGATCAGATCACCGGCGTTATCGGTAGCGTTTTTCATCGCGATCATCCGCGCCGCTTGTTCAGCTGCGTTGTTCTCGACCACCGCCTGGTACACCTGCGACTCCACGTAGCGCACCATCAAGCCGTCAAGCAGCTCTTTGGCGTCTGGTTCGTAGAGGTAGTCCCAGTGGTGCTTGAGTTCTTGATCCGGGGTCGCCACCAGTGGAATCAATTGCTCCACGGTTGGCTGCTGGGTCATGGTGTTGATGAACTTGTTGGATACCACGGACAGGCGGTCAATCCGGCCTTCCAGGTACGCATCCAGCATCACCTTCACACTGCCGATCAGATCATTGATCGACGGCTCTTCACCCAGGTGGCTGATAGCTGCAACGACGTTACCGCCGAAGTTACGGAAAAAGGCCGCACCCTTGCTACCAACGACACACAGATCAATCTCGACGCCGTTATCGCGGTTTACCGCCATGTCCTTGACCAGGGCCTTGAACAGGTTGGTATTCAAACCACCGCACAAACCACGGTCACTGCTCACAACCACATAACCAACACGCTTAACTGGGCGGTCGATCATGAACGAGTGGCGGTATTCCGGGTTGGCGTTGGCCAAATGCCCAATAACCTGGCGGATGCGCTCCGCATAAGGACGGCTAGCAGCCATACGCATTTGTGCCTTGCGCATTTTGCTGACCGCCACTTTTTCCATGGCGCTGGTAATTTTTTGCGTGCTTTTGATGCTCGCAATCTTACTGCGAATCTCTTTTGCGCCTGCCATGTAACACCTATCAGGTTAGCAAGCGGGAGCCTTGCGGCTCCCGCTGCGGCTTACCAGGTTTGGGTGGCCTTGAACTTCTCGATACCGGCTTTCAGGCCAGCGTCGATTTCGTCATTGAAGTCACCCTTCACGTTGATCTTGGCCAACAAGTCGGCGTGATCGCGGTTGAAGTAAGCAATCAGCGCTTGTTCAAAGCTGCCGACCTTGGCGATTTCGACGTCTCAGCGATCGACATTGGGGCGTATTGCTTCTGCTTCATCAGCTCGGTAACGCGCTGACCATGCTCAAGTTGCTTACGGGTCGCTTCGTCCAGGTCAGAAGCGAACTGGGCGAATGCCGCCAGTTCACGGTACTGAGCCAGAGCGGTACGGATACCACCAGAGAGCTTCTTGATGATCTTGGTCTGAGCGGCACCACCCACACGGGATACCGAAACACCGGCGTTCACTGCAGGACGGATCCCGGAGTTGAACATGGCCGATTCCAGGAAGATCTGACCGTCAGTGATGGAAATCACGTTGGTCGGAACGAACGCGGAAACGTCGCCAGCTTGAGTTTCGATGATCGGCAATGCGGTCAGGGAGCCGGTTTTGCCGGTCACTGCGCCATTGGTGAACTTCTCTACGTACTCTTCGGATACGCGGGATGCGCGCTCCAATAGACGGGAGTGGAGATAGAACACGTCGCCTGGGTAAGCTTCACGGCCTGGTGGACGGCGCAGCAGCAGGGAAATCTGGCGGTAAGCCACTGCTTGCTTGGACAGATCGTCATAAACGATCAGCGCGTCTTCACCGCGGTCGCGGAAGAACTCACCCATGGTGCAACCGGCGTAAGGTGCCAGGTACTGCAGCGCAGGCGATTCAGAAGCACTGGCAGCCACGATGATCGTGTTTTTCAGTGCGCCGTTTTCTTCCAGCTTGCGAACAACGTTGGCGATGGTCGATTGCTTCTGACCGATCGCTACGTAGACACAGAAAATGCCGCTGTCTTTCTGGTTGATGATCGCGTCGATCGCCAGAGCGGTTTTACCGATCTGACGGTCACCGATGATCAGCTCACGCTGGCCACGGCCGACAGGAATCATGGCATCGACAGCCTTGTAGCCAGTCTGTACAGGCTGGTCTACCGACTTACGCCAGATCACGCCTGGAGCAACTTTCTCGACCGCGTCGGTCTCGGTGTTGCCCAGTGGACCTTTACCGTCAACAGGGTTACCCAGTGCGTCGACTACGCGACCCAGCAGTTCCTTACCTACCGGAACTTCGAGGATGCGGCCGGTGCACTTAGCGCTCATGCCTTCAGCCAGAGACTGGTAAGCGCCCAAAATTACGGCACCTACAGAGTCTTGCTCCAGGTTGAGAGCCATACCGAAGACGCCGCCCGGAAACTCGATCATCTCGCCGGACATTACGTCGGCCAGACCGTGAATCCGCACGATACCGTCAGATACGCTGACGACAGTGCCTTCGTTACGGGCTTGGGAGGTCACATCGAGCTTGTCGATGCGGCCCTTGATAATTTCACTTATTTCGGAAGGATTGAGTTGCTGCATTGCTCTGCTGCCCCTTCAAACTCAAGATTTCAATGCTTCGGCAAGATTCGCGAGTTTGCCGCGAATCGAGCCATCGATAACCAGGTCGCCGGCGCGAATGACAATGCCCCCAATGAGGGACTTATCTTCCGCAACTTGCAGGCGCACTTCCCGGTCGAGTCGTGCACTGAGAACCTTGGCGAGTTTGTCTTGCTGTTCTTGGCTCAATGCAAAAGCACTGGTCACTTCAACGTCTACCGACTTCTCTTGCTCGGCCTTATACAGGTCGAACAGAGCGGCAATCTCCGGCAAAAGCAGGAGACGGTCGTTTTCTGCAACGACGTGGATGAAGTTCTGCACTTTTACATCAAACTTGTCGCCGCACACGTCAATAAACGTGGCGGCCTTTTCTGCGCTCGTCAGTCGCGGGGCCTTGAGCACGCGCTGCATAGTGTCGTCTTGCGACACCGCTGCAGCCAGGCCGAGCATGGCTGACCAAGAGGCCAGTTGCTGGTGGGCCTGGGCGTGCTCGAAGGCTGCCTTAGCGTAAGGTCGGGCCAACGTGGTCAATTCTGCCATGATCGCCCTCGCTTAAATTTCAGCAGCCAGTTTATTAACCAGCTCCGCGTGCGCGTTTTGATCGATTGTGGCACCCAGGATCTTCTCTGCGCCTTCAACAGCCAAGCCACCCAATTGGGCACGCAAGGCGTCTTTAACGCTGTTCAGTTCCTGCTCGATCTCGGCCTGAGCCTGAGCCTTCACACGGTCAGCTTCAACGCGAGCCTGTTCACGGGCTTCGTCTACGATCTGAGTACCGCGTTTCTTGGCTTGCTCAATGATTTCAGCTGCTTGAGCCTTAGCTTCGCGCAGTTGTTGACCCGCTTTATCTTGGGCCAACTCCAGGTCACGAGCTGCTCGGTTAGCAGCGTCCAGTCCAGCCGCAATCTTCTTCTGACGTTCTTGCAATGCCGCGATGACCGGAGGCCACACGAACTTCATGCAAAACAGTACAAAAATGAAGAACGCAACGGACTGGCCAATCAGGGTTGCATTAATGTTCACGCCAACACCTCGCTCGTTCGTTGTCCATCTCTCTAATCAACTCGACAATTCGAGTGATTAGCCAGCGAGTTGACCAACGAAAGGGTTCGCGAAAGTGAAGAACAGTGCGATACCAACACCGATCATGGTTACGGCGTCGAGCAGACCGGCAACGATGAACATTTTAACTTGCAGCATTGGAACCATTTCTGGTTGACGCGCTGCGCCTTCCAGGAACTTGCCGCCCAACAGGCCGAAACCAATTGCAGTACCCAGTGCACCCAGGCCGATCAACAGTGCAACAGCGATAGCGGTTAGACCAACTACAGTTTCCATCTTTCCTCCCGACTTTTACGTCGTATGGTTTAGGTTTTTAGATTAAAGCGGTAAAACAAAATCATTTTGCGACGCCCTCTCACCGAAGCGAGAGGGGCACCAGACTCGCCGAAACGGGTCTTAGTGGTTCTCTTCGTGCGCCATCGACAAGTAAACGATGGTCAACATCATGAAGATGAACGCTTGCAAGGTGATGATCAGGATGTGGAATACAGCCCACGCCCATTGCAGCACCACGCCCAGACCGCTAAGCCAAAGCAGGCCGCTGCCGAACATTACGGCGATCAGGATAAATACCAGTTCGCCAGCGTACATGTTGCCGAACAGACGCAGTGCCAGCGAGATTGGCTTGGCAATCAACGTCACGAATTCGAGCAGGAAGTTCACCGGAATCAGCAGCGCCTGAACAAAAATGTTCTTGCTGCCGAATGGGTGCAGGGTCAGTTCGCCGATGAAGCCGCCGATGCCCTTGATTTTGATGCTGTAGAAGATGATCAGCGCAAATACCGACAGGGCCATGCCCAGGGTAGCGTTAGGATCAGTCGTCGGTACCGCACGGAATGGGAAGTGCTCATCGCCAGTGATCAGGATGGCCAACTGCGGGATCCAGTCAACCGGCACCAAGTCGATGACGTTCATCAGGAAGACCCAGACGAAAATAGTCAGCGCCAAAGGAGCAATCACAGCGCTACGGCCGTGGAAGCTGTCTTTTACGCTGCCATCAACGAATTCCACCAAAACTTCAACGAAGTTCTGCAGTGCGCCTGGCTGACCGGAAGTTGCCTTCTTGGCCGCCATGCGAAAGATGAAGATAAACAGTAAGCCTACGAATACAGACCAGCCAAGTGTATCGACGTGGAATGACCAAAAGCCCATTGCTTTAGCTTCTGCAACGGTGTGAGCAAAGCCCCAGCCGCCATCAGGTAGCTGCCCGAAGGTCAGGTTCTGTAAGTGGTGCTGGATATAGCCCGAAGCGGTTGTTTCTGCCATGGTTGCCTCAAACGCCCTAAGGTCTCGAAAGTGTTGTTCTCATTAGCAGGGGAGCGAACCAGTTGACCAACTGGGTCAACACGAAGACGCCGAATACAGCTAGCGGCGCCAATGGCTTCACACCTGCAAACGTCAGCGCGAACAGCACTGCCGTCAAAATTAATTTGCCTGCCTCTCCAGCGTAAAACGACCGGACGATGGCTTGCGCTGCTCGAGCACCGGAAAACCGGAAAGCTCGGTGAGCAAAATACACATTGGGTAGCAAAGCAATCAGGCCTCCGCAGAGTCCTGAATATCCGGCTACAACTCCATGCCATTGCCAGAGCCCCAAAGCAGCCAGCAATAAAATGACAAATTGAGCTAGCAAAACCGGAAAAACCGCCAAGCGATGGAACGGCAAGCGGTTTGGCGTGCGTGTCTCCATCACAATTGCTCCTCAAAGGTCGGCTGCCAAAAGCTAAAACTTGGCATAATTTGTGCCGACAAAATGCGCGCAGAGTATAGGGGCGCTGAAGCCCCTATTCAACTGTCAGGTAGTGATTTCCGACTACGCGCTACACAAGGAAATGTTTCAGCGAATGTGCGCCAGCACCCCTTGAAGCTCATCAAGGGAGTTATAGCCAATTACTAATTGGCCTTTACCCTTCTTTCCGTGGCGAATCTGCACCGCAGAGCCTAGGCGCTCGGCCAGACGCTGCTCGAGACGGGCGATGTCCGGATCAGGTTTAACCGGTTCAGCAGGCTCTTGTTTACCGCTCAACCACTGCCGAACGAGTGCTTCCGTTTGGCGCACAGTCAGGCCACGTGCGACAACATGTCGCGCCCCTTCAACCTGCTTATTCTCGGGTAAACCGAGCAAAGCCCGCGCATGACCCATTTCAAGGTCACCGTGGGACAGCATGGTTTTTATCACTTCCGGCAATGAAATCAAACGTAACAAGTTAGCCACTGACACCCGGGACTTACCCACTGCATCAGCTACTTGTTGTTGCGTCAGTTGAAACTCTTGCTGCAAACGCTGCAAGGCAATCGCTTCTTCAATCGGATTGAGGTCTTCACGCTGAATGTTTTCAATCAGCGCCATCGCGATAGCGGTTTCATCCGGCACATCGCGCACCATCGCCGGGATAGTGTCTTTGCCGGCCTGTTGGCTGGCGCGCCAACGGCGCTCACCGGCAATAATCTCAAAACGTTCGCCAGCGATAGGACGCACTACGATCGGCTGCATTACGCCTTGGGTCTTGATCGAGTTTGCCAATTCTTCTAACGCTTGCGGGTCCATATCGCGACGAGGCTGATATTTACCACGCTGGATCAGGTCCAGTGGCAAATGCTGCAATTCGCTTTGATCGACCTTAACTGCTTGCTCTTCCAGCGAGCTGACCGTAGGCCCACTCAGGAGAGCGTCCAGTCCGCGTCCTAGACCTCGTTTCTTGACGGCCATGGAATATCCTTAAGTTGGCTGAGCAGTGCGGGAGGTGCGACGTTGACGACGAACCAGCTCACCGGCCAAGGCAAGGTAAGCAATCGCGCCACGGGAATTTTTATCATAGGCCAATGCAGGCATACCGTAACTCGGTGCCTCGGCCAGACGAATGTTTCGTGGAATTACCGTGTCATACAGCTGTTCGCCGAAATGTTCCTTGAGTTGAGCAGACACATCGTTCATCAGGCTCAAGCGCGGGTCATACATGGTTCGCAGCAGCCCCTCGACTTTTAGGTTCGGGTTCAGTAACTCGGCAATACGCTTGATGTTATCCACAAGGTCGCTCAACCCTTCAAGGGCGAAGTACTCGCACTGCATGGGGATAATGACCCCATCAGCCGCAACCAGCGCATTGAGCGTCAACATCGACAATGACGGTGGGCAGTCTATCAGAATGAAATCGTAGCTTTCTCGAACGGGCGCCAACGCGGTACGCAGACGGCTTTCTTTCATCTGCATTTCGAGCAACACAACTTCGGCCGCGGTTAAGTCGCGGTTAGCTGGCAGCAACTGGTAACCGCCGTGCTCCGAGATGTGCATGGCTTGAGCCAAATCACATTCACCAATCAAAAGATCGTAAACAGAGTTCTCAAGACCGTGTTTATCCACACCGCTACCCATGGTGGCATTGCCTTGTGGATCGAGGTCGATCAGCAGCACGCGTCGCTTGGTCGCGACCAGCGATGCTGCGAGGTTGATACAGGTCGTGGTTTTACCCACACCGCCTTTTTGGTTCGCTATTGCGAATACCTTAGCCATTCTTGCTTGCGTTCCCAATCATGCCGTTCGGCGCAGTATCAGCAGATGGCGTTGGCCTTGGCAACCTGGAACGGTCAAGGCGTGTTCGCTATCTAGACGAAATTCAGACGGCAATGCTACCAGCTCATCAGTTGGATGAACGCCCTTCATTGCCAACCAGCGCGTTTGGTGATCACCCAAGTGTCGCGTCCAGTTCGTGAAGTTCTCCATGCTGCTGAAAGCCCTGGATACAATTCCGTTGAACGCCAGCTCAGGTCGATATTCCTCAACACGACTGTGGATAACGTGCAGGTTATCCAATTTGAGTTCGAGTTTAACCTGAGTCAGGAAGCGTGTTTTCTTGCCATTGCTGTCTAGGCAGGTCACTTGAGATTCAGGAAACAGGATCGCCAAGGGAATCCCTGGCATTCCTCCACCGCTGCCGACATCCAACCAACGACCGTTCTCGATGAACGGCATCACGCTCAGGCTGTCGAGCAAATGACGCGAAACCATTTCGTCGGGGTTACGCACAGCCGTGAGGTTGTAAGCCTTGTTCCATTTTATCAACAGGGCCAAATATTCCAGCAGTTGCGCCTGCTGGGTATCGGTTAAGTCGACGCCCAATTGGCCAGCGCCTGTTGATAACTCTTCAGCGTGTTGTGCGGTTACCAGCGAACTCAAGCGTTTTGCTCCAACTTGCGACCTGCGCCGCGTTTTTTCAGGTGAATCATCAACAGGGAAATCGCCGCGGGTGTTACACCCGGAATCCGCGAAGCCTGGCCTAGCGTCTCAGGGCGTGTAGCACCGAGCTTACTTTGGATCTCTTTCGACAACCCCGAAATGGTCGTGTAATCAATATCCACAGGTAGTTTGATATTTTCGCTGGCGCGTAAACGAGCAATCTCGTCCTGTTGACGATCAATGTAACCGGCGTATTTGGTTTTGATTTCAACCTGCTCAGCGACTAATGGATCGCTCGCCCCTTCGCCGGTGACTTCGACCAGACCGGCGTAGTCGATTTCCGGGCGGGTTAACAAACTTAGCAAATTGTATTCATGGGTCAACGGCGTACCAAACTTGGCCGCAATCGCTTCACCTTGCTCAGTACCAGGGCGGACCCACGTACTTTTCAAACGCTGCTCTTCTTGGACAATGCTTTCGCGCTTGGTGCAGAACGCTGCCCAACGGGCGTCATCAACCAAACCAAGCTCTCGACCTTTTTCAGTCAGACGCATATCTGCGTTGTCTTCACGCAGAATCAAGCGGTATTCAGCCCGTGAAGTGAACATCCGGTACGGTTCTTGAGTGCCCAATGTGATCAGGTCATCCACCAAAACACCGATGTAAGCCTCATCGCGACGCGGGCACCACGTGTCTTTGCCCTGAGCGAGCAAAGCGGCGTTGGTTCCTGCGAGCAAACCTTGTGCCCCCGCTTCCTCGTAACCGGTAGTGCCGTTAATTTGTCCTGCAAAGAACAAACCGCCAATCACTTTGGTTTCGAGGCTGTATTTCAAGTCGCGAGGATCGAAATAGTCGTATTCGATGGCATAACCGGGTCGCACGATGTGAGCGTTTTCCATACCGCGAATCGACTGCACCAGTTGCAGCTGTACATCGAAAGGCAACGACGTCGAAATCCCATTTGGATAAAGCTCATGGGTGTTCAAACCTTCCGGTTCGATAAACACCTGATGGCTTTCTTTGTCAGCAAAACGATGAATTTTGTCTTCAATCGACGGGCAGTAACGCGGGCCAATGCCTTCAATCACGCCTGAATACATCGGCGAACGATCAAGGTTAGAGGCAATGATTTCGTGGGTACGGGCATTGGTATGGGTGATCCAGCAACTGACTTGTCTCGGATGCTGTTCTTTGTTGCCCATAAACGACATGACCGGGATTGGCGTATCACCGGGTTGCTCGGTCATCATCGAAAAATCAACTGAACGGCCATCAATACGAGGAGGCGTGCCGGTTTTTAAGCGACCCACTCGCAAAGGTAGTTCACGTAGACGGTGTGCCAAGGCAATCGACGGTGGATCACCTGCCCGTCCGCCTGAATAGTTCTGCAATCCAATGTGGATAAGCCCACCCAAAAACGTACCGGTGGTTAAAACCACGGCATCGGCCATAAACCGTAGACCCATTTGGGTAACAACACCGCGCACTTGATCCTGTTCAACGATCAGGTCATCAGCGGCTTGTTGAAATATCCACAGGTTGGGTTGGTTTTCCAGAATTTCACGAACGACTGATTTATAGATCGCGCGGTCGGCCTGTGCACGGGTTGCCCGTACCGCTGGGCCTTTGCGGCCATTGAGTACACGGAACTGAATACCGCTTTTATCGGTAGCTGTCGCCATCGCGCCACCGAGGGCATCGATTTCTTTAACCAGATGGCTTTTACCAATCCCACCAATTGCAGGATTGCAGCTCATATGCCCGAGGGTTTCCACGTTGTGGGTCAGCAGCAGGGTTTTTACGCCCATACGTGCTGAAGCAAGTGCAGCCTCGGTTCCGGCATGACCGCCACCGATGACGATCACTGCAAAACGGGAAGGGAAATTCACCACGCACCTCGTGCCTGTTACTAGGGGTTTTTTGGATAGACCGCGAAGTATAGGGACTTAGCCCTTCTTAAAGAACCCTTTGCACAAAATTTAACCAGCTTGTGGATAAGGCAAGATAGAAAAATAAATAAAGAAGAGATTTATAAAAGCTTTGTTTTTATGTTTATTTCTATGCAGGCTACTTTCTGTGGATAGATTTCTAAGAGCCTTATTTATCATACTGTACAGAGATTCAAAAGTCTGTGGTCATGTGCCAAGGAGCCCCGTGAATAAGTGCACTAAGCCTGTGGGTAAATCATGTGGTTATCCACAAGGGTGGTTATCATCAGTTTACAGACCCAGTTACCCACTGAGCTAAGGGCCAGTTATGCACAGGGCTTATTGGGACAAAAATCAGCCCGAAGGCCATTTAGCAGGCAGCCGAAAGCCGCCAGAAGGAGTGATTCTTCTGGCTGACACTCGAATACAAGGCGATCAATAGGATGACGGTAACCCGTGTGGAGTTTAAACAGGCGTGTTAAGCCAGCCGTCGGCACTTGCGCAGAGCCTGTGGGTAATGCCAATCGCATCCAGGAACATTTCGTCGTGTGAGGTCACGATCAAGGTGCCCGTGTACTGTTGGAGCATGGTTTGCAGCGCCAATAATGAGGTTAAATCTAGGTGATTCGCGGGTTCATCGAGCAATAACAACTGTGCGGGGTCTTGGGCGTAAAACACGCAGGCCATGGCGGCTTTCAAGCGTTCGCCTCCACTGAGTTGTGCACAGGGTTGATTGACGTGTGCCGCTCCAAGCCCTAGCTGCGCTAATCGGATACGGCACTCACTTTCGTCCAATTGCCTGTTTAAATCTCGTAATTGCTCAAGAACTGAACGATCGAGCTCTAAAAGCGCGAGGTGTTGATCGAGATAAGCGGTTTCCACCTTGAGCGCGATCTGCCCTGCCATGACTGAGAGTTGCCCGGCCAAAACCTTGAGTAAGGTTGACTTGCCGCATCCATTGGGTCCGATCAAGGCGACTCGTTGGCCCCGAGAGAGCGTAATACTCAGCGTACGCAATGATTCGAAGCCGTATGGCAAGCGAGCATCTATCAGCTGCGCGACGAGAGTGGCTGAGTGCGTAGGCGCTTCAGGCGCGTAGATAAAGATCGCTTTTTGTTCTTCGACCTGGCTGGCCGCCTGCTTAACCTGCGCCGATAACGTTTCACGTAACGCATGTTGATGCTGGCGTACTTTGCCGAAACTGTTTTGGCTTTGATCTTTTTGCCGTCCTAGCAAAATCTTCGCTTGATTGCTGATGCTGGCGCTTTTTTGACCTCGGGACTGCCTGCGCTCTAGGCGTTCAACCTGTTCGCGTAACCGCTGTTCTTCTCGTTTACGCTCTAGCTTGGCCTGTGCCAATTGCTGTTCAGCTGCATGCTGCTGCTGAGCTTTAGCCTGTGCATAAAACGAGTAACCGCCGCCGTAGCAAATGATCCCTTGGGATGAGAGTTCGAGGATGCACTCCATGGACTCCAGCAGCTCGCGATCATGACTTATCAACAGTAACCCGTGAGACCAGCGACTGAGTTGTTCTTGCAGGGCCAAACGATGCTCGCGATCCAGATGGTTGGTTGGCTCATCTAAAATCAGCAACTGCGCCTGAGACATGAAGGCGCCCATCAATGCGACGCGCATGGCTTCGCCGCCACTGAGTGTTGATATCAGTGTCGATGGGGTCAGGTGTGTCAGGTTGTGTTGAGTTAACTGATCGAGCAACTGCTGGCGGATGTTCCAGTGCTCACCGACACCGTCAAAGTCTGCTTGCGCCACACTGCCTTGTTCGATGCGCTCAAGCGCTTGGATGATGGGCTGAACCCCTGTCAAACCGGCGACAGTTTGCTCCGGGCCGTAACTGATGTGCTGAGATAGGTAATACACCTTTCCGGCGCGTAGGCAACGACCCGTGGTTGGCGAGATATCCCCAGCAATCAGTCGCGCCAACCTACTTTTACCCACACCATTACGGCCGACAAGGCCGGTGTGGCGCTGATCGAGGTGTAAAGAGAGGTCAGAAAATAGCAGCCTGCCATCAGGCAACTGATAAGAAACGCCTTCTAGCGTCACATAAGTATCGTGAGTCATAGGTACTCCATAGATGCACAGATCTACCCCTGTTGCAGGGGAATCAAGAACTGGCCGCAAACGTCGCGGCGGCATCAATGGCGCATTGGACTAATACCTCAGTTATCCACACATGTGTAGGAACGAGCTTGCTCGCGATCTTTTAAAAAATCAAATGGTCGCGTACAAACTCGCTTGCTCAATTACTTACCAATACAAAAGCTAGAGAAGATCCGCCCCAGCAGATCATCCGAACTGAATGCCCCGGTAATTTCGCCCAAAAATTGCTGGGCCATGCGCAAATCCTCGGCCAATAACTCACCGGCGCCCGCCAGGGTCAGCTGAGATCGACCATGCTCAAGGGCATCGCTAGCGTGCTGTAAGGCCTCCAAATGACGACGACGGGCGCTGAAGCTGCTTTCAGAGGTCTGCTCGTAGCCCATGCACGCCTTGAGGTGTTCACGCAGTAAATCGAGACCTTCTGTTGAGCGAGCACTCAGGCTAATGGTCACATGGCCATCTGCACTGACTTCAAGTTCAACCGCTTCCCCACTGAGGTCTGCTTTGTTACGAATCAAAGTCACTTTGGCGGGGTCTGGACGGTGTTCCAAAAACTCAGGCCAGAGGGCGAAGGGATCATTGGCTTCCGGCGCAGTAGCATCCACCACTAGTAGCACTCTGTCCGCCTCGCCAATGGCTTTAAGCGCTCGTTGCACACCGATTTTCTCGACCTGATCTTCGGTATCACGCAGGCCAGCGGTGTCCACCACGTGCAGGGGCATGCCATCTATGTGGATATGTTCACGCAATACATCCCGCGTCGTCCCCGCGATTTCGGTCACGATGGCGGCTTCACGGCCTGCCAGCGCATTAAGCAAACTGGACTTACCGGCATTCGGTCGACCGGCAATCACCACCGTCATGCCATCACGCAATAAAGCCCCTTGGCCTGCTTCACGCTTTACTGTGGATAACTCTTCGCGCACTTTGTCGAGCATTCCCAGCACATGGCCATCGGCTAAAAAGTCGATTTCTTCTTCCGGGAAGTCGATCGCCGCTTCAACGTAGATACGCAAACTGATCAGTTGTTCGGTCAAGTTATGCACACGGTGCGAGAAAGCCCCCTGCAATGACCGCAATGCGTTGCGGGCTGCCTGTGCAGAACTTGCTTCGATAAGGTCGGCAATGGCCTCGGCCTGAGCCAGATCGAGTTTATCGTTTAAAAAGGCGCGCTCACTGAACTCACCCGGACGGGCCAAGCGGCACCCTAGTTCAACGCAGCGCTGCAATAGCATGTCCAATACGATCGGGCCGCCGTGGCCTTGCAACTCCAGCACATCTTCGCCGGTAAAAGAATTGGGGCCTGGAAAATACAGCGCAATACCTTCATCCAGTACCTCACCGCTTTCACCATGAAAAGGTCCGTAATGGGCGTAGCGCGGCTTGAGTTCACGGCCAGTGAACGCGTGCGCTGCGAGGCTGGCGAGTGGTCCGGAAATACGCACGATCCCCACACCACCTCGGCCTTGGGCGGTTGCCACAGCAGCAATAGTTTGTGCCGGAACACTCATAAAAACGGGCCTCAAAAACAAAAGTGACGGATAGCAAAACGCCCCACTAGGGGGCGTTTTGAGTGGTGATCAACAGAGTAAGTTAAGCAGCTTCTTTTTTGGTAGCGGCTTCGATCTTACGTGTGATGTACCACTGTTGAGCGATGGACAGGCAGTTGTTCACTACCCAGTACAGCACCAGACCCGCTGGGAACCACAGGAAGAAGAAGGTGAAGATGATTGGCATCAGCTTCATCACTTTGGCCTGCATCGGATCCGGAGGTGTTGGGTTCAGACGCTGCTGGATGAACATGGTTGCGCCCATGATGATCGGCAGAATGAAGAACGGATCTTTAATCGACAAGTCGGTAATCCAGAGCATGAAAGGCGCTTGACGCATTTCAACGCTTTCCAGAAGTACCCAGTACAAGGACAAGAACACCGGCATCTGCACCAGGATTGGCAAGCAGCCACCCAGTGGATTGATCTTCTCTTTTTTGTACAGCTCCATCATTGCTTGCGACATCTTCTGGCGATCATCACCGAACTGCTCTTTAAGAGCGGCCAGTTTTGGTGCCACAGCGCGCATACGAGCCATCGATCTGTAGCTGGCGGCCGACAGCGGGAAGAAAATCCCTTTGATCAGCATGGTCAGGAAGATAATCGACCAACCCCAGTTACCGACCAAGCTGTGGATATGTTGCAGCAGCCAGAAAATTGGCTGGGCAATGAACCACAAGATGCCGTAGTCGACAGTCAGTTCCAGACCTGGGGACAACTCTTTGAGTACACCCTGGCTTTTTGGACCTGCGTACAAGATCGCGCTGGTTTCACCTGTTTTGCCTGGTTCAACTGTCAAGGTTGGGCCAGTAAAACCGATGATGTAATTGCCTTGGTTATCTTTGCGGGTCTGAACGACGTTGTTATCGCCTTTCTGTGGAATCCACGCGGTCACAAAGTAATGTTGCAACCAAGCAACCCAACCGCCTTGAACGGCTTCTTTCAATTGGCCCTTGTCGATATCTTTCATCGACACTTTTTTGTACGGCTCTTCACTTGTCCACAGGGCTGCGCCCAAGTAAGTGGCAGTGCCGGTAGCGGTGCTGGAAGAAGGATCAGAGCTGGCATCGCGTTTCAATTGCGCGAACAGGTTGCCGGTCCACGGCTTGCCGCTCTCGTTATCAATCAAATAGCTGACTTGAACATCGTACAGACCACGTTTGAACGTGAAACGTTTGATGTAGTTGACGCCGTCTTCACTGAACTTGAGGTCAACGACTAACTGATCTTGGCCTGGAGCCAACTCAAAAGTCTTTTTATCAGTGCTGAAAACCGGGCGACCTGAAGCGCGAGCATCTGGACCGTCAACGCCAGTCAGGCCACTTTGTGCCAGATAAGTGCGCTCGCCGCCGTTATCGAACAGCTGGAAAGGGACATCCGGGTGGTCTTGACGACGTGGATAAAGCGGCAGACGCAACTGGGCAACATCACCACCCTGTGGATCAATTGCAATATCCAAGACATCGGTTTTTACGTGGATCAAATCTTTGCTAGCAGCAACCGGCGTTTCAGTCGGTGTGCTGGTATCGGTATTTGCAGTGGGTACATCGGCACTGTTTGAAGCGTTGTTACCTGGTACCGAATCAGGCAAACCCTGCGCGGTAGTATTGCTGGCGGCAACATTCTGAGTCGGCAGCGCAGCTTGGCCATAATCTTGGTTCCATTTCAGAACCATAACGTAGGACACGACTGCGAGAGCGACGATCAGGATCGTGCGTTTAATATCCATGATTACTCGGCCATCAAGAAGAACGGGAGGTAGGGATAGGTGGAACCGGGTCGTAACCACCGGGATTCCACGGGTGACAGCGACCTAAACGACGAAAGGTCAGCCAGCCTCCGCGAAGAACGCCATGATTTTCGATGGCTTCCAACGCGTAGCAGGAACAACTGGGGTAGAAACGGCAGTGGTTGGCCATCAAAGGACTAATGGCATAACGATAAAACTGGATCGGAACGAGGGCCAGTTTACGCATCAGGACTGCCTACCCCTACAGTTTCGGATTTAACCGTTGGAACTGGCGTGTTACGGGCCAGACGTTTCCACAGTTTTCCGAAATGCTGAATCAATTCGGGGTTCTCTACGTCACCCAAACCTTTGCGCGCGACGATAACGATATCCCAACCAACCAGTAACTCCTGGTGGAGACGAAACGATTCACGCATCAAACGCTTAAGGCGATTGCGCTGAACGGAGAGCTTTACGCTCTTTTTCCCGATCACTAACCCCAAACGGGGGTGATCAAGATCGTTGCTGCGCGCAAGGAGCAGGAGATTTTTCCCCGGAACCTTGCCGGTGGGGGAGTCAAAGACCGCCTTGAAATGTCGGGGAGTGAGTAACCGCTTTTCCCGACTGAAGTCCTGACTCACCACCATTGTCTGATTATCAAACTGCCAGACGCGCACGGCCTTTGGCGCGGCGACGCGACAGGACTGCACGGCCGTTTTTAGTAGCCATGCGAGCACGGAAACCGTGAGTGCGGGCGCGTTTGATAGTGCTTGGTTGGAAAGTACGTTTCATGTCGTGCTACCTGGTTCGTCCACAACGGGCCGGAATGGCCCCCGTTTTAAGAGACCGGCGATTCTAGTGAATGCAGGCCAATAGGTCAATTTCCAACCAACGCTAAGGGCTAAATAGATGCCAGCGGTTGTACACACCGAATAACCTTGGCCAATCATAAAAATAAAAAAACGAAGTATTTAAAGCTCTTTTAAAGAACTTATAACTCTTAGCCACCCAGTTAACTGTGGATAAGTTAATGAAGACCTTATAAATCAAGGCATGCAGAGAATGACAACACTGTCGAGAAACGGTGCTCTGCCTGTGCTGCGACCTCGGATAAGCTGTGCACGAAAGGCGCCTTTATCCACAGGCGACTTATGCACAGAGTTTTGACCCCACTTGTGCAACGAGCTTAGGGGCGCTTATCCACAGACCTTATGCACATACCATTTGTCGCTTTGTTAACCGCTGAAAACGCGACATCTCCTTATTGGCAGGCAACCTACATGTGGATAAGTGGGCGAGTGATCGCTACAATGGCGCCTGTTTTTGCCTCACCGGCTTTCAACTTAGGGGATATCCGTGTCAGTGGAACTTTGGCAGCAGTGCGTAGAGCTTTTGCGCGATGAGCTGCCTGCCCAGCAATTCAACACCTGGATCCGTCCACTACAAGTCGAAGCCGAAGGCGACGAGTTGCGTGTGTATGCACCCAACCGATTTGTTCTCGACTGGGTTAACGAGAAGTACCTGAGCCGTTTGCTTGAACTCCTAAATGAGCACAGCAACGGCATGGCGCCAGCGCTGTCCTTATTAATAGGCAGCAAACGCAGCTCGGCACCGCGCGCCGCGCCTAATGCGCCACTAGCCGCAGCGGCTTCTCAACAGCAGGCCGCGTCTGCGCCAGCGCCAAGCGCACCTGCTAATACCGCGCCCGCTCCTGCTCCGGCGCCTAAACAGTCGAACCCGGCGAACGAAGAACCTTCACGTGATAGCTTCGACCCGATGGCCGGTGCCAGTTCTCAACAGGCGCCAGCCCGTGCCGAGCAACGCACGGTGCAGGTTGAAGGTGCGCTTAAGCACACCAGCTACCTCAACCGAACGTTCACCTTCGAAAACTTCGTAGAGGGCAAGTCCAACCAACTGGCCCGTGCGGCGGCATGGCAGGTTGCCGACAACCCCAAGCATGGCTACAACCCGCTCTTTCTATATGGCGGTGTTGGCTTGGGTAAAACCCACTTGATGCACGCGGTGGGCAACCATCTATTAAAGAAGAACCCGAATGCCAAGGTTGTGTACCTGCATTCCGAGCGTTTTGTAGCCGACATGGTCAAGGCCTTGCAGCTCAACGCTATTAATGAGTTCAAGCGCTTCTACCGCTCGGTAGACGCGCTGCTCATTGATGACATTCAATTTTTTGCCCGCAAAGAGCGCTCTCAAGAAGAGTTCTTCCACACCTTCAACGCTTTGCTTGAAGGCGGTCAGCAAGTGATTCTGACCAGTGACCGTTACCCAAAAGAGATCGAAGGGCTTGAAGAGCGCCTAAAATCTCGCTTCGGCTGGGGTTTGACGGTAGCCGTTGAGCCGCCTGAGCTTGAGACGCGCGTAGCGATCCTGATGAAAAAGGCAGATCAGGCCAAGGTCGACCTGCCCCATGATGCCGCGTTCTTTATTGCCCAACGCATTCGCTCCAACGTGCGAGAGTTGGAAGGCGCGCTCAAACGCGTCATTGCTCACTCGCACTTCATGGGCCGCGACATCACCATCGAGCTGATTCGTGAATCTCTAAAAGACTTGCTGGCGTTGCAAGACAAACTCGTCTCTGTGGATAACATCCAGCGCACAGTGGCCGAGTACTACAAGATCAAAATTTCGGACCTGCTCTCCAAGCGTCGTTCACGCTCGGTAGCCCGCCCTCGGCAAGTGGCCATGGCGTTGTCCAAAGAGCTGACCAACCACAGTCTGCCGGAAATCGGCGATGTGTTTGGTGGTCGCGACCACACCACCGTTTTGCACGCATGCCGCAAAATCAATGAACTCAAGGAATCCGACGCGGACATCCGCGAGGACTACAAGAACCTGCTGCGAACCCTGACAACCTGATGACACCAAAGCAGCTAATTAAGGCAAGGGACTAGACCATGCATTTCACCATTCAACGCGAAGCCTTGTTGAAACCCCTGCAACTGGTCGCAGGCGTTGTTGAACGCCGCCAGACCTTGCCGGTATTGTCCAACGTGCTGTTGGTTGTCCAAGGCCAGCAACTGTCGCTGACCGGTACCGACCTTGAGGTTGAACTGGTCGGCCGCGTTCAGCTCGAAGAGCCAGCTGAGCCTGGCGAGATCACCGTACCTGCGCGCAAGTTGATGGATATCTGCAAAAGCTTGCCCAACGATGCTCTGATCGACATCAAGCTCGATGATCAAAAGCTCGTGGTCAAGGCAGGTCGTAGCCGCTTTACCTTGTCTACGTTGCCTGCCAATGATTTCCCGACGGTTGAAGAAGGCCCTGGCTCGCTAACGTGCAGCCTGCAGCAAAGCAAACTGCGCCGCCTGATTGAGCGCACCAGCTTTGCCATGGCCCAGCAGGACGTTCGTTACTACCTTAACGGGATGTTGCTGGAAGTCTCGGCCGGGATCATTCGTGCCGTGGCCACTGACGGCCATCGTTTGGCTATGTGCTCGATGAAAGCTGACATTGGTCAACCCGACCGCCATCAAGTGATCGTGCCGCGCAAAGGTATTCTTGAAATGGCGCGCTTGCTGACTGAGCCGGACGGTGAAGTGAGCATCGTATTGGGCGCGCATCACATCCGCGCGACCACGGGCGAGTTCACTTTCACTTCCAAACTGGTAGACGGTAAGTTCCCGGATTACGAACGCGTACTGCCTAAAGGCGGTGACAAAGTTGTGATTGGTGATCGTCAAGCGCTGCGTGAAGCGTTTAGCCGCACGGCCATTCTGTCCAACGAAAAGTACCGTGGTATTCGTCTGCAATTGGTCAATGGCCAACTTAAAATTCAGGCCAACAACCCGGAGCAGGAAGAGGCGGAAGAAGAAGTGGGCGTTGACTACAACGGCGGCTCGCTCGAAATTGGTTTCAACGTGAGCTACCTGTTAGACGTGCTGGGCGTGATGACCACTGAGCAAGTGCGTCTGATTCTGTCTGACTCCAACAGCAGCGCCCTGGTACAAGAGTCGGATAACGACGACTCGGCCTACGTTGTTATGCCAATGCGTCTGTAAGGCATACCCTGGCACGCATCGGTTAAGCCTTATGCGATACCCCTAAAAGCCCTGAATTTCAGGGCTTTTTGCGTTTAATCATGGCCTAAAGCGATATCAGATGTTTTAGCGGGTGATGGCCAGCTTTTAGCGTGGCGGCGACATCAAGAATCGCCTTCTCAATACCATTCAAGTGGATGCACGTCAGCTCAATCGCGGCACTTTGATTACCAGCCTCTATGTATTCGATCAAACGCAAATGCTCGTCGTCGCGACAAGCTTGGTGGCTGTCATCATCGAGCGCGGCGGCATACAACGAGGCGCGAGAAATCAGCTTCTGGAACCAGTCCAGCAACACCGGATTGTTCAGGCTTCGCGCCAGTTTGATGTGGAACTCACCGAGCAAGTGAATCAACCGCTCATGGTCCCCGTTGCGGTGTGCTTCGTCTTCAAGCAACAGGTGATCTCGTAAATCGCGGGTCACTGCAGTGTCCCGGCGTCGACACAGTTCACTGACGATACCGATCTCAACCAGACGTCGCGTTTCGAACAGCGAGCGAATCTCTTCATCACTCG
Organism: Pseudomonas endophytica; assembly: GCF_001411475.1. Classification (GTDB taxonomy): domain Bacteria; phylum Pseudomonadota; class Gammaproteobacteria; order Pseudomonadales; family Pseudomonadaceae; genus Aquipseudomonas; species Aquipseudomonas endophytica. The sequence continues at coordinate 2,060 of NZ_LLWH01000057.1, read as the reverse complement.
GCAAAGACACGGATGCACCTTTATTGGGCTCTGTGGTAACCAGCCCATCCGCCTCTAATTGCTTCAATGCAGCACGAACCGACGTTCGGCTCACATTAAAAAGCTCGGCCAAAGACGCCTCGCCGAGCTTCATCCCTGGCCTCAACGAACGCTTGCTAATGGCCTCGTAAACCCCTTGGTAGACGCGGTCGACCGTGGTTTCAAGTTTCTTATCGGTCATATAAACACTCCTTTAGCATCCGACAACCGGCCCCAAGCGGTGAGCAGCCTTTAAAAAAGGGGGTTGCATGGGCAGATTAATCCGGTTATTCCTAGATTGCATCCAGATATTGCATACAATAATTAGAGGAATGCACCATTATGGGTCATCCAGTGGCAGTCGAAGTGCGTAACGTCTTCAAACGGTATTCCGACGATCCGGGGCTAACGCCAGCCCTTGATGATGTTTCAGTCGACATTGCCGACAACGAGTTCTTCACCTTGCTTGGCCCTTCCGGTTGCGGAAAAACAACCCTACTGCGCACCATCGCGGGCTTCGAGCATGTCAGCGATGGGGAGATTCGCCTCGCAGGGGAGCCGGTCAAAGATTTGCCGCCGTTCAAACGACGGGTCAACACTGTTTTCCAGAGTTACGCGCTGTTCCCCCACATGAGTGTCGCGCAGAATATCGCCTTCGGCCTCGAGATGCAGGGGCTTGATCGCACACTGATCCCCAAGCGTGTCGACGAGATGCTGGCGTTGGTGCAAATGCAACACTTGGCCAAGCGCAAACCTGCCGAATTATCAGGTGGGCAGCAGCAACGCGTGGCACTGGCCAGGGCTCTGGCACCTAAGCCCAAAGTACTGCTACTGGATGAGCCGCTGTCGGCGCTGGACCTCAAGCTGCGCAAAGAGATGCAGGTCGAACTCAAGCGTGTGCAAAAGGAAGCCGGGATCACTTTTATTTTCGTGACCCACGATCAAGAAGAAGCCCTGACGCTGTCAGATCGAATTGCTGTGATGTCCGCGGGCAAGATTCTACAGATTGGAACGCCGAATGATATTTACGAGCGTCCGCAGCATCAGTTTGTCGCCCAGTTTATTGGTGACATCAACTTCTTGCCGGGCCATTTGAAACGCGGCCAGCACAACCAAAAACTCTTTGTGCCCAACGGCATGCCGGTAGAAATTCCCTGCCCGGCTGAAAGCTTCGACGGGGCGAAAGTGCAACTGGCATTCCGCCCAGAGCGCTCACAATTGGTCGACTTCGAGCAGCCGCATCACTTGCGCGGTGTGATCGAAGCCGTCTTGTACGTCGGCACCGCAACGCTTTATCAGTGCCGGTTGAACAACGACATTAAAGTCATGCTGCGTGAAAACAACGAAGGGCTTAACCGCGGTCGTGTGGTCGGAGATCGCGTAGCGGTCAACCTGCCGCCCCATGCCTGCCTGTTGATGGAGGCTTGAGATGAGCGTCAGTAGCACTTCTCCCGCGCTCAACCGTGCGCTGTTGCTAAGCCCGGTCATTCTCACTTTGCTGGCGCTGATCGCCATTCCGTTGGGCATCATGGGCTACATCAGCTTGCTGCCGCGCAACGTCTATGGCGGTGTCGATTGGCAGGCTGACTGGCACTTACAAAGCTACGTGCAGCTTTTTTTCCAAGAAGGTTTCGACGGTGAGTTGGAACTCAATTGGGTATACGCCCAAGCACTGCTGCGTTCAGTGTTTCAGGCGGGCGGCACAACCCTTTTGTGTTTCCTGTTTGGCTTCCCTGTGGCGCTGTGGATGTCTAGTCTGACCCCGCGCCGTCGCAACCTCATGGTGTTGCTGATCACCATTCCGTTCTGGACCAACCTGCTGATCCGCAACTACGCGTGGTTAATCATCTTGCGTGAGCACGGCTGGGTCGCCCAGACCCTCAATGCGCTGTTGCCTCAAGCCGGGGGCATCACCCTCCTCTATAACGACTTTGCGGTCAGCGTAGGGCTGGTCTACAGCTTTTTGCCGTTCATGATTCTGCCCATTTACTCCACCCTCGAAAAACTCGACTGGCGCTTGGTGGAAGCGGCGTACGACCTCG
>NZ_LLWH01000056.1 GCF_001411475.1 Pseudomonas endophytica | reverse complement strand
AGGGCGGTAAAGCCCGCTTCACGCAGCCGGTTGACCGCTTCAAACGCCAGTTCGCGCTGTTGCTCGCGGTCGATGGCACCCGCGCCGATCTCATCGAACAGGGGTTGAAAACGCGCCTTTAGGTCGCGGTAAGCAGTGGGGTCAGTCATGGCAAGTCCTTGCGAAAAGAGGGCGTCACACGGCGTTGGCACGCGGGTCCACCAGGTTATTGATCAGGTCGACGAGTACGTTCACGACCACATAAATGCCGGCCGCCAGCAGGGTAATTCCCAGCAGCAGCGGAACGTCTTTGGTGTTGGCGGCATCAAGCATCAGGCGGCCAATGCCTTGGCGGGAAAACAGCAACTCAATGACCACTGCCCCGCCCAGCAGGCTGGCGAAGACAAAACCGGACAACGTCACCAACGGCACCAGCGCGTGGCGCAAAGCATGGGTAAGGCGCACGCCGGTTTCGGACAGGCCACGGGCACGAGCCATAGCAATAAAGGGTTGTTCGAGGATGTCTTCTAAGGCCTCGCGCAACACTTGGCTAAGCACCGCCGCAACCGGCAATGCCAAGGCAACGCTGGGCAGGATCAAGGCTTGCCAACTGTTGGAGCCGGACGGCGGTAACAGATGCCAGCCGAACGCGAAGATCAGCAACAACCCCAGGCCGATGACGAATGAAGGCGCTGACGCCAGCACCAGTTCCGTGCCCGATACCAGTGAGCGAATCCACGGCGCTCGGTTGGCGCTGAGGACCGCAACCGACACCGCCAGCAACACCGCCAAGGCCGCAGCACTCAGCGACAACTGCACGGTAGCGCCCAGTTGCGCGCCAATCACGTGCCCGACCGGTTTACGCAAGTTGTACGACTCGCCTAAGTCGCCGTGGACCAAACGGCCCAGGTACTGGCCGTACTGCACGATTAAAGGTTGATCGAGGCCATATTCGGCCCGCACTTGGGCCACTAACTCGGCACTCGGGTTGGCACCGGGGCCACCCAAAAGGGTTAGCGCCGGATCACCAGCACTCAGGTTGATGGCGAGGAAGGTCAGCGTCGCCGCGCCCCACAGCACGCCAATCCCGGCCAACAGGCGACGAAGTATCAGGCGCAGGGGGTTCATTGGGCCTCCTGGTCAAGCCAGACCGTGGTGAAGATCGGGGTGTTGTGCGAGGTATCGTAGATCAGCCCCTTGACCGCATCGCGGTAGGCCACCAGCACGTGACTCTCGTACACCGGCGCGGACGGAACGTTCTCCACCAGACGTTGCTGCGCAATGCTGTATAGCTTTTGCAACTCGACCGGGTCGGTGGTAAGCCGCGCCGCCGTCAATGCGCGATCCAGCGGCTCGTCGCGAAAGCTGCCGATGTTTTGGCCGATAAAGCTCGGCGTACTGATGGACTGGCTGTGATAGAGGATGTACAGCCCGTCTGGGGTGTTGGTGTGCCAGTAACCCGCCGCGATGACTTGAAATTGACCGGCATAGCGTTTTTCCAGGACTTTCGCCAACGGCGCCAGGTCGATGCTCAGTTGGAAGCCCACCTTCTTTAAGTCGGCTTGAATCGCCACCGCAATACTGCTCGGGTAGGCGCCGGTTTCGTAGGTCAGTAACTCGGCCGCCAAGCGCTTTCCGTCTTTAACGCGATAGCCCTGCGCGTCACGCTGCGTCCAACCGGCGCTGTCGAGTAAGCGGTTGGCCTCGGTCACGTCATAGTTGAGTACGTCTTTAAAAGCCGGGTCGTAGAAGCGGGTATTGCTGGCCAAAAAGTCGCTCTTGGGCTGGTACTCACCAAAGCCTGCGATCCATGCAAGGCCATCGCGGTCAATGGCCTGGGTTACGGCACGGCGCACGGCGAGCTCTTGAAACGGGAATGTCTCAAGGTTGAAGGTCAGGCTGCGAAACGGATTGCCCTTACGGATCAAGCTGCGGATATGCAGGTCAGGGTTGAGACGAATGGCCTTGGCATTTTGCGTCGGCGCATCAACGGTGAAGTCAGACTGGCCCGACTCCAACGCGCTGAAGCGGATCATCGCCTCGGGCACGATGCTCACTTCTAAACGGTCGAGGTAAGCCTCGCCTTGATGCCCGGTGACCGCAGGCGCCCAGTGGTAGCCCTTGCGTTTGACGAAGTTCAGACCTTGATCGCGGGTGTAACTTTCGAGCACAAACGGCCCGGTGCCAATCGGGGGTTCGGCGATGGATTTCGGCGCTTGCTCGATCTGGCGCGGCGACAGCATGCTCAGATAAGACTGGGCCAACACATCCAAAAACGGTGAGTAGGGTTCGCGTAGATGCGCTTCGAAGGTGTATTCATCAACAACTCGGCCATCGACATACGGGGCGATGTAGGCCGCGGCCAACGGCGATTTGGTCGCGGGGTCGCGCATGTGTTGCAGGTTCAACTGCACGGCCCGGGCGTTGAATTTCTCTCCATCGCTGTAGGTCACGTCGTCGCGAAGATGAAAGGTGTAAGTCTTGCCGTCTGGCGAAATATCCCAAGACTTCGCCAGCCACGGCGTGATGTTGCCCTGCTCGTCTTGGTACACCAAGCAGTCGAACAGTATGCGACCCAGCCATTGTGTATTGCCGTGGGAAATCGAGTGCAGGTCGAGGGTTGTGGTGTCGGACGATGTTGACAGGCGCAACGTGCCGCCCGGTTTGCCGGGGCTAGTTTCACGGTAGTCATCAGGGTGACTCGCACTGGCCTGCGCATTGGCAACCATGGCGCGCGGTGCTTCGCTGGCCGGTTTGCAGGCGCCCAGCAGCACGGCGCAGACGATCAGCGCCAGACGGGCAAACCTTGGGATCAGGGTCATGTGCTTCCTCCACCAGCGCCGCGAGTGAGCGCGACGCTGGCCGCGCAGGCTTAGAAGTTGTAAGTCACGCCGGTGAAGGCGCCGAAACCATCGCCTGGGTACAGCGCCGCAGTGTCTTTACCCTGTGCGTTATAGGACGGTGCGATGGCGGTCACGTAGGCTTTGTCGGTGAGGTTTTTCAGGTCCAGGTACACCTGCCAAGTTTTGCCCGGATCGTCGAAGCCCAAGCGTGCGCCCCACAAGGTGTAGGACGGGGCATAGAAGGTGTTGGCGTAATCCACCGCGCTTTTTGACACCGTGTGCATGTTGATCCCGGCATAGAAGCCGTTGGCAAACTGGTACTGCAACTCGGTCTGGTAAACGTGCTTGGGCAAGCCTGGCAGTTCGTTCTTATTGAATAGCGGGTCGTTTTCGTAGTGGAAGTCGTTGAGGGTGTACGCCTGACGCCAGTTCAACGTATCGCCATTGGCCCCTTCCCACAGCCGAGTACTCAAGCCTGCTTCAATCCCTTGGTGAACGGTCGGCGAGGCATTGGCGGTGGTGACTACCGCAGCGGTCGTACTGGTCGCTTGAAGCAGCTCAACGGTGAGCAGTTCGTTTTTGATCCACGATTTGTAGACCGCCAAGCTGCCGTCGAAGATGCCGTACTTGCCTTTGATGCCGAATTCCACGGTGTTAGCCGCTTGCGGGACCAGCGGTTTGGCGTAGTTGTTGGCGACCCCGGAGTTCGAGATCGACCAAGAGCTTGGCGGGTCAATGGAACGGCTGACGTTCGCAAACAGCTGAACGTCTGGAGCGATGTAATACCGCAGGCCGATACGCGGTGCGAGCTTCCATTCGTCATAGACGTAATGGTTAGAGAAGCCGCTGGTGTTGGGGCGGTCGCTGAATTTGACGTCGACGTCACGCTTGATCTGGATCGCCGACAGGCCGGTGGCCAAGTACAGGTTGTCGGTCAGGCCCAAGTCGTTGCCAAGGCTGAACACATGGTCAAACGAGCCGCTGTACCTGACATTTTTCTGCAAGATGTCGAGGTCTTTGCTGCCTTTGTAAGTGCGGGCGCCCGCTTGCAAATGCTGGGTGCTGGTCCAACCTGCGGTGGTGGTGCTGGACAAGCCGAACAGTTGGTCGTTGCGGCTGTAGTTGAGCGAATAGTTGATGTCGCGCCAATCCCAGTAATTGGGGTTGACCGTGCTTTTGCGGCTGAGAATCTGCGGGTAGTCGTGGTACACCACCCCGGCCTCGAGTGTGGCGTCATCGTCAAAGGTGTAGGTGGTTTTGCACTCCTCGCGATAACGCAGGTAAACGCGTGTTTCAAGCTTAGGGTTAAAGCGATAGCCGAAGTTGCTGACGATGCCTTTGGCCTTGGTGTAGGTAAAATCTTGGAAACCGTCGCGTTTGCCGTTGTCGATGCTGATGAAGTAATCGGCGTCGCCCACGACCCCACCGGTGCTGAGGGTTTGTTTCTGCCAGCCAAAGCTGCCGCCTTCAACTTTGATCCGCGTGCCCGGAGCGCTGCGCCCGGTGTTGCTCACCATGTTGATCGCCCCGCCCAGCGATAAAGCGCCGTATTCAAAAGCGTTGGCCCCGCGCAGGACTTCGGTGTAGTTCAAACCTTGGGTATCGAGCAGCTCATAGGGTGTGCCGCCTGCGCCGGTCAGCGCCAGGCCGTCGAAAAGGAACTTGGTGCCTTCACGAAAATACCCTGGCGATGTATTAGCCCCGGAGCCGCGAATCGAAATCTTGATCGCATCGTTGCCGCCCGCCGCTTGGGCATACACCCCCGGTTGATAGGCCAGCGTGTCTTCTAGGGTGGCCGAGCGGCCTTTTTCCACTTCTGCTTGTGAGACGAGGCTGGTGCCGCCTGCTACTTCGTCGAGTTTGGCTTGCGCCGCTTGCACTTGGGTCTGCGGCGCTGCTTGCACGGTGACGGTACTCAAACGTCTCTCGCCATTAGGGTTGGCGTCGTCGGCCAAAACAAAAGGCGCGAGGGTTAATAATGCGCTGCTCACCGCGAACAAGGATGAGTGCCGTAATACAGCAGAAGTGGCTAAATGCACGCGTTTCAATGTTCTTCCCCACCTGAATAAAAAAATAGGCGAGTTTCTATTGGAATAGTCAATCTCACGATGACAGGGCTATTGCAGCGAACGTGCCAACTGGCCAAGTGCCTTGTAGGCGGCTGTTTGATTGCGGGATGTTGTAAGCGCGACTGTTGCGATACGGCGCTACTGCCGAACAGGTGTTCGAAACTCAACACCTTCTCAATGGCCAAGGCAGATTCTGTTTAGATCAAAAGATCGCAGCCTGCGGCAGCTCCTACGGGGCTGCGAGCTTTTGCGGCGGCTCCGGGATCGTGGTGCATTTGGAAGGAGTTGGGCTATGTTGAACAGTCACCCATAAGCAACGTGAGTCCCAGCCATGCTCTTTGAGAACAGCCTGAAAGCGACTCTGCTCGCGCTTTTTGCCGCCTCATTAGGTGCCTGCGTCCCTTGGCCGCGAGAGCGCCCTGCTTACGCTGACCTGTGCCAGTCCGAGTTTGAATTTAAAGTCCCGGGCGAAACCGTTGTCTTAGAAGCCTATTTATACGATCACGCCGCTCTGTGGTCTGACCGCCCGGTCACTCAAGCGCTGCACACGCAGCTCCCCGGTGAAAAGGTGTCGCGCAAGCAGTTCTACGTGCAACTGATTACCTACAACAAAGGCCGTCAACGCCCGACCAGCTCAAGCCATGGTGAAGCGCCGGTGCCGATTCTCTACGACAGCCGCCAGGCTTACATCACGTTTGAAGACGGTTCGCAATTGAAGGCCAACCCCAATCTGTACCTTGGCGACGACGAAACGTACGACTACCCACTGGTCAATCAACCCCATACACGCCCCTCGCCTTACAACATCAACAGCGATGAAGTGCATCGTCGGGTTCCGAGAATCACTAATAACAGCCGTTATGGCTCGGTGTATTTGATTTTCCCCACTGAGGACTTTAACGCGCAGTCGGCATGGACAATCCATTTAGGAGCGCTGGATATCAACGGCCAAAAAGTCGACATCCCGCCGCTGAAACTGTGCCATCAGCCGGTGAAAAAATGGATCGGGATTGAGCCCTTGATGCGCCCTTGACTGGCCTCTACTCGGGGATTCTTGCTTGTCAGCGCGGTGCGATATTGCTAGTGTCAATTTATGACTAACTATTTCGGCACCTCGACCACTACCACCACGACCGCAGAAAGCGGAGCGTGCGGAGTGTCGTGAGCCAATAGCAGACGAACTTCAAAGGCCCGCCAGCAATGGACAGGGCCTTTTTTATGCCCTTGTGTTGCTGGCAAACACGCAAGGAAATGCCCCATGTACGCCCTTTTGATACTCGATATCCAAGTCGGCCTCGTTCACGGCCCGCAGAAGCCCTGGCGTTGCGAAGCGTTGCTGGAAACGCTGAACAACTTGATGGACAAAGCCCGCAGCGCGGGTGCCCCGATTTTTCTCGCACGCCACATTGGCCCGCCAGGCTCACCCATCGAGCCCGGCAGCCCGTTGACGATGATCGCCCCAGAACTGAGGCTTCAGGGTGCAGAAATTGTCTTTGAAAAGCGCCGACCCAACGCCTTCGAAAAGACCGATTTAGCGGACAACTTACGGGCTCACGGCGTTACCGGGGTCGTGATCACGGGCATGAAAACTCAATACTGCGTTGACAGCACGAGCCGTGCGGCACGTGATCTGGGCTTCGATGCGGTACTGATCGCTGATGGTCATAGCTGCTCAGACACGCCCGCATTGAACGCGCAGGCCATCGTCGCTCATCACAATGCAACGCTTAATGGGCCGTTCTGCCAGGTCGTTCGGGCCGAAGAGTGGGGGTTCTAATCGCGTTCTATACACAGAGATGCGCATGAGCGGCTGCAGCGCTGTCAGCGATTGCGCAAGAACTCGATGACTAATGATAGAGCGGGCGAAATCTGGCGCCTGTTCGCATAGTAAAGGTGGTATCCGGGAAATAACGGCCACCAGTCTTCAAGCACTGGAGCCAGCGCCCCATTGTCTAGGTACGGCTGCATCATATTGAGGGGACCGTAGGTCAGCCCTACGCCATCAAGGGCAGCTTGCAACATCAAGTAGCTGTTGTTGAACGTAGCCTGCCCTTGGACCTTCACGTTAAACCGCTGGCCCTCCTTTTCGAACTCCCACGCGTAGAGCCCTCCATGGGTGGGTAGTCGTAAATTCAGGCAGCTGTGTTCGGTTAGCGCTCGTGGATCGAGTAAAGGCGGTTTGCTGGCGAGATACGCTGGGGCGGCAACGGCTGCCATTCGCATGTCCGGTGCAATCCGCACGGCGATCATGTCTTTATCAATGCTATCCCCCAGCCGTATCCCGGCATCAAAGTGCTGGGCCGCAATGTCGGTGAGACCGTAGTCCACACTCAACTCAATGTGGATATCGGGATACTCGCGCAGTAACGGTGCCAGTTTTGGCCAAAGAAGGGTTTTGATCGAGTGGTCGTCAGCGGTGATCCGAACCGTTCCCCCAGGCTTATCACGCAAAGCGACGATTGAGCCTATCTCCATTTCAATCTCGTTGATTCGGGGGGCAACCACATTCAACAAGCGTGATCCGGCATCGGTCGTTGAAACGCTACGCGTGGTGCGAATGAGCAACTGCGTACCCAGCTTAGCCTCCAGCCCACGAATGCAATGGCTCAATGCCGAACGGGACAATCCGAGCCGCGCCGCTGCACGAGTAAAGCTGCGCTCTTGAGCTACGGTCATAAAGACGGCGAGGTCGTTTAAGTTTGAAGTTGTCATTGGTGAATTTCCTGCACCACTGCATGCGGTTTTTTCGATCTTATCAAACAGTCGATTAATTCTTACAGTACTCATTGTCTTCGCTGTATGCGCCATGCACGTGGTGATTCCTAACAGTTGCGGCTACTGACAATCAGTGCTGACGGGGCACTTCCCATTTAGGAATCCACGCACATTACGCCCTATCACTGCACTCCAAGAAGGAACTGAGCATGCTTAAGAACACCCTGAAAGTTGCACTCTGCGCCGCAGCATTCGATGCCGCAGTCGCCATGGCTGAATCGACTGCGCCCTCCAACCTCGCAGCCAAGCAACAGATCGCGCGCGCGGGCAGCCAGGCTTCCATGGTGGGGCCTGCCGCCAACTTCACCGGACAGGTGCGAATTGACATGCTTTGGCCAACTGACGGTGGGCTGAACACGTCCGGGGCGTTGGTGACGTTTGAGCCTGGTGCGCGTTCGGCGTGGCATACCCATCCTGTTGGGCAACGGTTGGTCGTTCACTCCGGGGTTGGCCTGACTCAAGAGTGGGGGAAACCCATTCAAGAAATCCGCCCGGGCGATGTCGTTTATTGCCCTGCGGGGGTTAAACACTGGCACGGTGCAGCGCCCACAACCGCAATGACTCATTTAGCGGTAACGGCGACTGAAGCTGACGGGAACAACGTTAACTGGATGGAGAAAGTCAGTGATGACCAATACAGCGGGCGCTAAAAACCGACGTTTTCCCACTCTGCTGGCTGCAGCGCTGAGTTTAGCTACCCTCGTTTACCAGCCTGCCGTTATTGCTAAGGAGTCAACTCAAATGACTGTATCGGACATTAAAACTGGAACGCTTTCAGCCCAGCAGCAAGCGCTCATCACGATCGCCTCGCTCGCGGCTGGGGGGGATATTAAGAAGCTAAACCCTGCGTTAGAAGAGGCGCTTGACGCAGGTCTGACGGTGAATGAGGCCAAAGAGGTTTTGGTTCAGGTTTACGCCTACGCGGGGTTCCCCAGAAGCCTTAATGCGCTGGGCGAGTTGATGAAAGTCACTGAGGCGCGAACGTCTCGGGGTGTTCATGACGCGCCAGGCCGCGAGCCGAGCCAACCTAGTGCGAAGGGTGACGCGTTGCTGATGG
>NZ_LLWH01000055.1 GCF_001411475.1 Pseudomonas endophytica | reverse complement strand
TGGGGCATTAAACAAGGTATGAACATCCGTCTGTTCGACGACTCGCCCGTGGGCCATGACTGAAACTTGGTCGGCGCAGCGCGCCACAACGCCCATGTCATGAGTAATCAACAGTACACCGAGGTTTCGCTGCGCGACTAACCGCTCCAACAGGTCGAGAAAGCGCGCTTGGGCAACAACATCCAAGTCACTGGTAGGTTCGTCGGCCAGTAAGAATTGGCTATCAGCAAGCAATGCCAAGGCAATCATGAACCGTTGCAACATACCGCCGCTGAGTTGAAAGGCAAACGAGTCAAGCACACGCTGCCCGTCGCTCAGCCCCACTTCGGTTAGGGTATCGAGGATTAACTGATCGGCTTGTGCACCGCGCACGCCTCGGGTGTTTAGCGTCTCGAGGGCATGCTGGCGCAATGAACGTACCGGATTGAAGGCGCTACGCGGGTTTTGCAACACCAGCGCGACTTCTCGTCCGCGTAACTGCGCTGGCTGTACCACTTGCCCGTCCAAACGCAAGGTGCCGCCGCTGCTGTGTACGCCAGGCGGCAGCAAATCGAGAATGCCCAGGCAGCTCAGTGACTTGCCAGAACCGCTGCCACCCACTAAGGCATGTACTTGGCCTGCTTTGAGGGTCAAGTCCAAACAGTCGACCAGCGTCCGTTGATGATGCCTCAGGCTCAGACCTTGAATACTCAGGGTTCGGTTCATTCTTTGATCTCCGCCAACACACTGGGGTCGAGTCGGTCACGCAGGGCGTCACCGAGCAGGTTGAAAGCCATCACCGAGATAAAAATCATTAATCCCGGCCACAGCAGCAGTTGTGGATGAGTCCAGATAAATTCCTTGGAGTCGTTGATCATCACGCCCCATTCCGGGGTCGGTGCGCCAACGCCCAAGCCCAAAAAGGACAGCCCCGAAACGTGCAACATCATATGGCCAATGTCCATCGATGCCAGCACCAGCAACTGCCCCATAACATTGGGCATGACGTGATGGCGCAGCCGCGAAAACCGCGAAGCCCCGGCCAAGCGTGAAGCCAGTACGTAGTCGCGATTGCGTTGGGCCAACACCATGCCGCGGACCATGCGCGCGTACCAGGCCCAGTGTGACAGGGCGATAGCGATAATCACGTTGGTCAGCCCGGTGCCCAGCAGAGCAATCAAGAAGAACGCTAGAACCAACGTTGGAAAGGTCAAAAACATGTCACACAGGCGCATCAAAAACATATCGACTTTACCGCCAACAATGCCAGCCACGGCACCAATGACCACCCCCAGTATCAGCACCAGAGCCAGTACCATGACGACGCTGCCCAGCGACCACTGCGTGCCGACAATCAAGCGTGAAAGCACATCCCGCCCCAAGTGATCCGTGCCCAGCCAATGACTGCTGCTGGCGGGCAATAGACGGTCGTCGAGGTTGACCAGCGTAGCGTCGTAGGGCGCGATCCAAGAGCCGAATAGCGCACACAGCAGCAGCACGGCGACCAATACATAGCCGACCCGCAATCCGCCTTTTTTAGCTGACAACACAGTCGTAAAAGTACTCATGCCATGACTCCTGACAGACGCGTGCGTGGATCAAGCCAGGCGTAGCAGATATCCACGACCAAGTTGCACACCACCAGTAAGGCCGTGAGCAGCAGCGTAAAGCATTGCATCACCGGGAAATCGCGATTAAGCACCGCGCTGACCGCGAAACGCCCAACACCGGGCCACGCGAAAATGGTTTCGATCACCAGCGCGCCGCCCAGCAGTTCGCCAATGTGCATGCCCGTGGCTGTCACCAATGGCATCCAAGCGTTGCGCAAAATGTGATCGCGCCACACTTGGCGCTCATTCAAACCGCGAGCGCGGGCATAAAACACATGCCGATGCTGACGCACGTCCAGCAAACTAGCGCGCAATAGACGCGCATTGATCGACATCGACATCAGCGCAATCGCTAACACAGGCATGATCAAGTGTTCTGGGCCGCCTCGGCCCATGGGTGGTAGCCAACCGAGCCACAGCGAGAGCAGGGCGATCAGTACAAATGCGAACCAGAAGTTGGGCATCGACACGCCGATAAAGGTGATAAAGCGCACCACCTGATCGGGCCAACGACCTTTCCAACGCGCCGCCGCGAGCCCCAAAGGAATACTCATCAGCAAGGTGACCAGCAATGCCAGGCCGCCCAACTGCAAGGTAGCTGGAAGGTAATACAGCACGTCATCCAGCACCGGGCGGCCGGTTATATAAGAGGTACCGAAGTCCAGATGCAGCGCATTCCACAGCCAGGTCAGGTACTGCTCAACCAGTGGTCGGTCGAGGCCCAACGCATGGCGTGCCTCGGCCAGTGCGGCGTCGGTGGGTGGGATCTGTGAAAGACGTAAATAATCCAGCGCCGGGTCGCCATTGCCCAAGTGCAGCAGGACAAACACGATCAACGACACCCCCAGCAATACTGGGATCAACAGCAATAGCCGCAAAATGATATAGCGCAGCATGGTTAGGGCTTCCCTGTCGCAGGACGCATCACCTCAAACGGTACGTCAAACAGCGTGCTGCCAAACTGCACGTTGTCGACTGTTTTACCGCTGACACTGATAGCCGTGAGGTACGAAATGGGTAGGTAGACTGCTTGGTCGTGCAGCGTGGTGAGGATGTTGCGATAACCCTCGGCGCGCTTGGTTTCGTCGGTTTGCCCTAGGACTTCGTAGATCTTCTGATCAATTTCGTCCTTCATGGGCAGCCCGCGTTGGGCCATGTAGTCGGCATGCCCGGCATAGCGCATGGAACTGACAAACGAGTGCGGATCGTAAGGCGCACCCCATGTGTCAGCGAAGATCATGCCAAAGCGGCCCTCACGTTGGCGCTGCACTAAAGAGCCTTCCTCTTCGGCCCGTAACTTAACGCTCATACCGATTTTTGCCAGCTCGCCCTGAATGATTTCAGCCAAGTTTTTTTGCAGGGCACTGGTGCCCAGAAAGACCAATTCAGTGCTAAGCGGCTGGCCGTCTTTTTCACGGATAGTTTTGCCCGCGGGCAATGTCCAACCGGCTTCATCGAGGGTTTGCCGAGCATGCTCAGGGTCATAAGGCAACGCCTTGAGGCCGAGGTTGGCGTACGGCATGTTGCTCGAAAACAGTGCATCGGCCCGCGGCTCTAGGTTGTGCAGCACTTTGGCGATAATCGTGTCTTTGTCCACGGCCTGATTGATGGCCTGGCGCACCACCCGTTCGTTGGTGGGTGCCAAGCCGGTATTCATTGCCACCGTGCGGGTGGCCAAGGGCGCTGAAATGGCCGTTTTGAAGCCAGAGTCGCGCAAACGCACAAAAGTCCCGGGAGAGATTTCACCTTCAGCGCCTTGAATCAGATCCACTTCGCCGGTTTGCAAAGCAATGGCGCGGCTGTCGGGGTCTGAAATCACCTTAACCAACACTGAGCCATAAGCCGGTTTTGGCCCCCAATAGTGTTCATTACGCGCGAAGCGATCGTATTCGCCGCGTCGAGTGTCTGTCAGCACCCAAGGGCCGGTGCCGATAGGTTTGCCGGGTTTGGCGTCGGGGGCGGCAAAGCGCAGAGGGCGTACTTGTGCCAGTTCCATCAGCGTCGGGTAATACGGATGTTTGAGTTGCAGCACCAGTGTGTGTTCGTCCGGGGCTTGTACGCTGTCGAGGGTCGAGACCAGTTCCATCCACTGATGGCGTTTGCTGTTAGTCATAACGGTGTCTAAATTGGCTTTGGCCGCCGCAGCATTGAACGGGCTGCCATCGCTGAACTGCACATCGTCACGCAAGGTAAAAGTGTAGGTTTTGCCGTCAGGAGAGACCGTCCATTGTGTGGCAAGCCAAGGCTCTAGCGTGCCATTAGCGGTGTAGCGTACTAATGGTTCATAGACCATGGCTTGGGCGTACATCTGGTTTGGCGAGTAACCCCTAGGGTCCAGCGGGCCAGCATTGGTCGGCCATGAATAGGTCAGTGTTGGGTCAGGCGTAGCGCTTAAAGCAGGCATTGCACTGACTCCCAAGCAGGCCCCCGTGATCCAGAGGGCAAGCTGTTTTTTCATCCTTAACTGCTTCACACTGCGTCTCCCAAAAGTTGATGGCCATCAGCCCATTAACGCGTTGGGTATGAAGTCTATGTAAAAAGCTCATAATTGCGAGGCTAATTTATATGCAAAGGGTCACTATTTCGTTGGACGATGCTTTGCTGAGCGCGATTGACGAGCGAGTTGACACTCATGGTTATCAAGGTCGCTCTGAAGCCATACGCGATTTGTTGCGTGCAGGCTTACAGGAAGAAGATGTCGCAGACCCCCAAGCGACCTGCGTGGCGACCTTGAGTTATGTCTACGATCACGGCACGCGTGAGTTGTCTAAACGTCTAAATAACGCGTTTCATGAGCACCACGACCTGACCTTGTCGACCTTGCACGTGCACCTCGACCACGGCAAATGCATGGAAGTCTCGGTACTAAAGGGCGCCGTTAGCGAAGTTCGAGAACTGGCTCGGCATGTCATGGCTGAGCGAGGAGTGCGCCATGGCAGTGCGCAGATCATTCCATTAGAAGCGGTCTCTGCCGAGGATTAAGGCCTGCCTCAACACGCAGTGAGGCGTGTAGCAATCCGCTTACGCCATAGCAGACGCCCGACGGTGATAGACCAATTACATACGGCAAGCCCCAGAATGAGCCATAGCAGCGTCGGCATGCCATCGCTGACAATGATCCGACCTGCGATCCACGGGAAGCCGAACACGCCGATAAAATACCCCAAGCTAAACAGCACCAGCGATTGCGAGGTCTGCCCGGCGGGCGCTTC
Organism: Pseudomonas endophytica; assembly: GCF_001411475.1. GTDB lineage: Bacteria > Pseudomonadota > Gammaproteobacteria > Pseudomonadales > Pseudomonadaceae > Aquipseudomonas > Aquipseudomonas endophytica. The sequence goes on along the minus strand of NZ_LLWH01000055.1, from coordinate 3,980 downwards.
GTTGGCGGCTAGGCCGTTGATCACAGAATAAGTCAGCCCATAACCGACCCCAAGCGTTACCGCTGCCAACACGTAGGTCGCGCTGGAGTTGACGGTAAAGATAAACATCAGTATCGAAAGAACAATCAAGGCCGTCAGCCCACACGCCATCCAGTAGGGATCGCGCTTGACAATAACCCCCGCAATGAACAAGCGACAGGTAATCACGGCGCTCATAAACCCCAGAAAGAACAGTGAGTAATCCAGATGGTTGAGCGCCGCGTAGGACGTTTGAAAGCTCGATAGCCCGCCGAAAATGGCACCGCCCAATCCGACCATAATAATCGCCCATACCGCTTTGGAGCCCAGCACTGTGACGCCAGCGCGCGGTGTGATCCTGCACACGCTGATGGGGCCGACTTTGGCGCTTTGACGTTTGAGGCGCGGGCCGATAAATATAAAAGCCAAGCCACCCAACAAACTGGCCGCAGTCGCCATCACAAAGGCCGTTTCCACGGGGTAACCCAGCGCTTCGCTGACTCGGCCAAGTAAAGGGCCAGTGCCGATCCCGGTCATCATGCTGCCTGACAGCAAGGCGAAATATTTAACCCTGCGTGCGGGTTCGATAATCATCGCCACGATAATCGGGCCCAAGGTATAAAACACGCCCCAGCCCAACCCCAGCATCAACCCATAAACCAACGCCGCAACACCGAATGCCTGAAGGCTGGCAAAGCCCAGACACGCGGCAGCCAACAATACGGCCGCCGCTGCGATCGCTTTGGCAGCGCCAAACAGATCGCTCAGATGCCCCGAGAAAATCACCGCAACAAAGGTGCTGAGCATGGCCGCCGAAAGAATCGTGCCCGCATCGGACTCACTGCCACCATGGGCGCTGAGCATCATGGCCAATAAGAACGTGGTTCCGTATGACACGGACAACAAATAACTGCCCAGACAGAGCAGGCCAAACACCCCATTTGAGGTGCCAGCGGTTGGCGAAGAGGAGGGCATTGGCGGGAAGTCCTTGCGCAGCGAAAAGTGCTTTTGTGCTCTTAATATCAGACTTCCTCACACCTGCGGATCCAATCATTTCGATCCTGAGGGTGCGATGCGCTAAACAAAACCTGAACATGCATCCAATGGATCCAATATCGTTTGTAGGCTCAGCCCAAGCACGCACCAGAGCATTAATTAGGGGTAAAAGGTAGTGCGATATAGGCGCTGGCCCACTTTAAGCACGAAGGTGCTCGATAATCGCACAGTAATATCGTGATCAATTAACTGTTATAACTAATTGATAAATAAGAATTTAATTTTATTTATGCGCGCTTAATATCGTGTTATTTCAGTATTCAAACCCGTCTGGCTTCGGCCCTCATCTTGCCTGTGGATCCATTAACAGGTTGACTAGCGGCCAGGTGATGTCGGAGATCTTGCCTCTGAGCGTTGCCCATAAAAACTACAAAAAGGGTCTCGTCATGAACGCCTTCTCAAGCGCTAAGAACCGCCTAGGTTCTGCCTGCTTTAAGTCTGTGAGTTACGCCGTGTTGTGTGGTTCTTTCGCTTCGGTGATGTCCGAGTCGGAGGCGCGAGCATGGCTATTGATCTGAAAACCACTGTCGACAATGGCCCAATGAGTTCTTTCCAATGGCTCGCCATCGGGATTTGCATTGTGCTCAACATGATTGACGGTTTTGATGTGCTGGTCATGGCGTTCACGGCGGCCTCGGTGTCGGCCGAATGGGCGTTAAGTGGTGCGCAAATCGGTATGTTGCTGAGCGCCGGTTTGTTTGGCATGGCAGCTGGTTCCTTGTTTATTGCGCCTTGGGCAGACCGCATTGGTCGTCGGCCCTTGATCCTCCTCTGTTTGGTGGTGTCAGGCACCGGCATGCTGCTGTCCGCCTTGAGCCAAACGCCCACTCAATTAGCCTTGCTACGCGGTCTGACGGGGTTAGGCATTGGCGGGATTTTGGCCAGCAGTAACGTGATTGCCAGTGAATACGCCAGCAAGCGCTGGCGGGGTCTGGCGGTGAGCTTGCAGTCCACCGGCTACGCTTTGGGCGCAACGCTGGGTGGGTTAATCGCGGTGTGGCTGTTGTCGCACTGGGGCTGGCGTTCGGTGTTTGTATTTGGCGGTGTGGTGACGTTTGCCGTTATCCCCCTGGTACTGCTATGGCTGCCGGAGTCGCTGGACTTTCTGCTCGCTCGCCGCCCGGCGACCGCCTTACAGCGCATTAATCGTCTGGCTGAGCGCATGGGCCAGCCAACGCTTAATAACCTGCCTGCTGCCGTGGCCAGCCCGGTCGGCGAAGGTAAAGGCGTAGCCAAGTTGCTGACACCAATGCTGCGCCGTACGACGTTGCTGATTTGGACGCTGTTCTTCTTGGTGATGTTTGGTTTCTACTTTGTGATGAGCTGGACGCCAAAGTTGTTGGTATCTGCTGGGCTCACGGCGCAACAAGGTATTACTGGTGGCGTGCTGTTGAGTGTGGGCGGGATCTTCGGTGCGGCGTTGGTCGGTGGCCTCGCTTCGCGCTGGCCGCTGACACGGGTGCTATCGCTGTTCATGTTGGTGACGGCAGGTTTACTGGTGCTGTTTGTCGGCTCGGGCTCTTCGGTCATGGCAGCCTTGGGGCTGGGCTTGATGATCGGAATGTTCTCCAACGGCTGTGTAGCGGGGCTGTATGCGCTGTCGCCGATGGTGTATGACGCCTCGGTGCGCACCACTGGCGTGGGCTGGGGAATCGGGATTGGCCGCATTGGCGCCATCCTTTCGCCAGTCGTGGCCGGTTTTCTGCTCGATGCGGGCTGGCAGCCACTGCACTTATACGGGGTGTTCGCCATCGTATTCGTGATCGCCGCTGCCTGTTTATTGCTTCTCAAACCGGGGGCAAGCTCGGCGCAACCGATGCCCTCTGTGGCCTGATTCCAGGCATTGATCAATGCCCGGCCTAGCCGGGCGTCTTCCTCGCGTATCACCTTGTCGGGCGGGCTTTTTCAGCTGCGGGGAGCGGCTGCGCTCAAAAAACGGAGAACAATAATAATGAAGAACACCATTGGCCTGCTGTCGTTGACCTTGTGCGCCCCCGTAATGGCGCAAGAACAAGGTTTTTTTGAAGACTCGAGCACGGATCTGCTGTTGCGTAACTACTACTTCAATCGTGATTTTCGTGACTCAGGTGCGCCGAAAAGTAAGGTGGATGAGTGGGCCCAAGGATTCATCCTCAAGTTCAACTCGGGTTACACCCCAGGCGTAGTCGGATTGGGTGTTGATGCGATTGCCATGCTGGGGGTGAAGCTCGACAGTAGCCGCGAGGCCAGCGGCTCTGAACTGTTGCCGGTACGCAGTAATGGGCGCGCCGCAGACAACTTCAGCCGCGCGGGTGTGGCGGCAAAAATGCGCTTGTCAGCCACTGAAATCAAAGTGGGTGAGCTGATGCCTGACGTGCCCGTACTGCGTTACGATGATGGCCGTTTGCTACCGCAAACCTTCCAGGGTGCCATGCTAGTGTCGAAGGAAATTGAAGGGTTGGGCCTGCAGGCGGGTCAGTACAGAAGGGTTAGCCTGCGCAACTCATCGGATATGCAAGACCTGTCGAGCTGGGCGGTACCGGGCGTCACCTCTGACCGTTTCAACTATGCAGGGGCTGAGTATCGTTTTAATCAGCAGCGTACTCAGGTGGGGGTCTGGCACGCGCAACTCAAAGACATCTACCAGCAGAGCTACTTCAATCTGTTGCACAAGCAGCCGATCGGCGACTGGGTGTTAGGCGCCAACCTTGGCTACTTTATCGACAAGGATGACGGTAGTGCGCGCATTGGCCATGTCAGCAGTCGCACAGCTTATGGTCTGTTATCCGCCGCGACGGGTGGGCACACAGTCTACTTGGGCTTGCAGAAGGTGAGTGGCGATACCAGTTGGATGTCGGTGTACGGCAGCAGCGGGCGAACCTTGGGTAACGACATGTTCAACGGCAACTTTAGCAATGCTGACGAGC
>NZ_LLWH01000054.1 GCF_001411475.1 Pseudomonas endophytica | reverse complement strand
TGTTTCACGCGTGGGCAGAAATAGGGCTGGTCTCGTAGGAGCTGCCGAAGGCTGCGATCTTGAGAGTTTTAGAGCGGCCCGATAGATTAAAAGCTCGCAGCCTTCGTTCCTCGGCAGCTCCTACGGGGCTGCGATCTTTTGACCTTAAAAGCTCGCAGCCTACAGGTTTAGATATGTTCGGCCAGCCACTCGATCTGCTCTTGGCGTTCGCCCTGGCTTAGTTTTGCCTGTGGGTTGAGCGACGACCATTGAGGGTGCGCCCGGGCTTTGTTCAGCGCTTCGGGCAATTTACCTTCGCGCCAGGTTTTGTCTTGCGGGGTGGCCACTTGGATGCTGTCGACCGCCGCATGCCCGCGTGCATTGAGCGCGTGTAGCAACTGGCGCTGACGCAAGGCCAGTAAGCGCAACACGCTGTCATCCACGGTCAATTCGCGCTGCCCCTTGAGCTTGCCCATGAGGCGGCTGCCGTAGCTACGCGCCGTTTGCAGCGCCCCCCCGGCAATCGCTCCGGCCAGCGCTGCCGCGCCTAACGTTAGACCGCCAACCATCAAGTCCACACCCGCACCAGCGGCAGCCCCGGCGGCTATTCCGCTGCCGACTCGAACGCCCAGTTGTTTGAGGGTTTCGGGGTTAAACAAGTCATCGCCCCAGCGCCCGTCCAGCAGCGGCAAGTCGCTGGCGGCCGCATCATTGGGGCGGAAGCCGTAGAGCTTTAACAGTGCCTCGACGCAACGCTGTTCGCGCTGGCGAATCGCTTCGCGCAGCTGGCTCACGGCGTGTTGCTCAAGGCTTTTTTCGCTGGCAACGCTGCGCCGGCAGGCAGCGCAGTCGATTAACAGTTCGGCGATCAAGCGCAAGGCGCTGTGCTTACGGGCTTCGCGCTGGGCTTGTTGGTCGGTGATCAAACGTTGCAGCGCGCCGCGTGAATGCTCCAGCAACAAGGCGAGGCTTTCATACAAACGACGCTCGCCGTCTTCGGGCGGGGCCACACTGTCAAACCGCACCAGTGCGTGAAGGCCAAGCCGGGCCAGCGCATCACGCCACTCAGGCTCGCGATGCTGCGGGCTGCTGACAAAATTCAGCACCGGTAACAGCGGTTTGCCGCAACTGGCCAACACGCTGAGTTCGTCTCGGTATTTGGCCAGCACCGGCTCGCGGGCGTCGATCACATACAACCCGGCGTCAGAGGCCAGCAATTGGCGCAGTACTTTGGCCTCTTGCTCAAAACGCTGGCGCGCTTCGCTGCCGTCGAGAAAGCGTGTGACCCGAGCGGGGCCGTCCAAGCGTTCGCCAGGGCGGTCGAGTCGCTCCAGGTAATCGTACAGCGCGATGGCATCTTCCAGCCCCGGCGTGTCATACAACTCCAGCAATGGCTCGCCGTCGACCGACAGTCGCGCCCCTTCAACATGCCGCGTGGTGCTGGGGCGATGGGACACTTCGCCAAATCCGACGTCCCTTGTGAGGGTGCGCAGTAACGATGTTTTGCCGACATTGGTGTGGCCCACCACGGCCAGCGTCAGAGGCTTAGTCATGGCCTGTCTCCAGCCAGTTGATCGGGGCGCTGGTAGCGAACGGCAACCCCAGTTGCTCTAAAGCGTGATGCCAGTCGCCCAAGCGGTTTGCGTCTAGCGCCTGACCGTGTGGTGCTTGCAGCAGCCAAATGCGGGTGGCCGCGGCGCTGCGTGCCAGTTCAGCGATTAACGCCAGGCTGCCGCGATCTGGCGAGCGCCGTGGGTCGCAGGCAATCGCCAAGCGCGCAGGCGGGAAGCGGGTCATTTGCTCAAGTAATTTTTGCCGGGATTCGCGGCTGTCGAGGATGCCCGCGTCTTTGACCGTGGCTGGCAACGTGGGCGGCCACGGGTGTTGATCGTCCAGCTCAATGGCCACTATCAACGCGCCTTCGGTGTGCAGATCAGTCTGCCCAGCTTCCACGCTGTGCAACTGTTCGGGGGCGATATCGTTGACCCCAAGGCGTTCGCTGCTAGGCATTAAACGCTCGCGCAGTTGGCTGTAGCCGTTCAGGTTGAGGTCCAGTTGCAGCGCGTTGCGCCCACGTATCCAGCGCCAGCGGCAGAAGGCCGTTAGTACCAAGCGGGGCAGTACCCCGTAAACCAACAGCACGCCCACCAGCCACACCGCCCACGCTTGGCGGACTGCTTCGCTGCTATTTAGGGTGTCGGTGCTGGCGCGAATCATGGCTTCGCTCGGGCCGCTAAAGCCTAGCCAGCCGGGTAGTGCCCCGAGGGCACGGGTGGCGCTGACAAAGACATCGGCGCTCAGCAGGGTGGTTTCCCAAATAAAACCGTAACGGCGGGTGGCCATCAATAACAGCATCAGCGTCAGCGCGCTGAGCATTGCCAGCAGCCATAACCCATTGACCAATGTGCCCAGTGCCCAGCGATTGAGTTTTTGCCGTTGCAGCAACAGCAACAGCGCCGGGGCCAGCTGCGCGGCCTTGGCGTCACGGGCTAATTTGCCGCTGAGCCACAGCCACAAACGGCCAAGGCTGGCGCCATGCTCCCCGGCGAAGATCACCCCGAGCAACCAGCTCAGCAGCAGCACTAGGTTGACCCCGAGCAAACTGCCGAGCGCCCAGAACACATTGACCGGCCGTTGCCCGTCCCCCAGCGCGGCAAACGCCAAACCGCCGCCGCTGATGATGGCCAGTACGGCGAGGCCCAACAGTGCAAGGCGCGAACCTTGAAGCCAATGGCGCATGGCGCTGACCAAGCCATCTCGCTCGGCCAGCCATAGTGCGCGGTTTTGCAGGCGCGTAGCGAGGTCGCCAGCGCTGCTGCGGGCGCGGCGGTTGGCCTCAAGGTCGTCCAGCGGGCCTGCGTGTTCTTCGCGCAGGCGCACGGTTTCGGTCAGCCAAAGTCGTTGCAACGGGGAAAGTTGAGTCACGCGACATTCCATCTAAGTGAACCGTGAGCATAACCGCTGTCTGGCGGTTAGTCAGGCGGGGTACTGACAGCAGCAGGGGCGGCTCTGCTATCCTCGCCGACATGAAAAAATCTCTCCCCCTCAGCCTGATCGCGGCGCTCGGTGAAAACCGCGTGATCGGCGTCGACAACAGCATGCCGTGGCATTTGCCTGCGGATTTTAAATATTTCAAGGCCACCACCTTGGGCAAGCCGATCATCATGGGGCGCAAAACCTGGGATTCGCTGGGCCGCCCGCTGCCGGGGCGCTTGAACTTGGTGGTCAGTCGTCAGACCGACTTGCAGCTCGAAGGTGCCGAAGTGTTTGCGTCTTTGGAGGCCGCTGTCGAGCGCGCGCAAGTATGGGCCAAAGAGCAAGGCGTGAGCGAAGTGATGTTGATTGGCGGCGCGCAGTTGTACACCCAGGGCTTGGCGGATGCCGACCGGTTGTACCTGACGCGAGTAGACCTGAGCCCGGTGGGCGATGCGTGGTTCCCTGAGTTTGAGCAGGCGCAGTGGGCGTTGGTGTCGGAACAAAAGCACGCAGCGGCAGAGGGTAAGCCCGCATTCAGCTTTGAGGTGTGGGAAAGACGGTAATCGTTACAACGTATAAAAAAAGCGCCGTCTCAAAAGAAACGGCGCTTTTTGTTTAACGGCTTCAGTCAGTCACAGAACCTTGCGGTACTTTCCCGGCGAAGCTGTCTACCAGGCTGGCGACCACCATTTCCCCCATGCGCGTGCGGGTTTGCAGCGTTGCACTGGCGCGATGTGGTTGCAGTACGACGGTTTCATTGGCAAACAGCGCTTCGGGCACGTGCGGCTCATCAACAAACACATCCAGCCCCGCGCCTGCGACTTCACCTGCGGCCAAGGCCGCCACCAAATCGACCTCGTTAACCAACTTGCCGCGTGCCACGTTGATCAGGTAACCGTCTTTGCCGAGCGCTTTGAGCACTTGCGCATTGATGATGCCTTCAGCTTTATCGGCCGCGGCGGCAAGAATCAGCGCGTCGCTGTTGCTGGCCAGCTCTTTCAGATCCGCCACGAAGGTGTAATCCAGATCGCTCATGGGTTGCAGATCGGTGTAGCTGATCGGGCAACCGAACGCTGCGGCTCGGGTCGCCACTGCACGGCCAACTCGGCCCATGCCGACGATACCGATACGCATGCCCGACACCTGACGGGCTAAGGGCAACGGTGCTAACGGCGTCGGGCTGTGCGGCCATTGACCCGAGCGCACGTAGCGATCACTGGTGCACAGGCCTCGGCACACGGAGATCAACAAGCCAATGGCCAGGTCGGCAACATCTTCGGTCAGCGCGCCGATGGTCGCGGTCACGCGGATCCCGCGATCGCGAGCGTAGGCTAGGTCGACGGCATCCGTACCGACGCCATTGACCGCCACCACTTCCAGTTTGGGCAATTGCGCCATCACCGCTTGGGTGATGCCCGTGTGCCCGCCGGTGATGACGCCCCGAATGTTCGCCCCGTGTTCCTGCAAGTACGCCTGTTTATCGGCCTGCTGGAAGTAACGTCTAACGGTGAACAGCTCTTCGAGTCGTGTGTTGATGGCCGGAATAAGGATTGGGCTGAGCTGCAAAATTTCTGGTTTCATGGTGTAAACCTCGCGAAACGGAATAAAAAAGCCGGCTCAACCGCGACCGGCAAACGGCATGGCGCTGGCCATGACGGTCATGTTCAGGACGTTAGCGTCTAACGGCAGCCCAGCGATGTAACGCACGGCATCGGCGACGTGTTTGACGTCGACCATCGGCTCTACCGCGATGGTGCCGTTGGCTTGGCGTACACCTTTGGTCATGCGCACCGACATTTCGGTCAGGGCGTTGCCGATGTCGATTTGGCTGCACGCGATGTTGAATTCGCGGCCGTCCAGAGCCAGAGATTTAGTCAGTCCCAATACCGCGTGTTTGCTGGCGGTGTAAGCGCTGCTGAACGGGCGTGGGGTGTGGGCCGAAATCGAACCGTTATTAATGATGCGTCCGCCCTGCGGCTGTTGCCGGCGCATCAGGCCGAAGGCACCGCGGGCACACAGGAAAACACCGTTGAGGTTGGTGTCGATCACGTTGCGCCACTGCTCAAACGTCAATTCATCCAACGGCACCGCAGGGGCGTTGATTCCAGCGTTGTTAAACACCACGTCTAAACGCCCGTAAACCTCTGTGATGGTGGCAAACAGTGCATCAACGCTCGACGGGTCGCGCACGTCAGTGGGCACCGCCAAGGCTTGGTGTCCTTCACTGATGGCCAGCTCGGCCAATGCCTGCAAAGGCTCGGGGCGGCGCCCAGCCAATACCAAGGTAAAACCGTCAGCCATAAGCGCCAGTGCTACAGCGCGGCCTATGCCACTACCGGCGCCGGTGACCAGAGCGACTTTAAGAGGGCTGTTCATGGTGTTATCTCCTATTACAATTCTTGAGGCGTTTACCCGGTTTAAGGGCGCTGACTGACGCGCATTTCCAGCTGGCCGATGCCGTCGATCCCGGCGTTGATGACGTCGCCTGGCAGCAGCACATCTACGCCTGCCGGGCTGCCGGTCATGATCAAGTCACCGGCGCGAAGTGCGACCGATTGCGAAATACGGCTGATGATTTCACTGACCGACCAGATCTGGCTGTCGAGGCTGTCGCGCTGGCGCTCTTCGCCATTAACGTTCAGCCACAAATCGCCATTCGGGTGGCCTGCGCGAGTCACCGGCACGATGGTTGTCATCGGCGCCGAGCCGTCAAACACTTTGGCACCTTCCCACGGCAAACCATTGCTTTTGGCGGCGCGCTGGACATCACGACGGGTCAGGTCAAGCCCGACCGCATAGCCCCAGACATAGGCCAGTGCCTGACTTTCCGGGATATTGGCACCGCCCTCACCAATCGCCACCACCAACTCGATTTCGTGAACAAACTCCTCGGTCAGCGGCGGGTACGTCACCTCACCGGTTGTCTCTACCACGTTGCTCGCGGGCTTCATAAAGAACACGGGCGGCTGACGCGACTGGCCTTGGGTGTCTGGCCAAGGGTAGTTGCGGCCTACGCAGAACACTCGGCCCACGGGAAAGCGCTGCTGGCTACCGGCTACTGGCAAGGTCACGGGCAAATCAGGGGTAAATACATACTCAGTCATAGTCATTTTTGTAGTTGTCCTGTTAGAAGCATCAGCGTACGGCGGCAATCTTTTATGTAGTTGGACGAATACAGTCTTGGGTTGGAGAAAAACGCGTTCATGACTCAGCGCGCCTTCAGTTCGATGCGATACAAGCGGCCCAGCAGTAACGAGTAGGACAGGGTGCCGATCAACGCCACGCCGCCAATGAACCAGAAGGCGTAGGCAAACGTACCGGTGGACTGGACGATGGCGCCGATCACAATCGGGGTCACGATCCCGCCGATGTTGGCGGCCAAGCTGGTGATCCCGCCGGTCAGGCCGATCAGTTGTTTAGGGGCGATTTCAGAGACAGCTGCCCAGGACGAAGAAGCGATGCCTTGGGCGAAGAAAGCAACGGTCAGGATGGCAATGCAGAACACGTTCGAGTCGGTGAAATTCACCAGCACAATCGACATACCCAGCATCGAACCGACCACCAATGGCAACTTGCGGGCGAAGGACATTGAGTAGCCACGACGGATCAGCATGTCGGAGATGAAGCCCGCCAGCAGAATGCCGATGGTTGCACCGATGAACGGTAGCACCGCGAAGATCCCGGCCTTGATCATGGTCAGCTTGCGTTCTTCGATCAGGTACGTAGGGAACCAGGTCAGGAAGAAGTACAAGGCCGAGGTGCTGGCGAATTTGCCGATGCAAATAGCCCACACCTGACGATAGCTAAACAGCTCGGCGATTTGACGCCAGTTGAATTTTGTACGCTCTTGGCTGCTCTTGACCAAGCCGCCGCCGTTTTCGATGTACTTGAGTTCTTGCGGGCTGACTTTTTTGCAGTTCAGCGGATCACGGTACAAAAAGAGCCAGATCACACCGAACACAATGCCCAAGATCCCGGTGCTATAGAACACATGGCGCCAGTCAAAGGTTGTGGCCAGCCACAACAGCGCGCCGGTAAACAGCGCCGTGCCCAAGTATTGGCCGCACACATAAATGCTGCTGGCCATGCCGCGTTCACGGGCCGGGAACCAGACCGTCACCGCACGGCTATTGGCCGGAAACGCCGGAGCTTCCATGGCGCCAACAGCCAGACGCAGGCCGAACAGTGAGGCGAAGCCGGTGGCAAAGCCTTGCAACACGGTGGCCGTCGACCAACTGATGAGCGACACGCCATAGGTGAGTCGCGAGCCGAAGCGGTCAGCAATAAAACCCGCAGGCACCAAGGCCAGCGCATAGGTCCAAGCAAACGCGGAGAAAATCAGGCCCATTTCAATCTTGTCCAGGCCCAGATCCTTGGCCATGAACGGAGCGGCAATTGAGATGTTTACGCGGTCGATGTAGTTGATGATCGTGGCGATCAACAGCAATGACAGCATGAACCAGCGCCGACGGGTTGGCAGCCGTTCAGGCACCACGGCGTCCCGTGCGCCGACGCCGACCGACGCTGCGGTGGCAGAGGAAATAGACGAGTTCGACATGAGTTGACCTTCTTATTGTTAGACGAATCGAAGTGTTCGCGCACAGCCCAAGGCATTACCCTCTTTACGGGGCATACCAATCGTGAGTGGATAAAGGCGCGGACAGACGCAACTAGACGCTCAGAGGCGCCTTCGGACAGGGACAGTCGGGGGGAGTGTTAAAAGGGGAAAAAAGCCTGTTCATGAATCTGCACCTTTTGATTATTTTTGGAAGGGGCGTACTGCATTGGCGTTCAATGTGATCGTACAACCTCGCAAAATCAATGGCGGTGTTAGATCGTTTTTTTCTCTAAAAACCGTAAAAAATGCAGGTGTCCAAAAAAAATCCAGATTTATTATTTCTGGTGATGCGGCTTTTAATATCGTTAAATTGTTGTATTAAAAGGTTTTTATTCTAGTGGTGTGATCTTATCTTTTTGGACAGGGCGACATATCACACAGAGATACAATTATTGTGTCGAAAGTGAGGTCATCCTATGAGCTGTTGAAACACAGGCTGTCCGCCGCCACAATGCCCTGCATCTGCGCAGGTCGTGATGCGCCGATAATCCGCCCCTTTTACCTGTCGAGGATCCTCAGGCGATGTCGTCATCAAGCCGAGTACCCACCTATGTCATGCAGCAACGCAGCGAGCTGATGGACTTCTACATCCGCGACAAAAAAGGACGGCGCGCCGAAACCAGCCCGCATCGCCACGAATATTTTCAGATCCAGATCAATATCGGTGGCGACACCGTGCAGCACATTGGCAACGTTGAACGCCCGTTTGCCCGCAACACGCTGGCTTTCATCCTGCCGCATCGCGTACACGTTATTCCTCATCCGCCTGAAAGCAATTTCATGGTGATCAATTTTTCCCAGACCTTTTTGCTGCCGCACTTGCAGTGCGACCCAATGGATCTGGAGGAAGTCTCGATTCTCTTGGCCCCTGAATTGTCGCCGTTCCGCTTTCAGGAACATTTGGACTTCGTTTTGGGCGATGAGGATTTCGCCAGCGTCTGCGCCTTGATCGAGCAGATGCGCGTGCTGGATGAAAACCGTCAGTTCGGCACTCGCGAGATGCTCAAGGGCTTGCTGCTGCAATTGGTGGGCAAGGTCTGCGCCTTGTATGCCGAACCGCTGAAACGGTTGGCAGAAGAGAATGCGGCTGAGGTCAGCCGACGCGACGCGCTGAGCAGGATGTCGGAATACTTACGGAAGAATATTGCCGACCCCGATCTGAACCTGATCAAGGTGGCGGCGGCGACCTACCTGTCACCCACGTACCTGACGCACTGGTTGCGTAAGGAAATCGGCAAGACCTTCACCGAGCTGGTGCTGGAGCGCAGGATGCACGCGGCGCGCAATTTTTTATTGAATGGGACACGGCCGGTGGGGGAAGTGGCGAGACTCTGCGGGTTCGCTGATGAAGCGTATTTCTCTCGACGTTTTCGCCAGATCCATGGACAGCCACCGGGGCAATTCAGACGCCAGCAACTCAACCCTGACACCCCGCAGTCGCCGTCCAATACGTGACTGACGAGGGGCGATGATCGCCCCTCGTGATAGGACTAGAAGCGTTTACGTGTGCGCTAAATCCCCGTGATCGTCTTCAGCCAAAATGGCCTTGTCGGTCTGGTGCAGCGCTTGGCTGGTGACGGTGCCCGCCACCATCGAACCGCTGACGTTCAACGCCGTGCGGCCCATGTCGATCAAAGGCTCG